>NZ_JAESIF010000167.1:0-4202 GCF_016757295.1 Streptomyces sp. M2CJ-2 | reverse complement strand
CTCGCGCACGCCGCCCGCCTCAAGGGCGACGACGTGGTCGCGCTGGCCATGGTCGGCGACGGCGGCACCAGCGAGCTGCCCGGCACGCTCCGGGCGAGCAGCCGCCTCAGGTGTCGCCGGGACGTACCAGGCACAGGGCCCAGATCATGAAGCCGGAGAGGGCGATCATCACGACCGACCAGACCGGGTAGTACGGCAGCGACATGAAGTTGGCGATCATGATGAGTCCGCCGATCGCCACACCGGCCACTCGCGCCCAGGTCCTGGCCTGGAAGAGTCCCATGCTGATGAGTACGGCGACCGCACCCAGGATCAGATGGATCCAGCCCCAGGACGTGAGGTCGAACTTGAAGACGTAGTTCTGCGTGGTGACGAAGATGTCGTCCTGGGCGATCGCGGAGATTCCCCGGACGATGCCGAGGATCCCCGCGAGCAGCAGCATGACGCCGCCGAAGACGGTCATTCCGCCTGCCACCTGGTGTTTCGCGGACGGCGTGCGCGTGCGTGCGTGTGCGTGCGGAGCGTGTGTAGCCATGTCGCCACCTCATTCCGTCGTGTGCGGTCGGGGTCCGGGGCGCCGGGGCGGGCCCGGTGCGGTCAGCGGGCGGGTCCGGTGCGGGTCAGCCGGCGTGCCCGGAGCCGTGGCCGCTCAGCACCAGTTCCTTGGCCCGGTTGAACTCCTCGTCGGTGAGGTCGCCGCGCGAGCGGATCTCGGACAGCCGGTGCAGTTCTTCGGCGGTGCCGGTCTGCGTGCCGTGGCCCGCCGCGGTCTCCCGGATGTAACTGTCGAACGCCTCCTGTTGCGCGCGGGCCTGCGCGATCTCCCGCCGGCCCATGTTCTTGCCGCGGGCGATGACGTAGACGAACACGCCGACGAAGGGCAGCAGGATGACGAAGATCATCCAGCCGGTCTTGGCCCAGCCGCTCAGCGAGTCGTCCCGGAAGATGTCGACGACGACCCGGAACAGCAGCACGAACCACATGACCCACAGGAACAGCAGCAGCATGGTCCAGAAGGCTCCGAGCAGGGGGTAGTCGTACGCGAGGTACGTCGCGGGGCTCATGGCTCTCCTCCGTCCGGCGCGGGGATGCGCGCCGGTTTCAGGCTGCCCACGGCGACGGCCGTGCCGCCTCACCCCCGACGGGTGATCCCGGCCGGGTACGGAGTGCGGTGCGCTGGAGAGCGGATGTACGCCGAAGCCACAGGAGGGCGGACCATGACCGCACCGAGCGCCGTCGTCGCGGCCCTCTCACCGGCCGAGCGGACCGAGCGGGGGCGGACGGCCCGCAAACGCGTCGCACGCTCGGCGCACGGCCGGTTCGCCCCTGGTCCCGACCGCTTCGACCCGGTCGACGTGCTCGCGCGGCAGTCGGCCACGCGGGTGCCCGAACTGGTCCCGATCCGGTACGGGCGCATGCTGGAGTCGCCGTTCCGCTTCTACCGGGGCGCCGCCGCGATCATGGCCGCCGACCTCGCCACGCTGCCGCACAGCGGGCTGGAGGTGCAGCTGTGCGGCGACGCGCATCTGCTGAACTTCCGGCTGCTGGCCTCGCCGGAACGGCACCTCGTCTTCGACATCAACGACTTCGACGAGACCTTCACCGGCCCCTTCGAATGGGACGTCAAACGGCTCGCCGCCAGCCTCGTCATCGCGGGCCGCGCCAACGGCTTCTCCGAGCGGGAGCAGAACAAGGCGGTCATCGCCTGCGTACGGGCGTACCGCGAACGGATGCGGGGCCTCGCCGACATGCGCACCCTGGACGTCTGGTACGCCCAGGACGACGTCGACCGGATGCGGGAACTCCTCGCCTCCTCCCTCGACCGGTCCGTCCGGCGCCGTACCGAACGGGCCGCCGCGCGGGCCCGCGCCCACACCTACCTCCAGGCCGTCGACCGGCTCACCCGGATCACCCCCGAGGGCCGGCGGATCGCCCCGGACCCGCCCCTGATCACCCCGCTGCGCGACCTACTGCCCGACGCGCCCGGACGCGGTGAGGAGAGCGAACTGCGCTCCATCCTCGAGGGATACGCGGACACCCTGTCCTCCGAGCGTCGGCACCTGCTCCACCGGTACCGGCTCGTGGACACGGCCCGCAAGGTGGTCGGCGTCGGCAGCGTCGGCACCCGCTGCTGGATCCTGCTCCTGCTCGGCCGCGACGACGATGATCCGCTGCTGCTCCAGGCCAAGGAGGCGCAGGAGTCGGTGCTCGCGCCGTACACGGAGGGCGAACGCTTCGACAACCAGGGCCGCCGCGTGGTGACCGGGCAACGCCTGATCCAGACGACCAGTGACATCTTCCTGGGCTGGGACCGCGTCCTCGGCCTGGACGGCAGGGAAAGGGACTTCTACGTGCGCCAGCTGCGGGACTGGAAGGGCATCGCGCGTCCGGAGACCATGGACGCCCGGACGCTCGCCCTCTTCGGGGGCTGGTGCGGAGGCAGCCTGGCCCGCGCCCACGCGCGCTCCGGCGACCCCCTGGCGATCGCCGCCTACCTGGGCACGAGCGACCGTTTCGACCAAGCCCTCCCCGACTTCGCCCAGGCCTACGCCGACCGCAACGAGCGGGACTTCGAGGAACTCCGGGCCGCCGTACGTTCCGGGAGGCTCACCGCCGAGAGCCTCTGACGCGCGTGCGGTCGTGTGTGCGAAGAGGGGGTGGGTGCGCCCGACCGGCGCCATACCCACCTCAGACGTCACGGACGCATCGAAGAACACTCGTTCGAGCGGTGAGGAAGCACTCATGCCCGATACGCTGACGCCCGGGATCAGAATCGTGCCCATGGGAGCAGCCATGACTACCTTCGCCGCCGGGCAACCACTCATCCCCCAGCCGCCTGCCACGGTTGCCGCGTTGCGCCAGGCGGTCAGCCAGATCGCGCCCGCAGCACTGCCGGCCTTCACCCGGGAGTTGGATCAGGCGGCTGACCAGTCCCGGCAGAGTTGCGACCTGACGCCGCTCCAGCGGTTCATCGGCCAGTGGGCCGTCTATGTCCATATCCAGCGTTGGCCCGAGCTGGCAGCAGACCTCCGACGCTGGGAAGACACCGTCGAGTCCGGCGGCGCGGCTCAGGCACGAGAGGCCGCTTCTGAGATCGGCCGAATCCTGGACACAGCTCACGCGGCCATCGGTCTCCCGGCCCTGTGAGCACGGACTGGCGCTGGGAATACGACCCCGACCACGACCACGTGGTAGCCGGCATCCCCGTTCACGTCGTGGCTGAAGTGGAACGCCTGACCGACCAGCTCGTCGACCTTGCCGGTATGGGCGTCGACCTCAGCGACATCGGCAACGGCCCTCGACCGGGCGGTCTGAGGCGCATGGATGCCGCCGGCGGCTGGTTCTACTTCCTGGTGGCGCCACGTGACCCGCTGATCATCGTGGTCCGTATCGTGCCGCCGTTCGACGCGCTGTAGGCGTCACTGGGGGGTCGGGCGCATCTCGACCACGCGGAGGCCCAGGGAGCGCAGGCGGGCCAGGAGGCCGTACAGGTGTGCCTCGTCGACGACCTGGCCGAACAGCACGGTCTGGCCCCGCATCACGACATGGTCCAGCTCGGGGAAGGTCTCGGTCAGCGTGTCCGACATGTGGCCGTCCACGCGGATCTCGTAGTGCATGCGCCCCTCCTCCCACGGCTCGGGAGCGGCGGCAGACTGCTGCCACCCTGCGATCGTCCACCCCGCCCGGCCGCCCCGCCCTCACCCGTGGCAGGTGAGCGGGGCGGTGAGCGGCTCGCGCGGGGCGGCCGGGCTCACAGCAGCCGCAGGTCGCGGGCCCGGCGTACGGCGTCGGCGCGGCGGTTGACGTCGAGCTTCCGGTAGACGCTCTTGAGGTGGGTCTTCACCGTGTTGACCGACACGTACAGGTCGGCGGCGATCTCCTCGGTCGTCATCATCCGCGCCAGCCGCCGCAGCACGTCCCGCTCCCGGCCGCTCAGATCCTCCACCACGGGCGGCACGGCGGGCGGCGGCACGTCGGCGGAGCCGGTGACGAGCCAGCCCGCGGCCAGCCCCCGCAGCGGGTCCGTGTCCAGCAGCGGTGCGAGCCACGGCCCGGCGTCCACGAAGGGGCGGCGCAGATGCCCGTGCCGGGCCCCGCGCAGCGCCGCGGCGTCACACCGGCGGGCGGCGGCCGGGTCGCCCGCCAGGTGCCCGTTCCAGGCCCGTACCAGGGCGGCCCGCACGGACACCCCGGGGCCGGTC
>NZ_JAESIF010000166.1:0-4271 GCF_016757295.1 Streptomyces sp. M2CJ-2 | reverse complement strand
AGACGACACCACCCCGCCCACACCCGGATCAGTAAATCCCCAGCTCAGCTGTCCCCTGGAAGGAGCCGCACCCAACGGCAAAAGGGCGGTGCCCCGTCACTTCAGCGCCTGGCACGCTTCGGCGCTGGTGGTGCCGGGCCTGGTGCCCTCGTCGGTCTCGGCCCGCTTGACCCACACACCGGGGCAATGATCTCGACCGGGTATCGGCGCCCCGGGTGCGACGGCGGCGCGCTGTGCACGGACGACCTTTCCCCGGCATGACCAACCAGAAGCCCACTCCACCCGGGCAGGCGACGTGACGGTGTCCTCAGGCGTTGCACCGGGCGGCAGGTCCTCGTGCCCGGCGGCGGGAACCATCGGGCCGGAACGACTCGTCACTGATCACGGCCGCCACTCAAAGCGGCGGGGGGCACCACGAGTGCAGCAACAACGGGGGTTTTGATGAAGCGCGCATCTGCGGCAAGAACGGGCCTGACGGCCGTGGCGGTGTTGGCGATGCTGACGGTCGGCGGCTGCCGGGAGGACGCCACGGGCCTTCCCGACCCCGACGCCCCTCCGAGAGGGCAGATCTCCGGATCCGCGTCACCGACGCCTTCGGCGGAGCAGGGCGGTCCGCGCACCCTGCTGGACGCCCCCCGAGCGGGCGGCCTGGACAGGCTGACGGGAGACCGGGCCCTCACGGACGCTCCGGTCGACCCGGGCGAGATGCGGGACGGCATGACGCTGGTCATCGGCAACTACGGGGACCCGGGCGGGCAGGGTGCGCCGGTGCTGTTCGAGGGCGTCGACCACGTACCCGAGGACACCAGCAGGCGCCGTGAGCACCTGTTCCGAGGCATGATCGAGTACATCCGGTGGGACCCGGAGCTGGGGCAGCCCGAGGCGCAGCCGGTGGAGCCCGGGCCGCTCGGTGGCTCGGTGGAGTGCCTGCTCGCCTCGCCGGGCGAGGAGGGCAACGTCATCTGCGGGTGGGCCGACGAGGGCACGGCGGCCGTCGCGCTCTTCGAGGACAGCACGCTCGCCGATGCGGGAAAGCTCTTCGTCCAGATGCGCGGGGACCTGGAGCGCTGACCGACCGGCGAGCGAGAACAAGGCCGCAGCCCCGCTTTCCTTTCGCGAGCCTGCGCGTGACGAAGAGCCCGTCACACGGCATTGTCACGTTGAGTGAATGGTCTCCGGGCTGGAATGGTGGCCGGGTTTGTTGATCGTTCGGGAGGGGCTGGTTGTGGAGGGTGCCGGGGACGGGCCGTCGTACAAGGGATTCCGGTTCCCGGCGGAGGTCATCTCCCACACGGTGTGGCTGTACCACCGCTTCCCGCTCTCCTTCCGCGAAGTCGAGGAGCTGCTCCTGGCCCGCGGGATCACCGTTTCCCATGAGGCGATCCGCCGGTGGTGCGACCGGTTTGGCCCCCGGTACGCGGCCGCCCTGCGCCGTCGCCGGCCCCAGGCCGGCGATAAGTGGCACCTGGACGAGGTGTTCGTGAAGATCAACGGGGTGCGGCACTACCTGTGGCGGGCCGTGGACCAGGACGGCACCGTCCTCGACATCCTGCTGCAGTCCAAGCGGGACGCGAAGGCCGCGAAGCGGTTCCTGGCCAAGATGATGAAGAAGCAGCGGAGGACACCGAGGGTGCTGGTCACCGACAAGCTCCGCTCCTACGGCGTCGCCCACAGAGAGTTGATGTCCTCAGTCGAGCACCGTTCCCACCAGGGCCTGAACAACCGGGCCGAGAACTCCCATCAGCCGACGAGGCAGCGCGAACGCGCGATGAAGGGCTTCCGCACAGTCGGCAGAGCCCAGAAATTCCTGTCCGCGTTCAGCCAGATCTCACCGCACTTCCGGCCCCGCCGTTACCGGATGACCGCCCCCGGCTACCGCACCGAGATGCGTCACCGCTTCGGAACCTGGAACGAGATCACCGGCACTATCGCCATGCCCACCGAGGCCTGAACCAGAGGCGGAAACCAAGCCCAGCACACCCCGGCACACCCTCAAGCAACCGCACACCAACAAGTTGACAATGCCCGTGCGGAGGACCTGCAACACGTGAGGGTGCCGCGATGCGGCAGGGGGCTCTGGGCATCGCCGCGTCAGGCCGAGTCGCTCTTCACCAGGAGCTGCCTCGGAAACGGTCACAGTCCGGCGCGCCAGTTCCGCTCCAGATCGCCGGTGTCGGATACGCTGCGAAGACGTCCAACCCGGCGTCCTTGACAACGCATACGCACAAGGGAGTGCCGCCCGGTGGCGGCTCTTCACGCTGGCCCGGACGGCGCGGCTGCCGGATGCAGGAAGGGGTGTGGCATGAGGCCCCCAGGCGTGCACCTACGGGAGATCACCGACGACAGCCGGGATGTCGTTCGTGCCCTCCGCGTCCGACGTGACCAGAAGCAGTTCGTCGCCTCCGTGTCCACGTCGCTCAAGGAGGCGGCAAGGACGCCGGAGGCCAATCCCTGGTACCGCGCCGTGTACCGTGGCGACGAGCCGGTCGGCTTCGTGATGCTGTCGTGGAAACCGTCGGCTGGTCCTTTCACAGGGCGGCACTTCCTCTGGCGCCTCCTCGTCGACAAGCGGTACCAGAAGCGAGGGATCGGCCGAGAGGTGCTCACGCAGATCGCTGCCCTGGTGCGCGCGGACGGCGCCACCGAGCTGCTGACCAGCTACGAGCCCGGCGACGGCGAACCGTGGCCCTTCTACCGGAAGTTCGGGTTCGAGCCCACCGGGGAGATCGACGACGGCGAGATCGTTCTGCGGCTCACCTTCCCCGCTCGGTGAGCTCAGACGAGGTCCGGGCGGAGTTCGAGGCGGCCAGGTCTGGCCCGGTGAACAGGCCCGAATAGCCGCCGTTCGCGGTCCAGGCGCGACAGCCGATCACAGCCACCCGGCTCGAGGCTGCGGGCAAATCGACCCCTCGGCCTACGGTAGGGGCATGAGCGACATCGTCGTCGTGTACGAGCTCGACAAGCCGGTGGCCACACGCTCCCCCGGTTCACCAGGTGATGAAGAACGGCCCGTTCGCCGGGTGCACGCGGCGCCCACCGCGCCGGGAACGCCCACCAGGACCGGACCACGAACCCTCTGCGGCAAGGACACGTTCGTTATGGCGACCGCCCGCCGCAGGCCTTCCGAGCGCCGTGGGGCGCCGTGGTACCCCGATGAGTACGCATCCTTGGTCTGCCCCGACTGCGAGGCCGTGATGGAGATCTGACCGGCACACGCGCCTGTGCCGCTCGAAAAGTCATCGCCGCAGGCGGCAGCGATGATGTTGCGCTGACCGGAAGCATGTCCGGGTGCTCGTGTCCCTGGTGGACAAGATGATCCGGAAGATGCCCTTTGTCCCGTCGGTACTGCCGCGCCGCAACGCCTCCAAGGATGCCGGGCTGCTCGTGCTGCGGAACGCGAACGCCGTGCTGCGCCGGCAGGTGGAGGGCCCGGTCCGCTATGAGCCGACCGACCGGTTCTGGTGCGCGGCGCTGTCCGCGCTGCTGCTCCGGCAGCCTGGCCACACCGACTTCTCGAGCGGCACAGGCTGCCGGAGGGCTTCGCAGAAGGCCCGGGTGGTCTCGGGCGCGTCGGCGCCCGCGGTCGCGGAGCGGATGGCCGTGGCGCCGACGCGCACCGTGTCCAGCAGGTCCCCCCTGGCCGCCGGCTCGTCAATGCCCGGTCCTGCCTGCCCGGTGCTTGTGCTCAGCCCAGCGTCCCCCTTGACCCGGCGGGGCCCGATTACCTCACCGTCGAACGCGCGGAAATCTATGCCCGCTGGAGTAGACATTGGGTGGTGGTGTGGTTATGGTTTCTCTCGTAGTCGAGATCAACAGGGCCCGGCAGAGACGAACTGCCGGGCCGCAGTACCCGCAGTCGCGGGATGCAGGACGGTGCGGTGGTGGAGTTCCGAAGCCAGAGCAGACGCAGGACGGCGACGGGACTGACGACCGGACCGGGTGGCCCGCGGTGCTCAGGGGCCGCCGTGAGCAGTCCCCCGCAGTGAAGTCAGTGAGCAGAACCTCGGTGAAGGCGTCGGCTGCGGACGCGCGCACCGGGAGGTTCGGCAGTGGGGTTCCAGGCCGGAGCAGACGCAGGACGGGCGACGGGGCCGGCTGCCGAAGGGTGGCGCTGTCCCAGGCCACCAGCAGTATGCAGGAGAGCAGTACCAGCAGTAGGTAAGTGGTTGATCACCGAGGGAAGAACGGAGGAGCCCGCGCCATCAGGATCGCCCGGGCGGACGTCTTGGGCCCGGGTACCGCAGGACATCGATAGTGAGGTGGTCTCCGGT
>NZ_JAESIF010000165.1:0-4287 GCF_016757295.1 Streptomyces sp. M2CJ-2 | reverse complement strand
GGCATCGAGTCACCATCCCGCCGCCCGGCATCATCACGCACCGCAACCGTCACGTTGCCGAGAAGACCTCACTGTGTCGGCCGCCTTCACCGCCTCGTCCGCCGCGAGCCCTTCGGCGATGCGGTCGGGATCACCCGCGTACGTCCGGCCGAAGCACGACCGGGCCCCCTCGAGCAGCCCGAAGACAGCGAAGGCTCACTGCTGCTGCGAGGTCGACGGCGAGCAGGGGCGCACCTTCGGTCTCTTCTTCGTGCTGCGGGCGCGGTCGCTGTGCGGGGCGGTACGCGGGGAGAGGCGGCGAGGCCGGTGACCGAGGTGCGGGACGAGGAGACGGTACGGCAGCAGCGGTGGCCGGAGGACGAGCCGGGCACGGGTGTGGTGACCGCGTTCGGGCGGCAGTTGAAGCTGTTGCGGACGCGGGCGGGGCTGGAGCGGGCGGAGTTCGGCGAGCGGCTGGGGTCCTCGGCGGACACGGTGGCGTCGATTGAGGAGGGGAGGCGGATTCCGCAAGTCCCGGTCGGTACCGAAGTACCGCTTGTCGAGGGTGCCGATGCGCAGGTGACTCAGGTCGACCTCGCCCATGGCGACTCTGCCGTCTGCGAGACGGGGGAGACGGCGGAGCGGGTGCAGCCCAGAGGTGCGGACGCTCCGGCTCGGCCGCGCCGGCCCCGACCCTGCTCAGCGGAGAGGATGCCAGGCTCTCGGCCTTCTGCCCTCTGGCGGAGCGGGGCCACGATGCTCATCATGGTGATGCCCGATCGCACCACCCGTCACCGCTCTCCTGTCCAGCGCATCACGCGGAACAGGAGATTGTCATGCACGTGACATTTCGACTTCCGACCGGAAGGGAAGCACCATGGCTTGCGGATCGACCTATCTATGGCGTGGCGAGACCAGCTGGTTCTGCTGCGGCAACGCCTGGGGCCCGTGCGGCAGCGCGGGCGGCGGCGCCTGCGGGAACTGCCGCTCCGCCTCCTACCACGGAGCGTGGCCCAACGCCTCCCAGGCCTGCTGGGACATCACCCGCCCCGACTACTGCGGCGAGAACATCCCGCGGCGTGGGTGCGGCTCGGTGATGAGGGTCAAACACCAGTGTTCCGGAGCGGCCGTGTGCATCACGATCACTGACTGCGGTCCGCGCACCAAGTCCTGGTGCGGTGAGGCGACATGCTGCAACGGCGTCTGCCGCACCAACCGGATCCTCGACCTCACCCCTGCCGCCTTCTCCGCCATCGGAAACCTCGACTCCGGCATGCTGCCGGTCTACATCTACGAGTGAGGAGACAGCCATGACCGCTCGCCAGGCCCACCGCAACGGCGTCGACCGCCGGCGCTTCCTCACCAACGCCGTCATCGGCGGCGCGACGATCGTCGGCGCCACCGCGCTCGGCGGCATCGACGCCGAAGCCGCCTTCGCGGCCCCCCAGCCCTCCCTCGACCCGGCGTTCGCCAAGACCTCCTTCATGGAGGGACGGATATCGGGGATCGACGGCAGCCTGCTGTACGTCGTGGGCTCCCACGGCGACAGATCCCGTGTTCAGTTGACCAACGCCACCAGCGTTTGGAAACGGGAGCCCACCACCGCTGCGGCGATCGAACCCGGCGACGGGATGTACGCGCGCGGGGTGCCGATGCCCGACGGTACCGTCGCCGCCGACGCGGTGTGGGTGAACATCGTGAACCTGGACACCACCCTCCGCGGCATCGAGAAGAACCGGCTTCACCTGGCCCACGGCAACCACGAACTCGTCGGCCACGTCACCCGCGGGACCACCAACGCCTCCTACGCGGGCCAGGCCCTGACGTCCGATCTGTCCCGCCTGCGGATCGGGCAGCACGCCCAGATCATGGGCGCGTGGCGACCGTCGGACAACTCCATCGACGTCGTCCGCGTGTCCGTCGGCCACTGAGCGGCAGGGGGAAGAATGGTCTCGCTGACGCTGAGCCTGGTGCCACTGATCCTTGCGGGACTGCTCGGACGGACCGGGGCGGCCAAGCTCGGCCCCGCTACCGTCCGAGCGGCCCCGAAGACCGCTCTCGCCCGCATGCTGGGAAACAGTGAACGCGCCGTTCTCGCGCTCCGCGGCGTCGGCACGGTCGAACTGGTCCTGGCTCTAGGGCTGTTCACCCAGTCGGCCTGGCCCGCCGCCGTCGGCCTGCCGGCGGCGACTCCGGGGGCGGGTGCCGCCCTGCTCGGGGCGGGCTTCCTCGCCTACCTCGCCAGGGCCCGGACGACCGCGCCCGAGTCGTCCTGTGGCTGCTCGGCGAACGACGACTCACCGATCACCTGGAGGGCCTTCGCCCGCGCAGCCGCCGTGCTGGCGGGCGGGGCAGTGGCCGGGGCCGCCGCCACCGGTGATGCGCTTCCGTGGTGGGAGGTGTTCGGCCGGCAGCCGGTCGCTTCCGCCGCCTTCGTCCTCGTCTCGGCGACCGTTCTGGTGGCGCTCTCCGCGGACCTCGACCGGTGGTGGCGGCTGCCGCTGCGCCGGTTCCGTCTGCGGCTGAGCGGTCATCCGTTCGGTGCCACAGCAGGCACGGAACGCGTCCCGGTGGAGGCGACGGTCGAACTGCTGGAACGCTCGCTCGCATGGCAGGCGACCGGCCCCGTCGTGCGGTCGGGGCTGGTGGACCACTGGGACGAGGACGGCTGGCGGATCCTGCGGTACAACGGCGTGTACGAGGCAGCGGGACAGGCGAACCCGGTGCTGGTGCTGTTCGCGCTGGACGCGACCGTCAGCATGGACACCACGACCGAACCGGCCGTCCGCGTCAGCGTCGTCGACGCCGACAGCGGTCAGCCGGTGGCACAGGAGCTGCTCTCCCCCGTCTCCAGGACCGCCCTGCCGCTGGTCGGCTGACGGCTGATGCCCCGGACTCGCGGCATGCGGATCCGGGGCATCACCCGTGGGGCGGCTCGCGCCCTGCGGCCCGCTTGCACCAACCCCGACGAACTCGTCGCCCTCACACCGGACCACGGCCGACGCACGCCGCAGGGCGAGAGACTCGAGGACGTCCAGTCGAACCGGCGCCTGCCGGACCTGCATGGTCTCTGACCTTTCATCGGTTTCCGCAGTGCGCTCAGGCAAGGCTCAGGACGATGACGCCGAGGACGAGCACTGTCGCGGCGACGTTGCAGTCGGTCACCGACCCCTGCAACGCCCCACCGACTGCTGGCTGCGCCTGCGCGAGGACCTCACACCGGCCGACTGGCGCGCGGCCCGCGAGAACGTCGGCGAGAGCCTCGTCCTGCCCGACGTGGACCCCCGCGCCGTACGCGGCCTGAAGTTCTCCGCCGCCCTCCCGGAACGCCTCGCCGTCGCCACAGTCGCGGCACGCATGGCCGACTTCGAGAGTGCCCGTGGGGCGTTGTCGGAACCTGTGCGTCTCGTCGGGTCAAGTGGCTCCGCCTGAGAACGGAGAGACAGTGTCCGCAGGGCGTGAAGCAGACCTACGACGCCACTCGGAGTCACCGGGCACGCAGCATGCCGTCAGACGAGTTGAGGCCTCTTGGGCTTGAGCCAGCCGGGACCGACCTCCGTCGACCTGCGTACGGGCGCCGTTGACAGCTTCAGAGAAAGGGCCAAGCCGACTGGTCGGAGTCCATGCCCGAACCTCTGAAGCAAGTTCGCCTTCTGAGCAGGCTACCCTCATTCCTTTACCTGGTCGGTGCCTCCACGCGTCCGGTGACGCCGAGGTCACGGCGCATCTCATCCCGTAGATCGGTCAGCCGGTTCCAAAGGTCGTCCACCCGTCGGCTCAATTCTTCGACGCTCTCCTCCTGCCTCGGCTGCCCCGCGTCGAGACGCTTGACCAGCCCGTAGATCTTTCGCAACGAACCGTTGGCGGTCCCCAGGACGGGCAGTACGGCATCAGACACGATCATGTGGGACTCCGCGTGCTGGACGACGTAGGTGCTCCAGCGTTCATCCAGTTCCGCCCTCCGCGCCTCGGCCAGGGCGCCGACCCGGCGCAGATCGTGCATGCATCCGGCCAGGGTGTCCCGGGCTGCTCGCGCTGCAGCATGCAACCGTGAGTACGCGGCGCGCCGTTCCTCCAGCAATCGGCTGTCCCACTGGCGGACCTGGTCCTCCTGGCGATGCCGCTCGATCCGCTGATGTTCACGGACCCAACCACGTTCCGCACCGCGCTGTGTAAGGAAAACCGACGCCAGGGAAACCCCACCCCCGAGCACCGCAGCCGCAAGCGCCACAATGAATCCTTCTCGGTAACCATTCGTGACGTTTCGTGATCTTCGTTCAGGTGGTGCGGCCGTGTTCGAGCTGGAGC
>NZ_JAESIF010000164.1:0-4356 GCF_016757295.1 Streptomyces sp. M2CJ-2 | reverse complement strand
CTCGACCGTCGGCCGACCCATACGCGCCATGAACCCAGCCTACTTCTATGGCGTAATAAAGACTCATGACACTAGATGATCGATTCTAAGGGGTCAGTGGTCGATCACCTCTTGACCTCTACTGTGCTTGAGGTAGCACCGTGATTCACATGAACACGGAATCCACGGCGCACGCCGCAGACCTCGAAGCCATCGACCAGGTCGTAGCCACCGTCGAGCACTCGCAGCAGCACAAGGACCCCGACGAGTTCCTCGCCCTCTTCCACCCCGACGCGGTCTGGACGACGGGCCACGGCAAGGTCCTCATCGGCCTCGACGCAATCTCGGAGTTCACCCGGAAGGTGCTCCCCGCGGCCAGCTGGGACGGCAAGGTCAGCTACGAGGTGGTCCACGTGTTCTTCATCCGCCCCGACGTCGCGGCGGTCAAGGTCCGTCAGCTCTACCTGAGCCCGGGCGACACGAGCGAGGGTGCCCCGCTGTACGTGATGACCAAGCAGGACGACGGCCGCTGGCTGCTGACCGCCTGCCAGAACACGGCGGTCGTCACCGACTGATCGATTCCAAGAGATCGGCTGCACGCACGGGGCGAGGGCGCCCAACGTCAGTGTGTGAAGACAGAGTTGGACACCCTCGCCACCGCACTGTACGCGAAGACCGACGACCTGCTGAAGGACTCACCCCATCTCGCACCATGGCGACCGATTGTGGGGATCGCCCCGCAGCTGAACGACGCCGAGCTGGTCACCCTCGCGATGATGCAGGCCATGCTCGGCTTCACCTCGGAGGCCAAATGGCTCCGCCACGCCCGCTCCCACCTGCGGCACCTCTTCCCCTACCTGCCGAAACAGCCCGGCTACAACAAACGGCTACGCAAGGCCGCCGATCTGCTCCGCCGAGTCACCCGGCTCCTGGCCACCGACACCTCCGTGTGGAGCGACGACGTGTGGATCATCGACTCCACGCCGGTGGAATGCGGCCGCTCACGCGAAACCGTCAAACGCTCCGACCTGGCCGGATGGGCCGAGTACGGCTACTGCGCCAGCCACAGCCGCTTCTTCTGGGGCCTGCGGCTGCACCTCGTATGCACCCTCCAGGGCCTGCCCATCGCGTTCGCCCTGACCGGGGCCAAGGCCGACGAGCGCGAGACCCTGCTCGACCTGCTCTCGGCCGAACCGGGCCTCATCACCGACCGGCCCGGCCAGACGCTGATCGGCGACAAGAACTACTTCGGCCGCGACTTCGAACACCAACTGGCCGAGCAGGACATCCGGCTGCTCCGGCCGGCCCGCAAAGGCGAGTCTGAGCGTCCCGGCGCACCGCTGTTCAAACCCCTACGGCAGGTCATCGAGTCGGTCAACGAGACCTTCAAGGGCCAGCTCGACCTCGAACAGCACCGAGGACGCACCCCCGGCGGTGTCATCGCCCGCGTCCTGCAGCGCATCCTCGCGCTGACCGCCGCGGTCTGGCACAACGACCACACCGGACAACCCGTCCTGCGCTCACTCACGGCCTACGATCACTGACCCCTTGGAATCGATCATCGAGACGTCATCGATCAACCCGCGTGAGTGGCTTGCGGTCCACTCCGCGCCGCCGGCCTCCGTCATGCCCACCACCTGACCGCCCCTTCGCCCGCCCTCCGGCCGGTACTCCGGGTTTCTCCTGGGGCACCGGCCGTCCCTCCTTTTCCGGCCCCCCGCATTTCCCCCGCTCATCAAACTCCCACTCAACTCACCGACTTCCCCGACATCACCTCACCGTTCTCCGCACCCCCGCCCTGACCTCCTGACTGACTGAGACCCTGTCCGGCCTGCCTCTGTCACATGGAGTCGCGGTGTCCCGGATAAGACGCCCTTCCTCGGAGACATCCGGCGTGGGTCACCTCGCCCTCATCCTCCGGAAGAGGGCGACTGCCATGCCGCTGGAGCAGACGAAGAGCACCAGGTGGACCCAGGGCGCCGTGGAGCCGCCGTCGGGGTCCAGCAGGGTGAGGGTGAACAGCACGGCGAAGCCCGCCATGGCGGAGAGGGCGCCGAGGAACTGGTGGCGGATCCGCTGGACGTCCCGGCCCGGGCCGTCGGTCAGGTCCATGGCATAGACCTCCACCTGGCCGAGTTCCTGCTGCGCGCCGCGGCCCCTGGCCGCCAGGTGCTCCCGCGCCTCGGTCACATGCCGCTGTGCGGTGCGCAGGGGAAGGCCGTGCCGCCCGTACAGCAACTCGCCCAGCCGACGCAGCCATTGCTCATCATCGAGCCGTCGGCCCTCGCCGGGGGAGAACCACCGGTTCACCACCCGTGCGGGTATGGCCAGCCCCAGGGCCCCGAGCAGCACCCCGCACCCCGCCGCCGCGAACGGCGGCAGCGAGAAGGAGTGCGCGTCCCGGACCGCGGGGAGGGTGGCCAGGTAGACGCCGGCCGCGGTGATGACGCCGGCGACGGCGCCGTGGAGCCAGGCGGCCCGGGTCCGCCCCGCCGCGCGCAGGGCGGGGAAGACCGCGAAGCCGACGGCCACGAACACGGACGTGGAGAGGGACAGGAGGAGAGTTGAGGCGCCGGACAGTTCCTCACCGTTGAACGTTCCCACCGCGGCCATGATCAGGACGGCGATGCCTCCGGCCACCATGCCCTGCCGGAAATGCGTGGCCGGTGTCCTGCCCTCGAAGTCGCGTGTGCTGCGGTGTCCGGCGTCGACCCGTTCGGTGGCCACCACGGCGGCGTACTCCTCGGCGGGGCCGAAGAGTTCCTCCGCCGGCTGTCCCGTTTCGGTGACCGCCTCGGCGACCTCCGCCAGCACACGGTTCACCAGCGCGCGCGGCACGCTGTGCAGGAGGGTGAGTTCCAGTTCCAGCTTGTCGGCCCAGGCGTCCCGGTCGCTGTGATCCGGCCGGGTGCCGGCGGTGGTCTTCGTCATCGGTCTTTCTCCTGTTCGTGAGGTGTGGCGGTGGGGCCGGCCGGGCACGCCGCCACCGTGTCGACCGCCGTGCGGAAGCCCTGCCAGGCCTGGCGCTCCCGTGCCAGCCGGTCTCGCCCCGCATCGGTCAGCCGGTAGTACTTTCGGCCGGGGCCGCCCTCTCCCGGGGCCCATCGGACCTCGACCGCGCCGTCGTCGGCGAGCCGCGTCAGTGCCGGGTACAGCACGGCGCCCTTGACCGTGCCGAGTCCCGATTCCTCGAGTTGTTGGAGCAGCGCGTACCCGTAACTCTCTCCGCGCTCCAGCGTGGCCAGAAGGCACAGCGGCAGGACGGCGCGGAGCCATGCGGGCTGGATGTCGCCCATGCATCGACCCCCTCTTGATCAACACTAGTCTGAAATGCAGAATAGTCGAGTGTCAAGAGTATGCAGGGGAGGGAACTACACGAGAGGACGGTATGCGGGCCGGCGTCTGTTCTGCCGTCGCCTCAAGGTGGGGTGTCGCGGGTCCGTGGCCGGTCACCGGGCCGAGAGCCCTACTGAAGTGGCTGTGTGAGTGCCTGTCCATGAACTGATCGTCAGGGCGGCGGAGCGGAATCGGTGAAGCCGTCCGGACGAGCAGGACCTCTTGGTAGGCCCCGGAGTCCTAGGGTCTGTTGCGAAAGTGGATCTTGTTGGTTGATGATCACGTCCTGTGGGACGTGGGGACCTGACGAACGGCCAGTGGGCCCGGCTTGAGCCCCTGCTGCCGACGGGCATCAAGCCGGGTCGGCCGCAGGTGTGGACACGGCGCCAGTTGATAGACGGCATACGGTGGCGGACCCGGACCGGTGCTCCCTGGCGGGACGTGCCCGAACGCTATGGGCCGTGGGACCGGGTCTATGACCTGTTCCGGCGCTGGCAGCGGGACGGCACCTGGGCGAGGATTCTCACCCAGCTCCAGGCCGAGGCGGACGCCAAGGGCCTGATCACCTGGGACGTCAACGTCGACTCCACCGTCTGCCGGGCCCACCAGCACGCCGCCGGGGCGGTGAAAAGGGGGACCTCCAGAAGGAATCGCCCGGCGGGATCTTCGTCGAGCCGGCCGACCACGGCCTCGGACGCTCTCGCGGCGGACTGACCAGCAAAATCCACCTCGCGGTCGAGCAGGGGCAGAAGCCCTTGTCCGTGGTGATCACGGCCGGGCAGCGGGGCGACTCCCCGCAGTTCGAGCCGGTCCTGGAAGCCATCCGAGTGCCGAGACTGGGGCTGGGCAGGCCGCGCAAGCGGCCGGACCGGGTCCGGGCCGACAAGGCGTACGACTCGCGCAGCAATCGCTCCTACCTGCGCAGACGCGGGATCAAGGCCACCATCCCGGTACCGGCGGACCGGGTGAAGTTCCACCCTGATCATGGACAGCGGGTGTTTACGCTGCAGGGGTGAGATCTTGGATCGCGAGGACCCTGGT
>NZ_JAESIF010000163.1:0-4398 GCF_016757295.1 Streptomyces sp. M2CJ-2 | reverse complement strand
ACCAGTACGAGTACGAGATCGCTGACTCACACCAGCCCCGATGACCTGCGGGTTCGAAGTTGGAGGAAGCTCAATGGGCAAGGTCGAGGAGTTCGAGGAGCTGCGGCCGCTGCTGTTCTCGATCGCGTACCGGATCCTGGGCAGCGTGGGCGAGGCGGAGGACGCCGTGCAGGAGACCTGGCTGCGCTACGACGCCTCGACGACCCGGCCTGTGTCCGCCAAGGCCTTCCTGTCGGCCACGGTGACCCGGATCGCGATCGACGTGCTGCGCTCCGCCCGGGTGCGGCGGGAGGAGTACGTCGGCTCGTGGCTGCCCGAGCCGCTGCTGGACGATCCGTACGAGGATCCGGCCCGCGCGGCGGAACTGGCCGACTCCGTGTCGATGGCGGCCCTGCTGCTCCTGGAACGACTCAGCCCGCTGGAGCGCTCGGTGTTCGTGCTGCGCGAGGTCTTCGGCTTCGGCTTCGACGAGATCGCCACGGCGGTGGGCCGATCCGAGGCGGCCTGCCGGCAGCTGCTCGTACGGTCACGGCGCCACATGAACGAGGGCCGGCCCCGGTTCGAAGCCGACCGGCAGGAGCAACAGGAGCTGGCAGCGCGGTTCTTCGACGCGCTGAGGGACGGCGACGTGAGCGGGCTGCAGGGGCTGCTGGCGGCCGACGTCCAGCTGGTCGGGGATGGCGGCGGCAAGGCCCCGCAGCTGGCCAGGACAGTCGTCGGCGCCGAGAACGTGGCCCGGCTGCTCGCCAGCATCTATCCGCTGATGACCCAGGTCGACATCACGTTCGAACAACAGGAGGTCAACAGCCAGCCCGGAGCGGTCTTCCGCGACCGGGACGGACAGATCCTCCACATCCTCGCCCTCGATGTCCTCGACGGACGAATCCAGACGATCCGCTCCGTCATCAACCCCGACAAGCTCGGCCACCTCGGCCCGGTCGCCAACGCCTGGGCCGTCGACCAGGAAGTGAAGCAGGCCCGCAAGCGGACGCAGTGAAGCCCCGCCATCTTGAAGTTGCTGGTCAGCCCCTAACGGGCTGACCCGCGATTGATGTTGGGGCGTGCTGGCGTGGGCGTTCGGCTGGTGGGTCATTCAGCAGGCCATCGTGCGGACGAGCACGAGTTCGGTGCTGGGCTTGTGTCGGGTGGCCCGCTTGGCGGCGCGGTCGGAGACCAGGCCGGCGACGGCTCGGTGAATCTCCCCGTACTCCTCGCGCCGACCCGTGTACCGCTGTAGGGGTTGCCATTGCCGGTGTTCGGCGTTGGCGTGCTCGACGCAGATCCGGCGGGACGACTGGCGGCGACGCATCTCACGCCATCCATACCGCTCGGTCAGCGGTGCGTTGTCGATGTCTTTCGGTTTCCTCGGCGGTGCGCTGACCTGGTTGGGGAACTCGTTGGCCAGGCCCCGGTAGCCCTCGTCGACCTCGGCTCTGACCGTGGGGTGCAGCCGGAACTGCTCGGCGATCCCCTCGGTGCGGATCGCAGTCTGATCGTGCATCCGACCGGGCCGCATGGCGCCGGACCAGAGCGTACGGCCCTGGCCATCACTGATCGTGGTGGTCTTGATGGTGTTCTGCTTGCGCTTGCCGGAGACGACGGCCCGCCGACCGGGGCGGTACGCCTTGGGGCGCCGGACCTGGGTCTCCGTGCCGTCGATCCTGAGGGTCACCTTCTCGGCTGCGGCGTAGGCGAATACGTCCTCCAGCGTGCGCAGCCGGAGGCCTGGCCGGTCGGGCACGGCGAACCCGCGCTCGGCCAGCAGCAGGCGGATTTCGCTGACCGCGCGGCCGATGGTGGAGGAGCCCACCTCGTAGATCACGGCCAGGGCCTCGTGCGTGAGACCGGTCCGCAGGTGGACCAGGGTTACCAGTAGCCGGTCGGTAAAGACCAGTTCGTACTTCGGCCCGGCTCCGGCCTGCCGTCGGCGAGCACCCCGGCGCCGCTCATGGCGGCCGGACTTGCAGCGCGCTTCCCAGCGTGGAGCGAGTTCTTCGGTCAACTCGCCAAGATGCTGAAGCGAGACGCCGCAGAAGGCAGGATGCGACATGGCCGCGCGGGCCTGCTTGATGTTCACACCACAAGAACCCACGCGGTCGTCGCCGCGTCACGCGCCTCTGCACGGTCGCAAGGAACGGGCGGAATCCGCCGGCACGGTATCCCGCTGCGACGTCTACTGCCCCACTCGGCCGTCGATCCGCTCACGCAGGAAGTCGGCGTGACCGTTGTGCCGGGCGTACTCCTCGATCATGTGCACCAACACCTCCCGAAGCTGCATCGGCTCCTGGCCGCCCATGCCTGTGACGCTGAGATCGGCTGCCTCGGCCGTGAACCGTTCGGCGAACGTGACCTCTGCCCGCCAGGTAGCCCAAGCTTCCGCGACGACCTCCGGGTCGGGCACCGCGCCGTTGAAGTCTCCGGCGGGGTCGCCATCGGAGCGGTAGTGCCGCGGCGCATCCTGCCCGGCCATCACCTGCCGGAACCATTTCTGCTCCACCCCGGCCATGTGGCGCACGAGCCCCAGCAGCGACAGATTGGACGGCTCCACCGAACGACGAGCCAGGGCGGCGGCATCGAGACCAGAGCACTTCAATTCAAGCGTCAGTCGCTGGTCGCGCAGGTACCCCGTGAGGACGGCCCGCTCACCCTCGAACCCCCCATCCGTCCGTGGGTCCTCACCACGGTCGACGAACATGTTCGACCACCCAAAGTGCCGGGCGGACCGCTCCGAGCCCTCGGTTCGTGGGCCGTGCTCAAGTTGTGCATCAACGTTGCTGGACATGCTCAAGAGCATCGGCGATCCATGCCGGATCCACCACAGGATTCCCCCACGCCGTGGAGCAGTGCCTGGCAGTCCCTTCCTCACTGTCAGTGCCGAGCGGCGTCATGCGCTAAGACCTCAGCAATCGCGGGGCAGCCCGTAACGCCAAGCTAAGCCCTGTCAAGAGGACATAACGGCATCCGAAGGCGCTTGGGGTATGACCTTCGTTACAAAACCCCATAGTTGTCCCTTCAAATGTGGCGGGGCGTTCCATATCCCGGACTATGGGAACGCTTTTACGGTCCACGATATGAAACTCACACGAGCCGCATGCGCCGCTCTCCTGGCGCTGATGACCGTCCTGCTGTCCGGGGCCGGGGCCCAGGCAGCCCAGACCGCGGGAACTATCGAGCAAGTCACCGGGTTCGGAACCAACCCGGGGGCGCTCAAGATGTACCGCTACATCCCGGAGGGACTGCCCCAGGGCGCGCCCGTCGTCGTCGTCCTGCACGGATGCAGCCAGAACGCCACCACGTTCGGAACCCAGAGCGGCTGGACCCAGCTGGCCGACCGCTGGAAGTTCTCCGTCGTCCTGCCTGAACAGGTCTCCACGAACCACGCGGGCCTGTGCTTCAACTGGTACGAGACGGCAGACATGGCGCGGGGCCAGGGTGAGCCTGCGTCCATCAAGCAGATGACCGACCGCCAGATCGCCGACACCGGCGCCGACCGGTCGCGGGTCTACGTCACCGGCCTGTCGGCGGGTGGCGGGATGACCTCGGTGATGATGGCCACCTACCCCGACGTATACAAGGCAGGCGGCATCGTCGCCGGACTTCCGTACGGCTGCTCACAGGCGGCCGGCAACATGCCGTACATGTGCATGTTCCAGGGTGCCCCCCAGACCCCGGAGCAGTGGGGCAACCGGGTACGCGCCGCGTACCCCGGCTACAACGGCCCTTGGCCGACCCTTTCGGTCTACCACGGGACGGCCGACTGGACCGTCCGGCCCGTCAACATGAGCGACCTCGTCGAGCAGTGGACCAACGTGCACGGCACTGACCAGGCCGCGGACCTGAGTGACACCGTCGCCGGCTACCCGCACCAGGTGTACCGGAACGGGAGCGGGGCCGCCGTCGTCGAGACGTACAGCATCACCAGCATGGGTCACGGGCAGCCCGTCGACCCGGGCACCGGCACCACGCGGTGCGGCACGGCGGGAGCCTACGTGCTGGACACCAACATCTGCGCAGCGCACAGGATGGGGCAGACATGGGGACTCGGCTGACGGTTCCCCGATGACCCTCCCGCACTTACAAGCCGGCCGCGCGCACTGCCTGTGCAGCCTTGCGTGCGGCCACCAGAACGGGATCCACACCGGTGAGAACGGTGGCGCGTACTCCAGGTCCAGCGCCACCATCTGCTCCACCGGCATCCAGGCCGTGAGCGCCCCCGCGGGCGTTGTCACGTACCCAACAACGTGACAACGCCCTGTCAAGCCCCGGGTTTGGTGGATGGTGGGTTAGCTGGTTTTCAGGGTGAGTTCTGGTGCGGGTGATGCGGTGTGGAGGGCCTCGTACTCGGCGGGCGGGAGGTGCCCGAGCTCTCCGTGGAGGCGTCGCCGGTTGAACCAGTCG
>NZ_JAESIF010000162.1:0-4496 GCF_016757295.1 Streptomyces sp. M2CJ-2 | reverse complement strand
GGCATCGAGTCACCATCCCGCCGCCCGGCATCATCACGCACCGCAACCGTCACGTTGCCGAGAAGACCTCAGTGAACCACCAGGGGATATACCGCGTCGTGACAGTGAGACCCGCTGCCCGTGTCCCCCTCATGTCAGCAGCGGACCGTCACTCGTCCCCACCGGGACCAGCACAAAG
The DNA here is from genome assembly GCF_016757295.1 of Streptomyces sp. M2CJ-2. Taxonomy (NCBI): domain Bacteria; kingdom Bacillati; phylum Actinomycetota; class Actinomycetes; order Kitasatosporales; family Streptomycetaceae; genus Streptomyces; species Streptomyces sp. M2CJ-2. The sequence goes on along the minus strand of NZ_JAESIF010000162.1, from coordinate 4,318 downwards.
ACGGCGGTAAGCAGCCGCCAGCGGCTGCCAGCCACTCCACTGACACGAACCCGGCACATCGCAACCAGTGCCGTGGTCATCGTGGGGATCAGTGCGGTACTCTCCTACGTCCTCCTGAAGGTGTACCTGTCATTTCGGGTGATCGCCGACAGGATCGACGACAGGAAGGCGGGAGAAGTGTTCGCTCAGGGGTATCAGGCCTGACTGAGAGACCCGGAGAGCGCGCCGTACGGCTCCACATCACCGGTGCTTGTGGCGGCCCTGACGACGGCGCGGGGCTGATGTTCGGACCCTGGAGCCCCGACGGTTCACGGCCGGAGGCTCGGCTGTCCTACGGAGCCGAGCTGATGGCGCCGTTGGTGTCCATGTCGAAGATGCCCTGGGTCTTGCCGTCGACCTTCAGGTGCTCGAGCCAGTGCTTTGAGAGGTTGTGCAGGTTTTGGTGCTGCATCTCCCACACCACCGAATGCCCGGCGCAGTCCAGCTTGACCATCAGCTTGTGGTCGCCCGCGATGGCGTTGTAGAGCGCGGGGACCGAGAAGTTGAATTCCGGATCTTCGCTGGACGTGTTTGCCTGCTTGTCGTGCTCCCCGTATGCGATGAGGACCGGCACGCTGCCGCCGAGGACGCTGGCCTGCGCCGCGGTGGTCTTGTTCCAGCCCCACCGGACGAAGTTTCTGATGCGGTTGAGGCCTTCACCTTGTGTCCCCCACCTGCTGCCAACCGGATCGCTTTGCATGATCGCGTTCCACACCTCGTGCTCCATCGCGGGTTCGCGCTGGCCCGCGCAGAGCGCCTCGTTGCCCCACCCCTTCCAGGTTCCCGATTTCGTGCTCACGAACATCGGGAAGCCGGCCTGCGGCAGCGGGTCGGGGGCATTCGACGTGCCGTCGGGCGGGAAGATCGGCGCCAGCAGGAACAGGCTCGACACCTTGCCGGGGTTCTTGACCGCGTACGGCCCCATCGTGAACGCGGCTGCAGACCAGCCGATGAAGGCGACCTTCTTCACCTTGCGCTCGCGGATGATCCACTCCACGACGGTGTTCAGCTCGTCCCGGTCGCTGTTCGAGTTGGTGAGCTGGAACGGATAGTTCGGCGGGCCTGGCGTGAAACCTGGAGGTCTCGGCTTCAGAAGTTGCTGCTGGGCGGGGTTGACGTTGCGAGGGTCGTCCATCTTCGGCCGCGGCGACAGCCCCGAACCCTGGAGGTCCATCATGAAGACGTCGTAACCGGCCTTAGCCAGCGCATTGGCCCAGCTGTACGACTTGTACTCGAGATCAAAGCCCGCGAGCACCGGAACGCTCCGGCCGTGGAGCATCAGGACGGCCGTGCGCTCGTCGAGGTGGCCGGGGGGCGTGCCGTCGCGCTCCCGCACGAAGAGCTTGACCTGATCCCCCTCGTCCGCGCCGGGGACGGTGGACTTGTGGGGTATTGCGTGGTTTTGCACTTCGACGGGCATGAGGATCCGTTCTGTGAGCTCAGCCGGGGCGTCGTTGCCTTGCCCAGACCACGCTCGAGGCGCGGGACCGTCTGTGCCATACGGTAGTTGTCAAGTCAAATGAGACGTTTATATCGCTATGAGCTTTGTAGTTCGGGTTGCGTGCGTTTGGTGGGGTCGTTGATCCAGACCTGGCCGGGTATCTCGGGTGGTTTCGGCCGTCGGGCGAAGCGTTCGGGATGGCGTTCGTAGGCTGCGGCGAGGGCGGTGGATCGCTGGTCCCCCACCTCGTGGGCGGTGCCGAAGTGGACGGATGCGGGGGTGTGCAGGCCGATCCCGGAGTGCCTGTGCTCGTGGTTGTAGTAGCTGATGAACGCGTCCATCCACTCCCGGGCGTGTGCCAGGGAGGCGAAGCGTTCGGGGTAGTCGGGTGCGTACCTGGTGGTGCGGAACTGGCTTTCGCTGAAGGGGTTGTCGTTGCTCACCCGGGGGCGGGAATGACTGCGGCTGACGCCGAGGTCGATCAGCAGCTGGGAGACCTTCTTGCCGGTCATGGAGGTGCCGCGGTCCGCGTGGACGGCGTGGGGCACGATGCCGTTGCGTTCGATGGTCTCGCGGAGCAACTCCTCGGCCCGCTCGGCTGTTTCGGCGAGTTCGACGGTGTGTCCGACGATGTAGCGGCTGAAGATGTCGATGATCACGTAGGCGTGGAACCAGATGCCCTTGGCCGGACCGGGCAGTCGGGTGATGTCCCAGGTGAACACCTGCGAGGGTCCGTGCGCGACCAGTTCGGGGATCGTCCTGGGCGGGTGGGTGGCCTGGCGGCGGCGTTCGCCGTTCTGTCCGGCGGCGGACAGGATCCGGTACATCGTCCGCTCCGAGCACCAGTAGTTCCCCGCGTCCAGCTCACGTGCCCAGACCTGGGCGGGCGGCAGGTCGACGTACTCCGGCCGGTTCAGCAGCGCCAGGATCGCGGCCCGCTCGGCCGGTGACAGGGCCGAGGCGGGCGTGGGTCTTGGGGACGGTGCGGGCTTCGGCTCCGGGCTCTGGCGGCGGTAGTGGGTGGCGCGCGAGCGTCCGGTCAGCCGGCAGGCCGCCGTAGTGCCCAACTGACCCTGGACACCGGCGAAAGCCTCGTCGATCACCGGTGCGGCGGAGTGCTTCAGTCCGCGCTCTCGGAGAGCAGTTCCAAGAGCGCGTTGGCTTTTCCCATGACCTCGAGGGCCGCATCCCGGCGGGCCAGGTCCTTCTCCAGCCGGGCGACCTTCTTGCGCAGCCGTTCCAGCTCGGCCTGCTCGGCCGCCTTCTTCGGCCGCACCGCAGAGGTCCGCTGATCGGTCAGGGCGTCCAGGGCGCCGGCATCGCGGGCCTGACGCCACTCGATCACGTGCGAGTGATACAGCCGCTCACGCCGCAGGATCGCACCCTTCTCCCCGGTCGGGGCGGCGTCGTACTCGGCAACGATCCGCAGCTTGTACTCCGCGGAGAACGTCCGCCGCTTCGGGCGGGGCGCCGGATCCGATCCGGAGCTACGGGGGGTGGTGCTGGCCATGCCGGGATGTACTCCTGTCTCGCCCTTCCAGCCTAACCCGTCAAAGCGGGCGTCTCAGCCAAGGCTGTCAGAGAGGGCATAACAGGGGGGCCGGGCGGGTGACGTGCACTTTCTCCGGGAACCCGCACTGAACAGTGAACTGTTCAGTGCGGGTTCTCCCTCGTGCGCACGATCCGTTGCCTGAACGACAAAACTGTTACTGACATCGGCCCGTTAGGGTGACGCGGGGTCGTCGAGGGTCAGGCCGGTGCCGGCTATGAAGCCGTCGAGGGTGCCGGGCCGGTACTGAAGCCGTTTGAGCCGGTTGCGGACGAGGGCCTCGAGCCGGTCCAGGGCGACCACGGCGAGGTTGGCCAGGCTGCGTTTGACGTGTGCCCAGACCCACTCGACGGGGTTGAGGTCGGGCGCGTAGGCGGGCAGCAGGAACACCGTCAGCCATGCACGCTCGGCGATCAACTCACGCATAGCACGGGAGACTTGAACGAGCCGGACCCGATGCTCACAAAGGAGCGGCAGTACGAACTGCTCGGCGTGGGCACGGGTGGTCGGCCACTCGCTCCCGGTGAGCTCGTGCAGCACCATGGTGCGGGCCAGGTCTACTCCGTGGGCGGCCGGGTCCTCCAGCATCTTCACCAGGTGCGCGGTCGAGTCGCCGCCCAGGCCCCAGGAGATGACCAGCTCGACCCCTTCGCCAGCAGGGGGAGTGCGGCGGTTATGCAACCGCACCCCCTTGGTCGGCCTTCGGATACGGATCGGAGGTGGCGGTGAGCTGACGGCCGGTGCGCCGCCCGATGTAGGCCGCGTACCGGTGGTTGCCGCCGTGGGACACGACCCTGGCGCCGACGGCCTGCAGGGCCTCCTCCAGCCACGCCCGGCTAGGCTCGCCCTTCACACAAGGGCGGACGCCGAGGGCGATCAGGCGCCGCTCGACTCCGCCAGCGCCACGCTCGCCGTTGCGGACCTTGGACATCGCGCGGTCGGAAGCGCGCGAGTTCGCGGATTCCTGGAAGGGGCAACCGCTGAACCCGTGCGTCGTCGCCAGGTTGGAGACGGGAACGAGGGCGGGTTCATCTGTGCCTGCAGGGGATGCGGCAGTTGTCAGAGGGCGGTTCGTGAGCCTTTGAGCGCTTCTGCTATTGCCTGTGAGCATGGGTGGAATCCACCGGTCCGCGAGCGGGGACTGGGCGCGGTGAACCCACGCAGGCAAGGAGCAGCGGAAAACCACTGTGGTGCCGGATCGGCATGCCTCTCCAAAACCGGCAGGCGTCTCAGGGGCGGGTCATGAGAAGGTGCGGTTCGGCCCGGCAGAGGGGGAAGAATGGGGCTGA
>NZ_JAESIF010000161.1:0-4624 GCF_016757295.1 Streptomyces sp. M2CJ-2 | reverse complement strand
CTGCGCGGCGCCATCATCTGGCTGCGCAGCCTTGCCCCCGCCACATGATCACGATCCCGAACAGGCCCTAGCCCCCTCGTTCCACCTGCTGAAGCTGTGAAACCGCACGGCCTCGGCGTCCCCGGCACGGACACCGCGCCCGGGGGCGCCGAGGCCGTGCAGCGAGCCACGTTCACTGCTCGGCCACAGCCGAGCGTCAGCGCGTGCACGTAACCGGTCGACCGCCGCCGGTGCCGAGGAGTACGGACACGCCTACTGGGGCAGCCTGGAGCACCACACGACCGTTCACATGGCTGGGGACCGGGGCACCGAAGCCGCCACTGCTCGGGCTGCCGTACGCCGGTGGGCAAGTGACGTGGCCTGAGCCGCCTCTGCACCACATGTGGGCGGGCGTCACATACCACCCCCGCGCCCCGCGCGGAGGTTCCGCAGCCACCGCTGCCACGGGCGTTGTCACGTTGGTGGGGTGTTGATCGATCGAGGGCGCGTTAGGGCGTGGAGGGGTCGGGCGGGGGCCTGGGTCACGCCGCGGTGGGCAGGACAGTGACGCCGGTGATCTGCTCCCAGATGGCGAAGCGGACGGTCATCTCGGCGCGGTGGTCGGGAGCGGTCATCAGGTGACGGTGGGGGCGGAAGTGGGGTGAGATGCCGCTGAACGCGGCCAGGAACCGCTGGGCCCCGCCGACGCTGCGGAAGCCTTTCATGGCGCGTTCCCGCTGCCGGGTGGGCTGATGACTGTTCTCCGCCCGGTTGTTCAGGCCCTTGTGCGAGCGGTGTTCCACCGAGGGCATGACCTCGCGGTGCGCCGCGCCGTAGGAACGGAGCTTGTCGGTGACGACCACCCGCGGCACGGCCCCGATTCCCTTGAGGAGCCGACGGAAGAAGCGCCTGGCCGCGGCCTTGTCCCGCCTGTTCTGGACGAGGACGTCCAGCACGTTGCCGTCCTGGTCGACCGCGCGCCAGAGGTACTTCTGCTCGCCGTTGATCGTGAGGAAGACCTCGTCCAGGTGCCACTTATCGCCCGGCCTCGCACGCCGGCGGCGCAGCGCGTTGGCGTAGGCCTGCCCGAACTTCAGACACCACCGGCGGATCGTCTCGTGGGACACGATGACGCCGCGCTCGAGCATCAACTCCTCGACTTCCCGGAAGCTGAGCGGGAAGCGGAAGTACAGCCAGACGCAGTGGGAGATGATCTCCACCGGGTACCGGTGGCCCTTGTACGACGGCGACACGGGCGACACGAACGAACCCCTCCCCGGCACGATCAACTTCAAGATCATCCCAGGCCGGTCAGCCAACGTGACAACGCCCCAAAAACGTCAGCCCCAGATCGGCATCCGTGTCACCACCCGAAACTCCCACCACAGCACGCTGAACAGCAGAAAACCGATACCTACCGCACTGACACCACCATGCCGAACCACCACCGACAAAAACTTACAGATCATCACGGCGCGGTAGCGCTCCACCGTGCGGCGCGAGACGCCCAGGCGCTCCGCCAGGGCCTTGGTGGACCCCTTCGCCGGCGTGAGAAGGAATTTCACCTGTGCCCTTGCGGATTTCGGCGCGGGCCGGGTGAACACGCCTCGCTCCGCCCGTGCGAGGGCCTCCAGGACCTTGCCGCGGCGCGGGGCCGGCTGCTGCTCGTCATCGCTCATGCGACCAGTTGGCCATGGGGAGCCTGTGGACAGAGACCGGTGCCCGCGCACGTCGCGCCGGGCGCCGGTGCCTCGGCGTCCGTCCGTACGGTGGGGGCATGATGACGTCCTCCGCCCCCGAGCCGGTGCCGGTGCCCATCCGGGTGCTGCTGCCCGGGGACCAGGAGGTCGTCGCGCACCTGTGGTCCAGGCGCCAAGCGCCCGACGGCTGGAGGTACGAGGTTGGCCTACCGGCGTACCGCAACGGTCCCGACGGTGACGTCACCCTCGTCGCCACCTATCGACAACTCGCTCGCTGGACCGAGAGAGGAATGATCAAGAGAGTCCGCACCGGCCGCTACACGGCCATCACACAGACGACGGATCCCTCGCGGGACCTGTGTAAACGCTAACTACCCGGCCTTGGTGGAACTTCAGGCAGTCACGCACCCAACAACGTGACAACGCCGTCAGTCGTCCACCTTCGCGTTTCCCGGCTTGTCGCGGCAGGAGTAGCGGTCGATATCGTCGTCGGTGGGCCTGGCCTCGTCGCGGATGGCCTTGGGGACGCGGGGCAGATTGTTCTGGAAGTCCCGGTCCCAGTCGTTGCTGCGCGCGTAGTCCATGAGGGCCTGCTGGAGCTTCCTGCAGTCGTCGCGGTGGCCCTTAACCATGGCGATGCCGTAGTCGTTGAACGCGCCGAACGTCAGGGCTCGTTCGACGGTGAGACCGGGGTCGTCTTCCATGAATCCGTAGAGAATCAGCTGGTCGGTGGAGACGGCGTCGACTGTCTTCTCCCGCAGTCTTCTGACGCAGTCCCGCGCGTCTGTTTCTGTGGCAGTGCGGATGTCGCCGTACGCCTTTCTCTCCAGCTCCGCTGCGGAGGTGGTGCCTTTCCAGACACAGACAAGCTGTCCGTTGAGGTCGCTGAGGCGCTTGTAGCGTCCGGAGTCCTCGGTCCGTACAAGGACACCCTGTTGAGTGGATGCGTAGGGGCCCACGAAGTCGAGCCCGTCACCGTCTTCCGACCTCGGCGCCATTCTGTCCGTCGTGATCGAATAGGTGGCCGCGACGAGCTGGATGTCCCCCTCATGCAGGTCGCGGGCCCGGTTCTCGGACAGGACGCCTTCGAAATCCAGGGACTTGACCCCCACTCTGTCGAGCACTTCCCGGGCGACTGTGATGTCGAACCCGTTGAACTCGCCGTCGTGAGGTGAGTAGCTCGTGCCCGGCTGATCGCTCTTGGCGCCGACCTCGATCCTCCCTTCGGCGAACAGCGACGGGGGCTCCGAGGAGCAGCCGGCCAGGGCAGCTCCCACAAGGGCCGCCCCGGCGGCCCCGGTGCGGATCGCGCGGGAACGGTGCCGTGTTCTGTCCATGAACGGTCCTCACAGTCGTCTCGGTTCAGTTGTTGTGCAGCGTTCCGCGGGCCTGCGCAAGGCGCATGGAGCAGCCTGTCTCCGGCCACACGTCGACCGCGAATCGGACCGCTCCCTCGCGCCCGCCGAGGTCGAAGTCGACAGTCGACTGCGCGGGCACCTCCCGCGCGTTCGGGGTGATGCCCGGGGTGACGGCGGTGATCGTCGCTGTGGTCCTGCCGACGCAGGTGGGTGTGCTCGGATCGTCGTCGATGATGGTCAGCACCAGACGCAGCTTGTCCCGTACGTCGCCGGAGGCCGGCCGCGTCATCTCCACTGTGAGTGTGCCGCCGGTGTCGCCCACGGGCTGCGTGCCCCGGATGGCCATCTCCACGCCGACCTCGCCGGTGCGGTCGACGTCCACCCAGGCAAGCGCGCCGCCACCGCAGCAGAGCGCGGCGGCGCCGACGAGGATGGCGCGGGCCGTCCTGCGCCGCCGTGTGTCGGCGGCCTGCTGTACAGCGTCGCAGGTCTGCCCGGTCCGGTCGGCCGGGTACAGGGCGGCGGCGCCGGCGATCAGCAGAGCGAGGGCCACGAGGACGTAGAACCACACGTACTGGATCTGCGGGCCGCCGGGCCACTGGGCGACGGCGAAGACAACGAAGCCGATGGTCGCGGCGATGACGAGACAGACGGACACAGGGAGCCATGCGACGTGCGTCAACGGCCGCTTGAGCTCCCATTTGAACGTGGCGTTGTCACCGACCGAGCCGAACGAGGACGAGCCGACGCCACGGGAGCTGACGTTGCCGGCCTCGGAGCTCCTGCCCGCGCCGGGGCCGGCGGAGCTCACGCTCCGTCCCCGTGACGGCTGCCGCCGCCGAAGTGGAAGGTGGCGCCGTCCCCCACCGAGCCGATGGCGGCGGAGTTCGGGCCGTGGGCCGTGACGTGGTACGTGCGGGTGGGCGCCGGGGCGGCTGCCATGAGTTCCGCCAGGCGGGCCTCGTCCGGACGGCGGTCCCGCTGTTCGCCGAGCCACGCCGTCAGGGCCTCGGCCAGCCGCTGCCTGTCCTCGGGGGAGAGCGCGCCGAGCATCTGGTCGGCGCGCTGTTCGCTGCGGCCCTCGGGCAGGGCAATCGGGGTGTCCTCGCCGCTGCCGCGGCGGAAGAGCCTGCGAAAGTAGCCCTGGCCCACGTCGATCGACCCGTCCGTGATGCGCTGTGCGGCACTCGCCACCATGGCGGCGCCCAAGGTCTCGGCCGCCAGCGAGAAGTAGGTGGCGAGTTCAGCGGAGATTTCAGGAAGACTGGTCATGGACGCCCCCGCCACTGGCCTCTAGTGTGCTGCTTCAACACTGTCAACTCTCCTATGGTAAAGGTTTGTTGATGTTCCTGACAGGTGTGCCAGGCATGTTCTGTGTAGGCGTGCGTGAGGCCTGATCGGGTGCGTCCGACCAGGCAGTGGCAAGGATTTACGCGGCGTTTCCACGACCGTCGCCCGACAGCACTCGCCGCACAACCCGTGGTCGACAGGGCGAACGTTGCCTGATGCGGGACTAGGGCCTGTTCGGGGTCGTGATCTCGGTTCCGATGCCCGCATCCGGCGAGGGCGGCCGAGCTGGTAGAACAC
>NZ_JAESIF010000160.1:0-4685 GCF_016757295.1 Streptomyces sp. M2CJ-2 | reverse complement strand
CGGGGCGGGAGCCGGAGCGGGGTCGGCCGGCGCGGGGGCCGGAGCGGCCTGCGGGGCCGGGGCGGGTTCGGGCTGCGCCGGGGCGGCCGGAGCCGCCGGTGCCGGAGCGGCCGCCGGGGCGGCACCCGGAGCGCCGATGACGGCGAGCTTCGCGCCCACCTCGGCGGTCTCGTCCTCGCCGACCGTGATCTCCAGCAGCACACCGGAGGTGGGCGCCGGGATCTCGGTGTCGACCTTGTCGGTGGAGACCTCGAGCAGCGGCTCGTCGGCCTCGACGCTGTCGCCGACCGACTTCAGCCAGCGGGTGACGGTGCCCTCGGTGACGGACTCGCCGAGCGCGGGCAGGACCACGTCCGTGCCCTCGGCGGTGCCGCCGCCGGGCTGCTCGGCGGCCGGGGCCGGAGCCTCGGCAGCCGCGCCGCTGCCGTCGTCGATCAGGGCCAGCTCGGCACCGACCTCGACGGTCTCGTCCTCGGCGACCTTGATGGAGGACAGCACGCCGGAGGCCGGAGCGGGGATCTCGGTGTCGACCTTGTCGGTGGAGACCTCGAGCAGCGGCTCGTCGGCCTCGACGCGTTCGCCCTCGGCCTTCAGCCAGCGGGTGACAGTGCCCTCGGTGACGCTCTCACCGAGCGCCGGAAGGGTTACGGAAACCGCCATGGTTTCGGTTGCTCCTTATAAAAGTGCGGAAGTCTGTGTCGTCGTGCCCGTGACCGAAGGCGTCAGTCGTGGGAGTGGAGGGGCTTGCCCGCGAGGGCCAGGTGGGCCTCGCCGAGCGCCTCGTTCTGCGTCGGGTGGGCGTGGATCAGCTGCGCGACCTCGGCCGGCAGCGCCTCCCAGTTGTAGATCAGCTGGGCTTCGCCGACCTGCTCGCCCATACGGTCACCGACCATGTGGACGCCGACCACGGCACCGTCCTTGACCTGGACGAGCTTGATCTCGCCGGCGGTCTTGAGGATCTTGCTCTTGCCGTTGCCCGCCAGGTTGTACTTCAGGGCGACGACCTTGTCCGCACCGTAGATCTCCTTGGCCTTGGCCTCGGTGATGCCGACGGAGGCGACCTCCGGGTGGCAGTACGTCACCCGCGGCACGCCGTCGTAGTCGACCGGGACGGCCTTCAGGCCGGCCAGCCGCTCCGCCACCAGGATGCCCTCGGCGAAGCCGACGTGCGCCAGCTGGAGCGTGGGGACGAGGTCGCCGACGGCGGAGACGGTCGGGACGTTGGTGCGCATGTACTCGTCGACGAGGACGTAGCCGCGGTCCATGGCGATTCCGGCCTCCTCGTAGCCCAGGCCCTGCGAGACCGGGCCGCGGCCGATGGCGACGAGGAGGACCTCGGCCTCGAACTCCTTGCCGTCGGCGAGGGTGACCTTGACGCCGTCCTGGGTGTACTCGGCCTTCTGGAAGAAGGTGCCCAGGTTGAACTTGATGCCCCGCTTGCGGAAGGCGCGCTCCAGCAGCTTCGAGCTGTTCTCGTCCTCGACCGGGACGAGGTGCTTGAGGCCCTCGACGATCGTGACGTCGGTGCCGAAGGACTTCCACACGGAGGCGAACTCGACGCCGATGACGCCGCCGCCCAGCACGATCGCGGACTTCGGCACGCGGTCCAGGACGAGGGCGTGGTCCGAGGAGATGATCCGGTTGCCGTCGATCTCCAGGCCCGGCAGCGACTTCGGCACGGAGCCGGTCGCCAGCAGGACGTGGCGGCCCTGGATCCGCTGACCGTTCACATCGACGGAGGTCGGCGACGACAGCCGGCCCTCACCCTCGATGTAGGTCACCTTGCGCGAGGCGACCAGACCCTGCAGGCCCTTGTACAGGCCCGAGATCACGTCGTCCTTGTACTTGTTGACGGCCGCCATGTCGATGCCCTCGAAGGTGGCCTTCACACCGAACTGCTCGCTCTCGCGGGCCTGGTCGGCGATCTCGCCCGCGTGCAGCAGGGCCTTGGTGGGGATGCAGCCGTTGTGCAGGCAGGTACCGCCGACCTTGTCCTTCTCGATCAGGGCGACGTCCAGGCCCAGCTGCGCCCCGCGCAGCGCCGCGGCGTAACCACCGCTGCCACCGCCGAGGATCACTAGGTCGAAAACAGTGCTGGCGTCGTTCGCCACGTCACGTCCTCCATGCATGTGCGCCACGCCGGTCTCCAGTGACCGGTCGGCGGCTGGTGTCCGGCCGCTTTTGCCGTCGGCCCTTCGGTGGGGCCCTGTCCTGCCGAGCCCTATCCTCGCACTTGTCCGCACCGAACGAGACGTGGGGCGGGGGTGTGACACGTCCCACGTCCGAACGTCCGCCCGTCACGGGCGCGAGGACTTCCGGGACCGCATGCCCCGGCACACGTGCCGGCACTCGCGGCGGATCCGCAGGACGCGCCGGTCGGCGGGGCCCCGTCCTACCCGCGCACGGGGCCCCGCCGGCGACCGGTCGACGACCGGTCGGCAACCGATCGGCTCAGCCCAGGTCGCCGGCCGCCGTCTGCTCCGCGAGGCGGACCAGCGTCCGTACCGCCGAGCCCGTACCGCCCTTGGGCGTGTACCCGAAGGGGCTGCCCTCGTTGAAGGCCGGACCGGCGATGTCGAGGTGGGCCCAGGTGATGCCCTCGCCGACGAACTCGCGCAGGAAGAGCCCGGCGACGAGCCCGCCGCCCATCCGCTCACCCATGTTCGCGATGTCGGCCGTGGCCGAGTCCATGCCCTTGCGCAGGTGCTCCGGCAGCGGCATCGGCCAGGCGGGCTCGCCGACCTCCTCGGCGGCCTCGTGCACCGCCGTACGGAAGGCGTCGTCGTTGGCCATGATCCCGAACGTGCGGTTGCCCAGCGCCAGCATCATCGCGCCGGTCAGGGTCGCGACGTCCACGATCGCGTCCGGCTTCTCCTCCGAGGCGGCCCACAGCGCGTCGGCGAGGACGAGGCGGCCCTCGGCGTCGGTGTTGAGCACCTCCACCGTCTTGCCGCTGTACATGCGCAGCACGTCACCCGGGCGGGTCGCGGAACCGGAGGGCATGTTCTCGGCCAGGGCCAGCCAGCCGGTGACGTTGACCTCGAGACCGAGGCGGGCGGCGGCGACGACCGCGGCGAACACGGCGGCGGCACCGCTCATGTCGCACTTCATCGTCTCGTTGTGCCCGGCCGGCTTCAGCGAGATGCCGCCCGAGTCGTAGGTGATGCCCTTGCCGACGAAGGCGAGGTGCTTCTTCGCCTTGGCGGAGGTGTACGACAGCTTCACCAGTCGCGGGCCCGACGCCGAGCCGGCGCCGACGCCGAGGATGCCGCCGTGGCCGCCCTTGGCCAGCGCCTTCTCGTCGAGCACCTGCACCTTGATGCCGTGCTCCTTGGCCGCGGCCTGGGCGACGGCGGCGAACGCCTCGGGGTCGAGGTCGTTGGGCGGGGTGTTGATCAGGTCGCGGGCCCGGTTGAGCTCCTCGGACACCGTGGTGGCACGCTCCACGGCCTCCTTGTACGCCTTGTCGCGGGACTTGTCGCAGAGCAGCACGGCCTCGGCGAGGGGCGCCTTCGCGTCCTTCTTCTTGTCCTTGCCGCCTTCGCCCTTGTCACCCTTGGTCTTGGGGGTGTCCTTGTTCTTGTAGGCGTCGAAGGAGTAGGCGCCGAGCAGCACGCCCTCGGCGACCGCGCCGGCGTCGGCCGCGTCCGTCAGGGGGAGTGCGAACGCGGCCTTCTTGGACCCGGTGAGGGCGCGGGCGGCCACACCGGCCGCCTTGCGCAGTGCCTCGGGGTCGGGCGCGGCGTCCTTCTCGGGCTGGGTGCCCAGGCCCACCGCGACCAGGAGCGGCGTCTTGAAGCCGGCCGGCGCGGGGAGCTTCGTCACCTCACCCTCGGCGCCGGACGCGCCGAGGGTCTCCAGGACGCCGGTGAGCCTGCCGTCGTAAGCCTTGTCCACGGCTTCGGCGCCCGGTGCGACGACCAGGCCCCCGGCCTCGGACGCAGTGCCCTTGGCGACACCGATCACGATCGCGTCGGCCTTCAGACCGGGGATCGCGGCGGTGCTGAGAGTGAGAGCAGTCACGGTGGTGAATTCTCGCTTCCGATGTGAAGTTGCTGTGGCCGAAAAGCGTGGGTCGACCGGGCCCGGCGCCGACCCTAACGACGACCTGGCGGTACGGTCTCGGCGGGGCCTGCCCCGGTACGGCGCACACTGCGGACGAGCCTACGCGCGTCTGCGCGTGCGCTCCCTCGCGCGGTCTTCACCGTTCGGTGACGTGACGGACACCTTCCGGGACCCGGTCCCCTCGAGGAGTACCGGTGAGGCGCGCATGAGGCGACGTCGAGTGCGAGCTGCCCACCGACCGGTTCCGCGCCGACTCCCGGCGGCTGAGGCTGAGTTCGATGCTCAAGAAGTGCGAACCGGGGGTCTGGCGCCGTGCCCGCCGAGGCCGGCGCGGGTCAGCCCAGGGCCGCGACGACGAGCGCGGTCGTCGCCGCGGTCTCCGCGAGCGAGCCGAACACGTCGCCGGTGACCCCGCCGAAGCGGCGGACGCAGTGCCGCAGGAGCAGCTCCGCGGCCGCGACGGACAGCAGCACCGCGAGGACGGCCCGGACGGCACCGTCCGCCCCGAGCAGGGCGCCCCCGGCCGCCGCCGCCCCGGCCACCGCGAGGGCGACGCCCACCGCACCCGCCGGCGGGACGACCCCGGCGACGGCGGCCCCCAGCCCCCCGGGCCGGGCGGG
>NZ_JAESIF010000016.1:0-140537 GCF_016757295.1 Streptomyces sp. M2CJ-2 | reverse complement strand
TGTTGAGTTCTCAAGGAACGGACGCTTCCTTCGTACTCACCCTCGCGGGTTTTCCTCCGGGCGCTTCCCTTCGGTCTTGCGTTTCCGACTCTATCAGACTCTTTCGGGCCTGATTCCCGGTCGGCGGGACGTACCGTCGGCTTCAGGACTTTCACCCGTCGGCCTTTCGACATTCACTACGTTAGCCGATTCCCTCGCTCGATTCATAATCGGGCTTCCGGGTTCGAAATTCATACATGCGAACATGACGAATTCGACCCCGATGAGGGGCGATCTTGAGTAATGGGTTGGCCGCTCCGGCTGCAGGCGATTGCCGTACCCGGTTCAGCGGCTCGGGCCACGTTACGCGCCTCCCGGGGGAGAGTCAACTTCGCCGACGCTTCGGGACATGGGCCCGGTACGGGCTCACCGTCGGGTCGTCGGCGACCCAGAAGCGCCAGGGGTGCGCGGCGCCCTCGCCCGAGACTCCGGTGCGCGGGCCTTTGCGTACCTGGCCAGAGGAGACCGGGGTGCCGGCGAGCATCCTCAGCGGGGTGTCCTCGGAGGTGCAGGCGTCCGTACCGTCCAGGGAACGGTCCACGCCCAGGGCCGTCGCCAGGCGGGCCGGGCCTTTGGCCAGTTCCTTGTCATTGCGGGCCGAGAGTCGACGGGTGCGGGCGAGCTCGGCGCCCTCGACGATCTCACCGGCACGCAGCAGCACCCCGCTCGCCAGACCCTCGGGGCCGCACACCAGGTTCATGCAGAACCACATGCCATAGGTGAAGTAAACGTATACGTGACCGGGGGGACCGAACATCACGCCGTTGCGGGCGGTGCGCCCCCGGTAGGCGTGGGAACCGGGGTCGCCGGAGCCGTCGTAGGCCTCGACCTCGGTCAGGCGGAGGGCGATCGGACCGTCCGGGGTGGTGCGCACGACGATTCGGCCGAGCAGGTCGGGGGCGACCTCGAGGACAGGGCGGTCGAAGAACTTCCTGGGCAGGGGCGTACGGTCGGGGGTCGCGATCATGGCGTCCGAGCGTACTCCTGCCGGGGTACCGCCATGGGGTGGTCACCGGACGCCGTGCTTGTGAGGGTGACGAACATGGAACCGGCCAGGGCCGGATCGCGTTGTTAGGGATCAAAGGTCCACACGTGGCAACGACGCGATAGAGGACGACAAGGGGAGAGACATGGCGTTCAAGAAGCTGCTCGCGAGCCTGGGAGCCGGCGGGGCTTCGGTCGAGACGGTGCTGCACGAGGACAACGTCGTTCCGGGTGGGGTCGTCCAGGGTGAGGTGCGCATCCAGGGCGGGTCCGTGAACCAGCAGATCGAGGGTCTGTCGGTCGGGCTGCAGGCCAAGGTCGAGGTGGAGAGCGGCGACGAGGAGTACAAGCAGAACATCGAGTTCACCAAGTCGCGGCTCGGTGGGGCCTTCGAACTCCAGGCGGGCGCGGTGCACGCGGTGCCGTTCGGGCTGGAGATCCCGTGGGAGACCCCGATCACGATGATCGACGGGCAGTCGCTGCGCGGGATGAACATCGGTGTGACCACGGAGCTGGCGATCGCGCGGGCCGTGGACTCGGGTGACCTGGACCCGATCAACGTGCACCCGCTGCCGGCGCAGAAGGCGATCCTGGACGCGTTCATCCAGTTGGGCTTCCGGTTCAAGAGCGCGGACATGGAGCGCGGGCATGTCCGCGGGACGCGTCAGCGGCTGCCGTTCTACCAGGAGATCGAGTTCTTCCCGCCGCAGCAGTACCGGGGGCTGCACCAGGTCGAGCTGACCTTCGTGGCCGACGATCAGGCGATGGACGTCGTGCTGGAGATGGACAAGAAGCCCGGTCTGTTCAGCGAGGGCAGCGACACGTTCCGGTCGTTCAAGGTGGGGCTGCACGACTACCAGGGCACGGACTGGACGGCGTACCTCAACCAGTGGCTGTCGGAGGTCGGCAGCAGGCGCAACTGGTTCTAGGCTCGGCTCCGACGGAACGCAATCGATCAGGAGGTACCGAGGTGACCGAGCTCGAGCGACGTCCGCTCCCCCATGACTTCCACCCGCCCGTGCCGTCGTTCACGGTGACGAGCGAGGACGTCGAGGAGGGCGCGACGCTCCGGGACGCCCAGGTGCAGGCGGGCGGCAACACCTCGCCGCAGCTGCGCTGGTCGGGCTTCCCGCCGGAGACCAGGAGCTTCGCCGTGACCTGCTACGACCCGGATGCCCCGACGGGCAGCGGGTTCTGGCACTGGGTGGCGTTCGACATCCCGGCCTCGGTGACCGAGCTGCCGGCCGGCGCGGGCAGCGGCGGGTTCGGGGGACTGCCCGAGGGCGCGATTCAGGCGCGCAACGACTACGGCACCAAGGACTTCGGCGGGGCCGCGCCGCCTCCCGGGGACGGGCCGCACCGGTATGTGTTCACGGTGTACGCCGTGGACCAGGAGAAGCTCGGTCCGGACTCGGACGCGTCCCCTGCCGTGGTGGGCTTCAATCTGCGGTTCCACACGCTCGCGCGGGCCCAGCTGATCGGTGAGTACGAGGTGCCCGCCGGCTCCTGAGCCGATCCCGGCGTTCACGGAACGTTTGCCCGCCCCTGGTCATGGAATTGATCAGGGGCGGGCATTTTTGTTACCGGGGGCGCGGGGCCGCCTCCCGTCGAGGCAGCAGATATTGCGTTGTCCATCCCGGCGTGCCCGGCCAGAGTTGATCCCAGCCTGCCGAGGGGTGGGCCGGTGCACACGGGAGGTGGGCTGGTATGCGGGACACGCTGGTACTGAACGCGAGCTTCGAGCCGCTGTCGACGGTGACGCTGAACCGAGCCGTCGTTCTGGTGCTCCAGGACAAGGCGGTCGTCGAGCAGGCCCACCCCGCACTGCGGATGCGGGGAGCCGAGGTGGACATACCGGTGCCACGGGTGATCAGGCTCTGCCAATACGTCAGGGTGCCGTTCCGAAGACGGGCGCCGTGGTCGAGGCGGGGTGTGCTGGTGCGGGACCGGCACCGGTGCGCGTACTGCGGGCGGCGGGCCACCACCGTCGACCACGTGGTACCGCGGTCGCACGGCGGGCAGGACACCTGGCTGAACACGGTGGCCTCGTGCGCGGAGGACAACCACCGCAAGGCGAACCGGACTCCGGAGCAGGCGGGGATGCCGCTGCTGCGGCAGCCGTTCGAGCCGACGCCGGCGGACGCGATGCTGCTCGCGCTGGCGAGGGACGATCTTGAGGCGCTGCCGGACTGGCTGGCGCTGGACGCGGCGTGAGGGTTTCGCCGTAGGGGCCCGGGTGCCCGGCTGCGGGTCGTTCGCGGCTGATCGCGCACACGCGGCGGAGCCGCACATCGGACAGGTCCCCGCACCCCTGGAGGGGTGCGGGGACCTGTCCGATGTGCGGCTGGCCGTCAGTCGATGGAGGGCTTCTCACGGCGCTCCGTGGCGCCGCCGGAGGCGCCGTTGCCGCCCGAACCGCCGCCCAGGCCACCGAAGTTGCCCATGGCGCCGGAGAGTCCCTTGAGCGCGTCGCCGATCTCGCTGGGGACGATCCAGAGCTTGTTGGCGTCGCCCTCCGCGATCTTCGGGAGCATCTGGAGGTACTGGTAGGAGAGCAGCTTCTGGTCGGGGTCGCCCGCGTGGATCGCCTCGAAGACCGTACGGACGGCCTGGGCCTCGCCCTCGGCCCGGAGGGCGGCGGCCTTGGCCTCGCCCTCGGCGCGCAGGATCTGGGACTGCTTCTCGCCCTCGGCGCGCAGGATCTCGGACTGCCGGACACCCTCGGCCTGGAGGATCGCGGCGCGCTTGTCGCGGTCGGCGCGCATCTGCTTCTCCATCGAGTCCTGGATGGAGGTGGGCGGCTCGATCGCCTTGAGCTCGACGCGGTTGACGCGGATGCCCCACTTGCCGGTGGCCTCGTCGAGGACGCCGCGCAGGGCCGCGTTGATCTCCTCGCGGGAGGTCAGGGTGCGCTCGAGGTCCATGCCGCCGATGATGTTGCGCAGGGTGGTGACGGTGAGCTGCTCGATCGCCTGGATGTAGCTGGCGACCTCGTAGGTCGCGGCCCGCGCGTCGGTCACCTGGTAGTAGATGACGGTGTCGATGTTGACGACCAGGTTGTCCTGGGTGATCACCGGCTGCGGCGGGAACGGGACGACCTGTTCGCGCAGGTCGATCCGGTTGCGAATGGTGTCTATGAACGGGACGACGATGTTGAGGCCCGCGTTGAGTGTGCGGGTGTAGCGGCCGAAGCGCTCGACGATGGCGGCGCTGGCCTGCGGGATGACTTGGATCGTCTTGATCAGGGCGATGAAGACCAACACCACCAGGATGATCAGAACGATGATGATCGGTTGCATCGTCGGTTTCCCGAACCCTTCTTCGCCTCGGCGTCTTCGTCAGATCCTGTGCCGGTTACGGATCTTGCTGTCGAGTCTGACAGACCGTCGTGCAACTCGGTGGCCGTTCGGCTCAGTTGTTGTCCTGTGTGAGCGGCTCGTGCGGGATCACATGACGATCGCCGTGGCTCCCTCGATCTCCACGACGTCCACTTCCTGGCCCACTTCGTAGACCCGGGCGACGTCGAGTGAACGCGCCGACCAGATCTCGCCGGCCAGCTTGATGCGGCCGCCGGAGCCGTCGACCCGTTCCAGCACGACGGCCTGCTTGCCCTTCAGGGCGTCGACGCCGCTGGCGAGATGGGGTCGTTGTGCGCGTTGTCTGTTCGCGATGGGGCGCACGACGGCGATGAGGGCGGTCGAGACGACAGCGAAGACCACGACCTGGACCACGGCGCCGCCGCCGAAGATTCCGGAGACCACCGCCGCGGCGGCGGCGCCCACCGCGAGCATGCCGAGTTCGGGCATCGCGGTGATCACCAGCGCGATGCCGAGTACCGCCGCGCCGATCAGCCACCACAGCCATGCATCGATGTCCACATGGGCATGGTAGGACCGCGCACCCGGTCACCGACAGGGCGCCGGGACATTCGAAAGGGCCTTCCGGGCCCGGTTTCTGAGTGGACGGAACCCCCCGGCCGGGTTCAGGCCATCGGGAGGCCCTGCGCGGTCCAGCGGTCGCCGACCTGCTCCACGACGAGCGGAAGGCCGAAGCAGAGGGAGAGGTTGCGGGAGGTGAGTTCGAGCTCCAGCGGGCCGGCGGCCAGGATCTGGCCCTGGCGGATCATCAGGACGTGGGTGAAGCCGGGGGCGATCTCCTCGACGTGGTGCGTGACCATGATCATGGAGGGGGCGATCGGGTCGCGGGCGAGGCGGCCGAGGCGACGCACGAGGTCCTCGCGGCCGCCCAGGTCGAGGCCGGCGGCGGGCTCGTCGAGGAGCAGCAGTTCGGGGTCGGTCATCAGCGCGCGGGCGATGAGGGTGCGCTTGCGCTCGCCCTCGGAGAGGGTGCCGAACCTGCGGTCGACGAATTCGGACATGCCGAGGCGGTCGAGGAAGGCGCGGGCGCGCTGTTCGTCGATGTCCTCGTACTCCTCCTGCCAGCCGGCGGTCATCCCGTAGGCGGCGGTCAGCACGGTCTGCAGGACCGTCTGGTTCTTGGGGAGCTTGTCGGCCATGCCGTTCCCGGCGATGCCGATGCGCGGGCGCAGTTCGAAGACGTCGGTGCCGGGGGTGCCGAGGGTCTCGCCGAGGATGGTGGCGGTGCCCTTGCTCGGGAACAGGTAGCTGGAGGCGATGTTCAGCAGGGTGGTCTTCCCGGCGCCGTTGGGACCGAGGATGACCCAGCGCTCGCCCTCCTTCACCGACCAGGAGACCTGGTCCACCAGAGCCCGGCCCTCGCGGACCACGGATACGTCCTGAAGCTCCAGAACATCGCTCATGAGCGCGTTGTCTCCCCTTGCAGTGTGGCCGGGTTCTCGGCTCTGTCGTACACCTGTGGTCGGTCCGCCGCGCCCGTGGGCGCGGCCCTCCATGAAATCTACGCCACCGGTCGGCCCGGACATCCCCTCGGTCCTGTCCTTAGGGTGGAGGCATGCTCTCGGAACCACGTTCAGGACGCCTCGCCTCTTGGGGAAATGCCCTTATTGCCGGTCTTGTCTCGCCGGATGACGCCGTGCTCGCCATCGTCGGCGAGGACGCGGTGCACCGGGTGGAGGGGGTGCCGGGTGAGTCCGCGCCGGTGGGTCTCACGCTGGCGCTGGGGCGGCTGCGGACGCTCGGGGTGACCGGGCTGCGCGTCGCGCTGCCCATGCCGGGGCATCCACTGGGGCTGAGCGGGCCGCCGGAGTTCAACGCGCGGGCGCTGGAGGCCGGGGAGGCGGTGGTCGGTCACGGGGCCGCCTTCGGGCTGGTGCCGCAGGTACGGGAGGCCGGGCCCGCGGGTGATGTGCATGTGGAGGTCGTCTGGCACTGCCTGGCGGTGCGGGAGGCGCCGCCCGCCGACGTGCCCTCGCTCGGCGAGGCGGAGCGGGAACTGGCGGAGGCACTCAGGGAGGCGACCGAGGTGCTGACGCGGCTGGACGTGGCGGGCTCGGGTCCGGCGGCCGAGGCGGCGATCGACGCGTACCGGGCCCGGGCGGAGCCGGACCATGAGGTGCTGGCGCCGGGATATCCGCCGCGAGCGGTACGGGTGCTGGAGCTGGCGCGGCGGGTGGGGACGCTGGTCTCGCTGGCCGGTGCGAACGGACACGGGGGCGCGGTGAGCGCGTCGGAGATGGCGGCGCGCGGGGAGGCCCTGCGGCCGGTGGAGCGGACGGCCCGGCGGGCGCAGGTCGCGGCGTACAACTCCGTTGTGGAGGAACGGAAGCGGGGGGCCGGGTGAGTCCCGGCCCCCCGCGGTGACCGGCGCGGGCAGAACGAGCGGCCTCCCGGGTGGGGCCGGGAGGCCGGGAGCGTCACCGGTGGGGTGACGGGCGTCAGCCGTTGACGGCCACGTTGCCGAAGGCGGGGTTCAGCAGGCCGATCACGTTGCCGCTGTTGCCGGACACGTTGACCGGGACGTCGACCGGGACCTGGATGACGTTGCCCGAGACGACGCCCGGGGAGCCCACGGCCTTGCCGCCGGCGTGCGCGCCGTCGGTGGCGGAGGCCATGCCCGTACCGGCGGCGAGCAGACCGCCGGCCACCATCGTCACGGCCGCTGCCTTCTTCAGGTTCTTCACTTTCCGAGCCCTCCTCGCGGTCACCGCGGCAGGTGCCGCGGTACGCACGGGAGAACGGCGGGAGGCCGAAGAAGGATGCGCCATTCGGGGGACATTCCCACTACGGTATGAATCTCGCACCGGAGGGGAACCATCCGCCCGGCCCGGTACGTCACGGGTCGGCCTCCCCCGACTCACCTGCCCGGGTGCTCGGACGCCCGGGTGCTCAGCCGCTCAGGCCGTGGCGCACCGCCCACAGGGCGGCCTGGGTGCGGTCCGCCAGGTCGAGCTTCATCAGGATGTTCGAGACATGCGTCTTCACGGTCTTCTCGGAGAGGACCAGGGCGCGGGCGATCTCCCGGTTGGAGCGGCCGTCCGCTATGAGGCCGAGCACCTCGCGCTCCCGCTCCGTGAGCGAACCGGCCCGGCCCTGGCCGGAGTGGGTCTCCTCCTGGGCCAGCAGGGCGCCGGCGACCTCGGCCTGGAGGAGGACGTGTCCGGCGTGCACCGAGCGGATGGCCCCGGCGAGCGCGTCGGGGTCGATGTCCTTGTACACGTATCCGGCGGCGCCCGCGCGCAGGGCCGGGACCACGGTGCGCTGCTCGGTGAAGCTGGTGACGATCAGCACGCGCGCGGGATGGTCCAGTTCGCGGAGCCGGCGCAGGGCCTCCACGCCGTCCATGCCCGGCATCCTGACGTCCATCAGGATCACGTCGGGCCGCAGCTCCCCGGCGAGGGCGACTCCTCCGGCACCGTCCGCCGCCTCGCCGACGACCTCGATGTCGTCCTGCACTTCCAGAAAGGTACGCAGCCCCCGGCGGACCACCTGGTGGTCGTCGACGAGCAGCACCCTGATCGCGTCAGCCACCGGGGACCTCCATCTCGATCGTGGTGCCCTTGCCGGGCGCCGATTCCACGGTCAGGCTGCCGCCGACCCCGCTCGCCCGGTCACGCATGGAGACCAGGCCGAGATGTCGTCCCGCACTGCGGACGATCTGCGGGTCGAACCCCTTGCCGTCGTCGGTGACCCGCAGAACGGCGCCACTGCCGCGGCGGCCCAGGGTGACGTCGACGTGGTCCGCCCCCGAATGCCGCAGGGCGTTGTGCAGCGCCTCCTGGGCGACGCGCAGCACGGCCTCCTCCTGCGCGGCGGGCAGGGCGCGCGCGCCCTGCCCGGTGAAGGTCACACGCGCGGTGTGGGCGCGGTCGAGGACCTGGATCTGGGTACGGAGGGTGGGGACGAGACCGTCCTCGTCGAGGGCCGCGGGGCGCAGTTCGACGACCGCGGCGCGCAGTTCGTCGGCGGCCTCGGCCGCCAGGGCGGCCACCTGCTGGAGCTCCCCCTTGGCCCGGGTCGGGTCGCGGTCCACGAGGCGGGCGGCCGCCTGGGCGGTGAGGCGCAGGGAGAACAGCTTCTGACTGACGGCGTCGTGCAGTTCGTGGGCGAGGCGGGAGCGTTCCTCGGCGATGGTCAGTTCGCGGCTGCGCTCGTAGAGCCGGGCGTTGGTGAGGGCGATCGCCGCGTGCTGGGCCAGGATGCCCAGTATGTCCTCGTCGTCCTGGGTGAACCCGCAGGTGCCCCCGGGTGCGGGGCACGGGGGGCCGGAAGGGTCTCGGGGGTCGTCTCCTCCCGCGGGGGTCCGTTTGTTGGCCAGGAACAGGGCTCCGATGACCTCGTCGCCGTCGCGGATGGGCAGGCCCAGGAAGTCGACCAGGTCGGGGTGGGCACTGGGCCAGCCCTCGAAGCGGGGGTCCCTGCGTACGTCGGCGAGGCGCTGGGGTCCGTCCTCGCGGAGCATCGCGGCGAGGATGCCGTGCTGGCGCGGGAGGGGGCCTATGGCCTTCCACTGGTCGTCGCTGACGCCGTCGACCACGAACTGGGCGAAGCCGCCGTGGTCGTCGGGGACACCGAGCGCGGCGTACTCCGCGTCGAGCAGTTCGCGGGCCGAGGCGACGATCGTCTTGAGGACGTCACGCACCTCGAGGTGCCTGCTCATGGCCAGCAACGCGGTGCTCACCGCGGCGAGGCCGGACCGGGGGCCGTGGCTCATGCCCTCACGGTACCGGCGGGCACCGGCACCGCGGATCCGACCAGTGGCGGCGGCGACCTGGACCGGAGGTCCTAGGACCTCCGGTCTCCCCGGGGCGGGCCCGAGTCCTTTTCCGGGCCCGCCCCGGGCTCGCCGCGCCCCTCACACAGGGCATTGCGTCAGCAACTACCGGTAAGGGAGACGGCTGCCCGGTGTGAGGCCGGGCATAGGGCGTACATCACGTACGAAGAAGAATAGGAGGGCCATAACGGGCACGTGAGCGGCGAAGATAGTCCCATCTGCCCCGTTTTGACCTCCCCTGATCCACTACCCGGCTTCGTACGTCACACCTTTGCCTCGCCTTTTTGCGGCCGCTAAGAATGGCTCCCGTCGCTCAGCGCCGCGGGTTCCGTCCGCGGCGTTCGTGCCGGAGAAACCCCTGTCCCCACCGGACGTCGAGCGACCTCCGCGCTATTCGAAGAGGTCCATCACCCATGTCGAAGAACTTCCTCGCCCGAGGTCACATTCGTGCTCTGAACCGCCACCACAAGATCGCCGCCGCCGGTGTCGCCGCCCTCGGTGCCGCCGCCATCGCTTTCTCGGCCACGCCGAGCGAGGCGTCGACGACCGGCACGAGCGAGGCCGTTCCCACCGCGCAGGTCGTCTACAGCACCGAGCCGATCAAGGACGTCAAGGGCACCGTCACCGACCAGCTCGCCGTCTCCGGTGTGAAGACCGAGCAGATCGCGGCGAAGAAGCAGGCCGCGGCCGACGCGGCTGCCGCGAAGCAGGCCGACGCGGCTGCCGCGAAGGAGCAGGCAGTGAAGGAGCGCGAGGCCCAGGAGGCCGCCGACCGCTCCGCGCAGCGGGCCGAGGTCGACAAGGCCGCCCCCAAGACCTACGGCGACAACCTGGACGGCTGGATCCGCGAGTCCATGGACATCATGAAGAAGCACGGGATCCCGGGTTCGTACGAGGGCATCCACCGCAACATCATCCGGGAGTCCTCCGGCAACCCGATGGCCATCAACCTCTGGGACATCAACGCCAAGAACGGCATCCCGTCCAAGGGCCTGCTGCAGGTGATCCCGCCGACGTTCGAGGCGTACCACGTCCCGGGCACGCCGAAGGACATCTACGACCCGGTCGCGAACATCACCGCCGCCTGCAACTACGCGGCCGACCGGTACGGCTCCATGGACAACGTCTACAGCGCGTACTGAGGTCGGCGCGGACCTCCTCACGCGGCCTGACGCGCCCGGATACGCCCCGAAGGGCGGCACCCTCCTGACGGGGTGCCGCCCTTCGGGGCGTACGGCGCGCGAACGGCCGCGCCGGTTGCTTGCGTCACCGGCGTTACTTGCGCATGACCTCGGGCTCGTGGCGGCGCAGGAAGCGGGCCACGAAGAAGCCGCAGATCACGCCGAGGGCGATGAGCGCGCCCATGTCCATGAACCAGGCTCCCGCCGTGTGCTCCCACAGCGGGTCGGGGTCGCCCGCGGTCTCCGGCGGACTGATCTTGTTGAAGTCCAGCGTGGCACCGGAGGCGGCGACCGCCCAGCGCGACGGCATCAGGAACGAGAACTGGTTGACGCCGATCGAGCCGTGCAACGCGAACAGACAGCCGGTGAAGACGACCTGGACGATCGCGAACATCACCAGCAGCGGCATGGTCTTCTCGGCGGTCTTCACCAGCGAGGAGATGATCAGGCCGAACATCATCGAGGTGAAGCCGAGCGCCATGATCGGGATGGACAGCTCCAGCAGCGTGAAACCGCCGAGGACCAGCCCCTCCTCGGGGAGCTCCCGGTTGGAGAAGCCGATGATGCCGACCATCAGGCCCTGCAGCACGGTGATCATGCCGAGCACGAACACCTTGGACATCAGGTACGCCGAGCGGGACAGGCCGGTCGCGCGTTCCCGCTCGTAGATGACCCGTTCCTTGATCAGCTCACGTACGGAGTTCGCGGCGCCGGCGAAGCAGGCGCCGACCGCGAGGATCAGCAGGACCGTGGTCGCCGTGCCGTTCGGGATGATCCGGCCGGTCTGCGGGTCGGGCGGGTTCGGCAGCAGACCCTTGTCGGCCTCGATGAGCAGGCTGACCGCGCCGAGGACGGCCGGCAGGATCACCGTCAGGGCGAGGAACCCCTTGTCGGAGACGATCACCGAGATGTAGCGGCGCACCAGGGTGGTGAACTGTGACATCCAGCCCTGCGGCTTCGGCGGCTTCATCGCCTGCATCGCCGGGACCTGTACGGACTGCGGCGCGACCGCGTCGATGTCCGCCGCGTACATCTGGTAGTGCTGCGAGCCCTTCCAGCGGCCCGCCCAGTCGTAGTCGCGGTAGTTCTCGAAGGCGGAGAAGACGTCGGCCCAGGTGTCGTAGCCGAAGAAGTTCAGCGCCTCCTCGGGCGGACCGAAGTAGGCGACCGAGCCGCCGGGCGCCATCACCAGGAGCTTGTCGCAGATCGCCAGCTCGGCCACCGAGTGGGTGACGACGAGGACGGTGCGCCCGTCGTCGGCGAGCCCGCGCAGCAGCTGCATGACGTCGCGGTCCATGCCCGGGTCGAGGCCCGACGTCGGCTCGTCGAGGAAGATCAGCGACGGCTTGGTGAGCAGTTCCAGCGCCACCGAGACCCGTTTGCGCTGGCCGCCGGAGAGCGACGTGACCTTCTTGTCCTTGTGGATGTCCAGCTTCAGCTCGCGCAGCACCTCGTCGATGCGGGCGTCGCGCTCGGCGGCCGTGGTGTCGGCCGGGAAGCGGAGCTTGGCCGCGTACCCGAGGGCCTTCTTGACGGACAGTTCCTTGTGCAGGATGTCGTCCTGCGGAACCAGGCCGATGCGCTGGCGCAGTTCGGCGAACTGCTTGTAGAGGTTCCGGTTGTCGTAGAGGACCTCGCCCTGGTCGGCGGGCCGGTACCCGGTGAGCGCCTTGAGCAGGGTGGACTTGCCGGAGCCGGACGGGCCGATGACCGCGATCAGCGACTTCTCCGGGACGCCGAAGGAGACGTCCTTGAGGATCTGCTTGCCGCCGTCGACCGTGACGGTGAGGTGGCGGGCCGAGAAGGACACCTCACCGGTGTCGACGAACTCCTCGAGCCGGTCGCCGACGATCCGGAACGTCGAGTGGCCGACGCCCACGATGTCGGTCGGGCCGAGCAGCTGTGTGCCGCCCTTGGCGATCGGCACACCGTTGACGTAGGTGCCGTTGTGCGAGCCCAGGTCGCGGATCTCCATGCGGCCGTCGGGCGTCGAGTGGAACTCGGCGTGGTTGCGGGAGACCTGCAGGTCGGAGACGACCAGGTCGTTCTCCAGAGCACGGCCGATACGCATCACGCGGCCGAACGAGAACTGGTGGAACGTGGTCGGACTGCGGTCGCCGTACACCGGCGGCGCCCCCGCTGCGCCACCGGGGCCCTGCTGCTGCGGGACGTACGGCGCGGACTGCTGCTGCGGCACCGGCTGTTGCGGCTGTGCCTGCTGCTGCCAGCCGGCCTGCGCGGACTGCTGCTGATGCATCTGCTGCTGCCCCTGCTGGACCCAGCCCGGGACCGCCCCCTGCACCCCCTGTGCCGCGTACGGCTGTTGCGGCTGCTGCTGCGGCGGGGTGGCCTGGGCCGCGGCGCCGGACAGGGTCACCCGCGGCCCGTCGGTCGCGTTGCCCAGGTGCAGCGCCGTACCGGAACCGATCTCCAGATGATGGATCCGCTGCCCCTGCACGAACGTGCCGTTGGTGCTGCCGTGGTCCTCGACGACCCAACTGCGGCCGTTGAAGCTGATCGTGGCGTGTCGCCAGGACACCCTGGCGTCGTCCACCACGACGTCCCCCTGCGGATCGCGTCCCAGGGTGTAGGACCTGGACGGATCGAGCGTCCAGGTCCGTCCGTTTGATTCCAGTACGAGTTCCGGCACTCCATGCCCCACTGAGTTGTCCCCCGAATTTCCCCCGTCGCAGGGAGTCTAGGGATGTCGAACATCGGGGGGAACTATTTCAGGCTCGGCCGCCGAACCGGAAGCCGGGCCGTGGGAAGGGGGCTCTCGGACACTTTCCGTGCTCCCGTCGGCGGGGTTGAAACCGGGCCGGGGAGTGGTAATCCACCCGAGGGGGACATGCGCGGCCACCGTGTGCCGCGCCGCGGATCGGGGGGTCTGCCATGAGCGCTGCCACGGGCGTCGGTACCGCGGGGCACGGCACGCGCGTGCCGTGGGTGGATGTCGTGGTGTCCGCGGTCGCCGCGGTGAGCTGGGCGCTGATCGGGATGGCGGGGACGGCGGCGCTCGGGCTGCTTCTGCTGGACGCGGACTCGGCGGGTTCGCCGGGGCCGATGACGGCCGCGGTGGTGGCGTCGGCGGCCGGCGGCTCGGTCACGCCGTCCGTCGAGGTGTCGGCGTTCGGGCTGGCGGGTGCGGAGGCGAGTACGGCCGTCGGGGTCACGCCGCTGGGGGTGAGCCTGGTGGGCGCGTTGCTGCTGTCGTCCGTCTTCCTGCGGTCGCTGCGGGCTGCGGGCGACGTTCTGTCCCCGGCCGAACTCGCCGCACGCGTCGGCGCGGTCGTGACGCTCTTCGTGGGGATGACGGGTGGCCTGGTGTGGGCGGGCCACGGCGTCGTCACCGTCGACGGGGAGGCGCTGGGCCCGGACGGGTGGCCGGGCGTCGGCGGGGGCGACGGCGGGATCGAGATCCCGGGGCTGGGTGATGTCGGGGGTCTGCTGCCGGAGCGGATCGGTGATGTCGTCGACGCGAAGGCCGCGGTCGGGTTCACCGTCGACACCGTGCCGACGCTGCTCGGCGGCCTGGGCTGGTCGGTCGGCGTCCTGGTCGTCGCGTTGCTGGCGTCCAGGCGCACTCCGCTGCCGCGCGGCTGGGACGTCCTGCACCGCGTCGTACGGCCCTCGGTGTCCGCCCTCGTCGTGGTGGGCCTGGTGGCGGTGGCGGCGGGGTACGCGGCGGCGGGGTACGCGGCGATCGGCGACGACCATCCCCGGCGGATCGCGGGAGCGGCCCTGCTGGGGGCGCCGAACGGGGTGTGGCTCGGCCTCCCGGTCGGGCTGTTCGTGCCGTGGGAGGGGCGGGCGACGGGGGCGCTGCTCGGCGTTCTGCCGCACCCCTTGGACGACCTGCTGCGGATGGACTCCGGCCGGCCGGTCGCCCTGGCCCGGCTGGCCGGGTTCGACGGGCGGGTGTGGCTGCTGGGGGTGGCGGCCGCGGTGACGATGCTGCTGGCCGGTGTGCTGGTGGCGGCGCGGACACCGCCGGGGACGGCGGGGGGTGCGGGTGGTGCCGGTGGTGTACGGGAAGGGGGCGCCGCGGGTTTCGCCGGGCGGTGTGCGCTGCGGTTGGGTGTCGCGACGGCGTCGGCCCTGCCGCTGCTGGTGTGGCTGGCGGAGGTGTCGGTGGACGCCTCGCTGTCCGTGCTCGGCCTGGACGTGTTCGGTGCGGGCGTCGAACTGCGCGGTCATCTCGGCGTGGCACTGCTCCTGGGTGCCGTCTGGGGTGCGGGCGCGGGCGCGGCGGGGGCACTGCTGACATGGGCGTGCGGGGCCGCGGGGCGGCGGGCGGCGCCATGGGCGCGGGTCGCGGCCGGGAGCCCGGGGTACGCCGGGGGTGCCGCTGAACCGGGGGCCGGCACGAGGTCCGGGCCCCGACCTGCCGGGGCGGAGGTCGGGCCGTATGCGCCGGGGGTGCCGTATCGGCCACCGAATCCGGGGACGAATCCGTACCTGGTGGTGCCCGAGGAGCTGCGGGGGCGGCCGGAAGCCCGGCGGGGTGGTGCGGGGCGGTGGCCCGGCGCGCGGTCGGGGCACGCTCCCCCGCCGGAGCCCGATGACGCACGGCCGCCCGGTCCGCCGGCGGCACTCGGTGACATGCGGCCGCCCGGCCGTCCCCCGAGCGAGCCTGCCGGGGACGACGGCGTGCCGGACGACGGCGACGTCTCCGGCGCTCCGACCGTGATCCGTCCCGTCGGGCCGCCGCCGCCGGGGAGGGCTCCGCGCGGGCGGCCCGGGGGCGGAAGGTCCGGGCGTGGCGCCGGGCCGTCCACGGGGAAGCGCCCGTCACTGTGGCCGGACGAGGAGCCTCCGCCTCCGCCGCCCCCTCCCCCGGCGCCACGTCGCCCCGGCGGGGCCGGTGAGGCGGGCGGCGGCCAAGGCGCGTAAGGTCCGAGACACCTCGGCGACGCCGAGAGTTCGCTGTCCGCCAGACGGACCTCGGGCGCGCAGGGCACTGCGTGCCCGATACGGTAAGAACACCATGAACGCATCGCAGACCCCGGACGTTCCCACACTCCTTGTCAAGATCTTCGGCAAGGACCGGCCCGGTATCACCGCCGGTCTCCTGGACACCCTCGCCGCCTACTCCGTCGACGTGGTCGACATCGAGCAGGTCGTCACCCGTGGCCGGATCGTGCTGTGCGTGCTCGTCACCCAGCCGACGCAGAGCCTGGAGGGCAGTCTGCGGGCGACCGTCCACAACTGGGCCGATTCGATGAAGATGCAGGCGGAGATCATCTCCGGCATCGGCGACAACCGTCCGCGCGGGCTCGGCCGTTCCCTGGTCACCGTGCTGGGCCACCCCCTCACCGCCGAGACGGCGGCGGCGATCGCCGCGCGGATCACGAAGACCGGAGCCAACATCGACCGCGTCTTCCGGCTCGCCAAGTATCCGGTGACCGCGGTGGAGTTCGCGGTGTCCGGCGT
Organism: Streptomyces sp. M2CJ-2; assembly: GCF_016757295.1. Taxonomy (NCBI): domain Bacteria; kingdom Bacillati; phylum Actinomycetota; class Actinomycetes; order Kitasatosporales; family Streptomycetaceae; genus Streptomyces; species Streptomyces sp. M2CJ-2. Next base: position 124,749 of record NZ_JAESIF010000016.1, on the reverse strand, counting down.
GGAGACGGAACCGCTGCGCACCGCCCTGGTGACCGACGCGTCGAAGCTCGGGGTCGATGTCGCCGTGGTCGCGGCCGGTCTGCACCGCCGGGCCCAGCGCCTGGTCGTCATGGATGTGGACTCCACCCTCATCCAGGACGAGGTGATCGAACTCTTCGCCGCCCATGCCGGCTGCGAGGACAAGGTCGCCGAGGTGACCGAGGCGGCGATGCGCGGGGAGCTGGACTTCGAGGAGTCGCTGCACGCGCGGGTGCGGCTGCTGGCGGGGCTGGACGCCTCCGTGGTGGACAAGGTGCGCAGCGAGGTGCGGCTGACACCGGGTGCCCGCACCCTGGTCCGCACGCTGAAGCGGCTCGGCTACCAGGTGGGCGTGGTCTCCGGGGGGTTCACCCAGGTCACGGACGATCTGAAGGAGCGGCTGGCGTTGGACTTCGCCCATGCCAACACCCTGGAGATCGTCGACGGAAAGCTGACCGGTCGGGTCACGGGCGAGATCGTGGACCGGCCGGGCAAGGCGCGGCTGCTGCGCCGGTTCGCGGCCGAGGCGGGCGTCCCGCTGTCGCAGACCGTGGCGATCGGCGACGGCGCGAATGACCTGGACATGCTCAACTCGGCGGGTCTCGGCGTCGCGTTCAACGCCAAGCCGGTGGTGCGCCAGGCGGCCCACACCGCGGTGAACTTCCCCTTCCTGGACACGGTCCTGTATCTGCTGGGCATTACGCGCGAAGAGGTCGAGGCGGCGGACATCCTCGACCTGGACTGAGCCACGCGCGGGCCCGCGGCATCCGGTTCACGGCGGTGCGGGGCCCGGCGCCGGACCGGTGCCGGGCCCCGCTGTCATGGTGTGTGGGTCACTCGCTGGGTGCCCAGTAGTCGAGCAGGGTGGCGACCCCGGGCTCGAGGGACTTCCAGGAGCCGGTGAAGGACAGCACGGCGAAGGCGGCGGCGGGGTAGCCACGACGGCTCATCCGCTCACCCGCGTCTCCCTCGGCCGCACCGGAGAGGATCTCGGCGGCTCCCTGGACGCCGGGATTGTGGCCGACCAGAAGCACGTTCTGCGCGTCGTCGGGGGTTTCGTTCAGCAGGGTGATCAGCTCACCGGGCGAGGCCTCGTAGATCCGCTCCTCGTAGACGGTCTTCGGGCGCTGTGGAAACTCGTGCACCGCGAGTTTCCACGTTTCCCGGGTCCTGGTCGAGGTGGAGCAGAGGGCCAGATCGAACGCGATGGCGGAGTCGGCGAGCTTGCGTCCGGCGACTGCGGCGTCCATCCTGCCGCGCTCGGCGAGCGGGCGCTCATGATCGGCCACTGGTGGCCAGTCGGCCTTCGCATGCCGGAAAAGGACAATCCTGCGGGGTTCTGCGACGCTCATGTGCCCCAGCTTCGCATGAAACAGGCCATGTGGCGCGGGTAGTTGACGGCCACTTCCGGGACGCTCAGCGGGTTATGAGCTGCTGAGCACGCTCGAGGAGGTGGGTGATCCCGGGCTCGGCGGTCGCCACGTGCGCGTCGGCGGGGTTCAGGATCAGCGCGAGCAGCGTGACGAAGGCGAGCGTGGGCAGGGCGAGGGCCCACCACGGCAGCCGGCTGTCGACGTCGCCCCGGAGGGCCGGGTGGGGCCGGGTGTGGGTGCGCGCCGACATGGGAGCCTCCGCTCTTCGAGTGTTCCGTGCCGCGTCTCGCGGCCACATCTCGAAGGTATGTACTCCTCGGCCCTCAGCCCATCCGGTGACCCACCCACTTGACCCTGAGCCTGGCCCCCTAGGGGACAGGGGGGCCAGCACCATGGCCCCCGGACAGGGCCGGCGCCGGAGGTGTCACGGCGCGAGGATGCTCGCGATCACACCGATGACGATGAAGATGGCGAAGAACGCTCCGAAGACGAGCAGCAGCTTCTTCTGGCCGTTCTGCGGGTTCGGGTCGAGGACTGGCATGGGGCAAGTCTCGCACCCGCCGGCCCCGCGGCGCGCCCCGGGGTCGGGCGGAGCGGGCTCAGCGAGCCACCGCCTCGTCCTCCACCGTGCGGTCGCGGCCCGCCAGGACTCCGGCGATCGTCTGCGGGATCATCAGGCCGGCCAGGAGCGCGAGCGGCAGGCCCCAGCCACCGCTGTGCTGGTAGAGCACGCCCACCAGGAGGGGGCCCGGGATGGAGATCAGATAGCCGGTGCTCTGGGCGAAGGCCGACAGCTTGGCCACGCCCGCGCCGGACCTGGCCCGCATCCCGACCATGGTGAGCGCGAGGGGGAAGGCGCAGTTGGCGATGCCCAGCAGCAGCACCCAGACCAGGGCGCCGGCGGCCGGTGCGAAGTACAGACCCGCGTAGCCGACCAGGCCGCACACGCCGAGCACGAGCACGATCGGGCCCTGCTGGGGCAGGCGCGTGGCGAGGCGCGGGATGACGAAGGCGAGCGGCACGCCCATCACCATGATGAACGCGAGCAGCAGCCCGGCCGTGCTCGCGGGCACGCCCGCGTCCCGGAAGATCTGCGGCATCCAGCCCATGGTGATGTAGGCGACGGTCGCCTGGAGCCCGAAGAAGACGGCCAGCGCCCAGGCGGTCCGGCTGCGGGCGATGCGCACCTCGGACGCCGCCGCACCTGCCGACGACGGTCCGCCGGGCGCGGGGGCCCGCTCGGCCGGTGGTCCGCCCCGCTTCCCCGCGAACGGGATCCAGGGCAGTACGGCGGCCGCGGCGAGCGCCGCCCACAGGGCGAGTCCCGTCTGCCAGTTCCCGCCCAGTGCCTCGGTCAGCGGCACGGTCACCGCGGCGGCCGAGGCCGTGCCCAGGGCGAGGGCCATGGAGTACAGGCCGGTCATGGAGCCGACCCGGTCCGGGAACCACTGCTTGACGATGACCGGCATCAGGACGTTGCTGACGGCGATACCCATGAGCGCGAGGGCGCTGGCGGCCAGGAAACCCGCCGTGCCTCCCGTGAACGGGCGTATCAGCAGGCCCGCGCCGATGGCGACCATGCCGGCGCACACCACCGCACCCGCTCCGAAACGACGGGCCAGCCGCGGGGCGGTGACGCCGAAGACGGCGAAGCACAGCGGGGGCACGGAGGTGAGCAGCCCGGCCACGCTGCCGCTCATGGCGAGGTCGGTCCGGACCTCCTCGAGCAGTGCGCCGAGGCTGGTGATGGCGGGACGGAGGTTCAGCGCCGCCAGCACGATGCCGACGACGAGCAGCCGGATCGTCCACGCGCGCGGGGCGGTACCCCCGGTCTCCCGGAGTTCGGACGGAGCCGCCGTGCGTGCGGTCGTGGACTTGAGTGTCCGGGTTTCCTCACCAGCCATGAGAGACATCATAGAATCATGGGATGATTGGTTGTCCATGCCGAGACTGCCGTCCGGTGTCGGCACCCGTGCCGTGCAGAGGTGTGTCATGCCCCTGAGCCATCCCCGTCGTTCTGCGCTGTCCGAGCAGGTCATCGCCACTCTGCGCGCCCAGATCACCTCGGGCGAGTGGCCGGTCGGCTCCCGCATCCCGACCGAGCCGGAGCTGGTCGAGCAGCTCGGGGTGGCACGCAACACAGTCCGCGAGGCCGTGCGCGCGCTGGCGCACAACGGACTGCTCGACATCCGTCAGGGCTCGGGCACGTATGTCGTCACCACGAGCGAGCTGGCCGGGGTGATGCAGCGCCGTTTCGCCGGCGCCGACCGCGGGCACGTCGCGGAACTGCGCTCCGCCCTGGAGTCGTCCGCGGCGCGGCTGGCCGCCGAGCGGCGCACCGAGAGGGACCTCAGACAGCTCGACACCCTGCTGCTGCGCCGTGAGGAGGCCTGGGAGTCGGGTGCGGCGGAGCAGTTCGTGGCGGCGGACACGACGTTCCACCTGGCCGTCGTGGCGGCGTCGCACAACGACGTGCTGACCGCGCTGTACGCGGACCTGAGCGAGGTGCTGCGGGACTGGCTGCGCGACGACGTCGGCCGGGGGCTGACCCCGGAGACCCACCTGGACCACTCACGGCTGCTGGACGCGATCCGCGCGGGCGACACGGCGACGGCGGCCGAGGAGGCCGCCGCCCACTCGATGATGTGCCGTCCGGGGCGGTTCAGTCCGCCTTCCGGTGGCTGATCCACGCGGCCCGGACCTCCTTCCAGCAGCGGCCGGTCAGCTGCACGGTCTGTGCGGGTGCGGCGGCCACCGGGGCGCTGTCACTGTCGAGGTCCCACCATTGGAGGCACTCGATGTGCAGGCTCACGTGGTCGGTGTCCGGATAGGGGTTGTGGCAGTACGCGGTCACCCGGGAGCCGTCGGCCCCGATCCGGCAGGCGGCTCCGAACGGATCGTCGGACCCCGCGCCGCCGGACCCGGCGTCGGCCGACCGCACGCGCGTGTGCGACACCGTCTCGTGCGGCACCGCCTCGTACGCCAGGGCGGGCACGAGAGCGGTGCCGAGGGCGACGGTGAAGGTCACTGAGGCCAGGCGGTGAAAGCGCACAAGGGGGACCTCCTCGGCCGTGCTGGGAGGGAGATCGAGCGGGGATCAGGCAGGGATCACGCGGTGTCCGCGTGCTCACGGTGACCTGTTGCTCCACAGTGCCCCGTCGGCGCCGCACACCGCCCGCGCTGCTGGGCCGAACGGGTGATGCGGTGAGGGCCCGCACCCTTCCCGGGTGCGGGCCCTCACCGGCCGCTTCGGGCCGGGTCGGCAGTGCTCAGGCGCCGATGGCGTGCAGACCGCCGTCCACGTGGACGATCTCGCCGGTGGTCTTCGGGAACCAGTCGCTCAGCAGGGCGACGACGCCGCGGCCGGCCGGCTCCGGGTCCTTCAGGTCCCACTCCAGCGGGGCCCGGGTGTCCCACACGGAGGCCAGCTCGCTGAAGCCCGGGATGGACTTGGCGGCCATGGAACCGAGCGGGCCCGCCGAGATCAGGTTGCAGCGGATGTTCTGCTTGCCCAGGTCGCGGGCCATGTAACGGCTGGTCGCCTCCAGGGCGGCCTTGGCCGGGCCCATCCAGTCGTACTGCGGCCAGGCGTACTGCGCGTCGAAGGTGAGGCCGACGACGGAGCCGCCGTTCTGCATCAGCGGCAGGCAGGCCATGGTCAACGACTTCAGGGAGAAGGCCGAGACGTGCATGGCCGTGGCGACCGACTCGAACGGCGTGTTGAGGAAGTTGCCGCCGAGCGCGTCCTGCGGCGCGAAGCCGATGGAGTGCACGACGCCGTCGAGGCCGCCGAGCTCCTCGCCCACGACGTCCGCGAGACGGCCCAGGTGCTCGTCGTTGGTCACGTCGAGCTCGATGACCTTGGCGGGCTTGGGGAGCTTCTTGGCGATGCGCTCGGTCAGGGTGGGCCGCGGGAACGCGGTCAGGATGATCTCGGCGCCCTGCTCCTGTGCCAGCTTGGCGGTGTGGAAAGCGATGGAGGACTCCAGCAGCACACCGGTGATCAGGACGCGCTTGCCCTCGAGAATTCCGCTCATGTCGTTCAGTGACCCATTCCCAGTCCGCCGTCAACGGGAATGACGGCTCCAGTGATGTACGAGGCGTCGTCCGAGGCGAGGAACCGCACGGCCGCGGCGATCTCCTCCGACTGCGCGTACCGGGCGAGCGGTACCTGCGCGAGGATCTTCGCCTGCTGCTCCTCGGTGAGCTCCCTGGTCATGTCGGTGTCGACGAAGCCGGGGGCGACGACGTTGAAGGTGATGTTGCGCGAGCCCAGCTCACGGGCGAGGGAACGCGCGAAACCGACCAGCGCGGCCTTGGAGGCGGCGTAGTTCGCCTGCCCGGCGGAACCGAGGAGCCCGACGACCGACGAGATGAGCACGACGCGGCCCTTCTTGGCCCGCAGCATGCCCCGGTTGGCGCGCTTGACGACGCGGAAGGTGCCGGTGAGGTTGGTGTCGACGACGGACGTGAAGTCCTCCTCCGACATCCGCATCAGCAGCTGGTCCTTGTTGATGCCGGCGTTGGCGACCAGCACCTCGACGGGACCGTGCGCTTCCTCGATCTCCTTGTAGGCCTGCTCCACCTGCTCGCTGTCGGTGATGTCGCACTTGACGGCGAGGAAGCCCTTGGGGGGCTCGCCCGAGCGGTACGTGATCGCGACCTTGTCACCGGCATCGGCGAACGCGCGGGCGATGGCGAGGCCGATCCCCCGGTTACCTCCGGTGACGAGAACCGAGCGGCTCAACGGATCACCCTTTCGATAGCGGTCTGGAGCCCCTGCGCGCGGCAGGCGCCTTCACCGAAAACCTATCGGTCCATCCGCTCCCCGGAGCAATCGGGCACCGACAGTGACACCGGGTCGCCACTGTCGGATCCCTACAGTCGACGGACTCGCAGACTCCCTTGGATCCGACCGCGGTCCCGGAGGCGTGCTGTCGGCTCTGATGCGTTGCAGGGGTCTCCGTGCGTGATTCACTGCCTTCGACGGTCAGCAGGCGAGCGCCCGAAGGGAACCCCCACTCGTGCCCCATGAAGTCGATCAGTCGTTCCTGGCGCTGCCACTGCGCGCCCTCGCCGATGCCGCGCTGGCCCGCGCGCGGGCGCTCGGGGCGGAGCACGCGGACTTCCGTCTGGAGCGGGTGCGCAGCGCGTCCTGGCGGCTGCGGGACGCCAAGCCGGCCGGGTCGTCGGACACCACCGACCTCGGGTACGCGGTGCGCGTGGTGCACGGCGGGACATGGGGGTTCGCCTCCGGGGTGGACCTCACCCTGGACGCCGCCGCCAAGGTCGCCTCGCAGGCCGTGGCGATGGCTCAGCTGTCGGCGCAGGTGATCCGGGCGGCCGGGTCCCAGGAGAGGGTCGAACTCGCCGACGAGCCCGTGTACGCCGACCGGACGTGGGTCTCCTCGTACGAGATCGATCCGTTCACCGTGCCCGACGCGGAGAAGGCCGGGCTGCTGGGCGAGTGGAGTGCGCGGCTGCTGGCTGCGCGCGGGGTGGACCATGTGGACGCCTCGCTGCTGACCGTGCACGAGAACAAGTTCTACGCCGACACGGCCGGGACCACGACCACCCAGCAGCGGGTGCGGCTGCATCCGGTGTTCACGGCCGTGTCGGTGGACGAGTCGAGCGGGGAGTTCGACTCCATGCGCACCCTCGCGCCGCCCGTCGGCCGCGGCTGGGAGTACCTGAGGGGCACCGGATGGGACTGGGACGACGAGCTGGAGCGGATGCCCGAGCTGCTCGCCGAGAAGATGCGGGCGCCCAGCGTGGAGCCGGGCCTGTACGACCTGGTCGTCGACCCGTCCAACCTGTGGCTGACCATCCACGAGTCCATCGGGCACGCCACCGAACTGGACCGGGCCCTCGGCTACGAGGCGGCCTACGCGGGCACCTCGTTCGCCACCTTCGACCAGCTGGGGAAGCTGAAGTACGGCTCGGAACTGATGAACGTCACGGGCGACCGCACCGCCGAGCACGGTCTGGCGACCGTCGGCTACGACGACGAGGGCGTCGAGGCGCAGTCCTGGGACCTGGTGAGGGACGGCACGCTGGTCGGCTACCAGCTGGACCGGCGGATCGCGAGGCTGACCGGGTTCGAGCGGTCCAACGGGTGCGCGTTCGCGGACTCCCCCGGGCATGTCCCGGTGCAGCGCATGGCCAACGTGTCGCTGCGGCCCGACCCCGCCGGGATGTCGACCGAGGATCTGATCGGGGGCGTGGACCGGGGCATCTACGTCGTCGGTGACCGGTCGTGGAGCATCGACATGCAGCGGTACAACTTCCAGTTCACCGGGCAGCGCTTCTTCCGGATCGAGAACGGGCGGCTCACCGGGCAGGTGCGGGACGTGGCCTACCAGGCGACGACCACCGACTTCTGGGGTTCCATGACGGCGGTCGGCGGCCCGCAGACGTACGTCCTCGGGGGCGCCTTCAACTGCGGCAAGGCCCAGCCGGGGCAGGTCGCGGCGGTCTCGCACGGCTGCCCGTCCGCCCTCTTCAAGGGAGTCGGCATTCTCAACACCACTCAGGAGGCGGGGCGATGAGCGCTCGTACCACCAAGCCGCACGAGCTCGTCGAGCGTGCTCTGGAGCTGTCCCGGGCCGACGGCTGTGTCGTGATCGCCGACGAGCAGTCGACCGCCAACCTGCGCTGGGCGGGCAACTCGCTCACCACGAACGGTGTCACGCGCGGGCGCACGCTCACCGTCATCGCGACGGTGGACGGCCGGGAGGGCACGGCGTCCGGCGTCGTGTCCCGGTCCGCGGTGACCGTCGACGAACTGGAGCCTTTGGTACGGGCCGCCGAGGCCGCCGCGCGGGGCGCCGGGCCGGCCGAGGACGCCCGGCCGCTGGTCACGGGAGCGGCGGGGACGGCCGAATCCTCCGGGTCCCCTGGGTCCCCCGATTTCACCGAGGCCCCCGCACAGACCTCCTCCGCCGTGTTCGCCGACTTCGCACCGGCCCTCGGTGAGGCGTTCGCCCGCGCGCGGGCGGGCGGTCGGGAGCTGTACGGCTTCGCCAACCACGAACTGGTCTCCAGTTACCTCGGTACGTCCACGGGGCTGCGGCTGCGGCACGACCAGCCGAGCGGGACGCTGGAGCTGAACGCCAAGTCCCCGGACCGTACGCGCTCGGCGTGGGCGGGCCGCGCCACACGGGACTTCAAGGACGTCGACCCGGGGGCGCTCGACGCCGAGCTGGCCGTGCGGCTGGGCTGGGCCGAGCGGCGGCTCGAACTGCCCGCGGGCCGGTACGAGACGCTGCTGCCGCCGACCGCCGTCGCGGACCTGCTGGTCTACCAGCTGTGGTCGGCCTCGGGCCGGGACGCGGCCGAGGGCCGCACGGTCTTCTCCAAGCCGGGCGGCGGCACCCGGATCGGTGAGCGGCTGTCCGGGCTGCCGCTGACCCTGCGCAGCGATCCGGACGAGCCGGGTCTGGAGTCGGCGCCCTTCGTGATCGCGCACTCCTCCGGGGGCGACCAGTCGGTGTTCGACAACGGGCTGCCGCTGACGGCCACGGAGTGGATCCGCGAGGGCGAGCTGACGCGCCTGACCACCAGCCGGCACGGCGCGGACCTGACCGGGCTGCCCGTGGCACCGGGGATCGACAACCTGATCCTCGACGGGGGCGAGGACCGCTCCCTGGAGGAGATGGTCTCCGCCACCGGGCGCGGGTTGCTGCTGACCTGCCTGTGGTACATCCGCGAGGTGGACCCGGCGACGCTGCTGCTCACCGGTCTGACCCGGGACGGCGTCTACCTCGTCGAGAACGGCGAGGTCATCGGCGAGGTCAACAACTTCCGGTTCAACGAGTCGCCGGTGGACGTACTGGGCCGTGCCACGGAGGCGGGGCGTACCGAGAGGACGCTGCCCCGGGAGTGGGGCGACTGGTTCACCAGGGCCGCGATGCCGCCGTTGCGCGTCCCCGATTTCAATATGAGTTCTGTCAGCCAGGGCGTATAACCTCGTAGGCGTTCGCCATCGGCGGTCACCCGACCGGCCGAGGATCGGCGGACCGAAGATCACCGAGGAGACACGAGAACCGTGACGGACATCGTCGACGAGCTGAAGTGGCGCGGGCTGTTCGCCCAGTCCACCGACGAGGACGCTTTGCGCAAGACGCTCGCGGACGGTCCCGTCACGTTCTATTGCGGCTTCGACCCGACCGCGCCGTCACTGCACGTGGGGCACCTGGTGCAGGTGCTCACCCTGCGCCGGATGCAGCAGGCCGGTCACCGGCCGCTGGCGCTGGTCGGCGGGGCCACGGGCCAGATCGGCGACCCCCGCCCGACCGCCGAGCGCACGCTGAACGACCCGGCGACCGTCGCCGGGTGGGTCGAGCGGCTGCGCGGCCAGATCGAGCCGTTCCTGTCCTTCGAGGGCGAGAACGCGGCCGAGATGGTCAACAACCTCGACTGGACGCAGAACCTCTCCGCCATCGAGTTCCTGCGGGACATCGGCAAGCACTTCCGCGTCAACAAGATGCTGACCAAGGACTCGGTCGCCCGGCGTCTGGAGTCCTCCGAGGGCATCAGTTACACGGAGTTCAGCTACCAGCTGCTCCAGGCGATGGACTTCCTCCAGCTGTACCGGCGCCACGGCTGCACGATGCAGCAGGGCGGCAGCGACCAGTGGGGCAACCTCACGGCGGGCCTGGACCTGCTGCACCGGCTGGAGCCGGACGCCGCCGTCCACGCCTACGCCACGCCGCTGATGACGAAGGCGGACGGCACCAAGTTCGGCAAGACCGAGGGCGGCGCCGTCTGGCTCGACCCGGAGATGACCACGCCGTACGCGTTCTACCAGTTCTGGCTGAACACGGACGACCGGGACGTCTCGGGCTACCTGCGGATCCTGTCCTTCAAGTCCCGCGAGGAGCTGGAGGAGCTGGAGCGGCAGACGGCGGAGCGTCCGCAGGCCCGTGCCGCCCAGCGCGCCCTGGCCGAGGAGCTGACGACCCTGGTGCACGGCGCCGACCAGACGGCCGCCGTGATCGCCGCGTCGAAGGCGCTGTTCGGTCAGGGTGAGCTGGCGGAGCTGGACGACCGCACGCTGGCGGCGGCCCTCTCCGAGGTGCCGCACGTCAAGGTGACCGAGCTCGGTCCGGTCGTCGACCTGTTCGCCGAGGTCGGCCTGGTGGCGAGCAAGTCGGCCGCGCGGCGCACGGTCAAGGAGGGCGGCGCCTACGTGAACAACGTCAAGGTCGCCGCAGAGGACGCCGTCCCCGCGAAGGAGGACCTGCTGCACGGGCGCTGGCTGGTGCTGCGCCGGGGCAAGAAGAACCTGGCGGCGGTGGAGGTCACGACCGCCTGATCCGTCGGCGTGCGGTCGTCCGCGTGTCCGACCGGGGCGAGCACCCTCGGACGGCACCGGGCGACCGCCTCGGCGGGCCCGGGCGTCAGACCCGCTGCTGTTTGCGCTTGCCCCGCATCTGCATGTAGAGCATGTCGACGAAGAAGACGATGACGATCGCCGCCACCAGTTGGAAGATGTGCCGGCCCCAGTCGATGCCCGGGGTCTCCGCGATACCGAAGCCGCGCGCGATCGCGTTGCCCGCGATGGCGCCGAGGATGCCGCAGATGGTGGTCAGCCACAGCGGGCTGTGCTGCTTGCCGGGGATGACCGCCTTGGCGATCAGGCCGAGCACGAATCCCACGATGATCGCCCACAACCAGCCCATGACTGCCTCCTGGTACGCCTAGACGCGAGCGTTACGGCCAGTGTCGGCCCGGACCCGTTACGCCGCATGTCGGACGTGCCGTACGCGCTTCGGGTCGGACAGGGTGGGCGGTCAGGGGACGGCGGACGGATCCGTGGCTCCGGGTGCCCCGGTCTCGTGGGCGGCGTGGGCGCGGCGTAACGTGGTCTTCGTGCGGGCCCGGTGCCCCGGCCGGTCCATGGGACGGCCAGGGGCGGGAAAAGTCCGATACGGGCGGATGGTGGAATGTGATGCGGAAGCAGCACGGCGGCAGCGTCCAGGTGTTCCGGATCACCGGGGCCAGGGCGGGCCTCCAGGACGATGTGCGTGCGCGGCAGCGCCGGTATGTGATCTCGATGACCGTTCGTACGATCTCGGTCATCCTCGCGGCGTCGCTCTGGAACGTGGAACGGCACGTCGCGATCGTGGCGCTGGTCCTCGGCATGCTGCTGCCGTACATCGCGGTGGTGATCGCCAACGCCGGGCGCGAGAACGCGCCGTCGCTGCCGTCGGCCTACCTGTCGACGCAGATGCGGACGGAGATCGAGTCGTCGCAGACGGACGGCGACACGGCGGAACCCGGGACGGAGGATGCGGTGACCGAGCCCACGCCCGAGCCGGCCTCCGGCGCACGGACGGAGCGGCCCGGGCCGTCATGACCTTCGGAACACGACCATGACCGGCCGGAACCGGAAGACGCTTCCCCGCCAAGCTCAAGAAAAGCTCAGATCAATCATGTTGTTCCGGTGCCGGGGGCGGGGTGACCCGTGACATACTTCGTACGCGCTCCGCATCCCCCGTCGGAGCGACGGACCGACGCCGGGCAGCTCCCCCCGTGGCTGCTCGGCGTCGCCTTTGTTCCGGGGGTGACAGATACTCCCGGCCGTTGCCACTGAGCCGGCCGGGTTAGGGTCGGCGGTGTGATGGACCCTGATCCCGAGACGCCGATCTGCTCCGCCAAGGGCTGCCGTGCCGCTGCCGTGTGGGTGCTCGCCTGGAACAACCCGAAGATCCACACGCCGGAGCGCCGTAAGACCTGGCTCGCGTGCGAGGAGCACCGGGAGCACCTGTCGCAGTTCCTCGGGGTGCGCGGGTTCCTGAAGGACGTGGTGCGCTTCGAGGAGTGGCGGGCGCCCGAAGAGGCGTAGTCCCGAGCCCTGCCCCGGCCTCCCAGCCCCGGCCCCTTCGGCGCCTCAGCCGCCGATGGCGGACATCGGGCGGTCGGGCTGCACGAACGTCGGGTCGTCGAGGCCGGCGCCCGCCTTCTTGCCCCACATGGCCAGCCGCCAGATCCGGGCGATCTCCTCGTCGGGCGCGTCGGAGCGCAGGGCCGCGCGCAGGTCCGTCTCCTCTGTGGCGAACAGGCAGGTGCGGATCTGTCCGTCGGCGGTGAGCCGGGTGCGGTCGCAGGCCGCGCAGAACGGGCGGGTGACGGAGGCGATGACGCCGACGCGGTGCGGGCCGCCGTCGACCAGCCAGCGCTCGGCCGGGGCGGAGCCGCGGGCCTCGGCGCCCTCGGGGGTCAGCTCGAAGCGGGTGCGCAGGGAGGCGAGGATGTCGCCGGCGGTGATCATGCCGTCGCGCTTCCAGCCGTGCTGGGCGTCCAGGGGCATCTGCTCGATGAAGCGCAGCTCGTAGCCGTGGTCCACGGCCCAGGCCAGCAGGTCGGGGGCCTCGTCGTCGTTGAGCCCCGGCATCAGGACCGAGTTGACCTTCACCGGGGTCAGGCCGGCCTCGCGGGCCGCGTACAGGCCGTCGATGACGTCCTGGTGGCGGTTGCGACGGGTGAGGGTCTTGAAGACGTCCGGGCGGAGCGTGTCGAGGGAGACGTTGACCCGGTCCAGGCCCGCCCCCTTCAGGGCCGCCGCGGTGCGCCCGAGGCCGATGCCGTTGGTGGTGAGGGAGGTCCGGGGGCGGGGTTCCAGGGCCGCGACCCGCTCGACGATGCCGACCAGGCCGGGGCGGAGCAGGGGTTCACCGCCGGTGAAGCGGACCTCCTCGATGCCGAGGGAGGTGACGGCGATGTCGATGAGGCGGACGATCTCGTCGTCCGTGAGCAGGTCGGGCTTGGCCAGCCACTGCAGGCCCTCCTCGGGCATGCAGTAGGTGCACCGCAGATTGCACCGGTCGGTCAGTGACACCCTCAGGTCGTTTGCCACTCGGCCGTACGTGTCGATGAGCACGTGGCCCCCTCCCTCGACTCGGATCACTCGGATCACGCGTACTCCGGCTCTCTGCGAGCCTACGTGACGGCACCGACAAGCACAGCGGCCCGGAGGCGACGGGATGTGCGACGGCCGCGTCGTGCGGGCCTCCGGAGAGGTCCGCACGACGCGGCCGGGCCGCCGGTGCGGGTCAGTGGGCGCCGGTGCCGGTCAGCGACCTGACCTCCAGCTCCGCGTACTTCTTGGCGTCCGGTTCCTCCTTGGACAGGACGGTACCGAGCCAGCCCATCAGGAAGCCGAACGGGATGGAGATGAGTCCCGGGTTCTTCAGCGGGAACCAGGAGAAGTCGACGTCGGGGAACATCGCGGTCGGGTCGCCGGAGACGACGGGCGAGAACAGCACCAGGCCGACGGCGACGATGAGACCGCCGTAGATCGACCACAGGGCGCCCTGGGTGGTGAACCGCTTCCAGAACAGGCTGTAGAGGATCGTCGGCAGGTTGGCGGACGCGGCGACCGCGAAGGCCAGCGCGACCAGACCGGCCACGTTCAGGTCGCGGGCGAGGGCGCCGAGCGCGATGGAGACGACGCCGATGAGGACGGTCGCCCAGCGGGCCGCCCTCATCTCCTCCTTCTCCGTGGCCTTCCCCTTGCGGATGACGTTGGCGTAGATGTCGTGCGCGAAGGAGGAGGACGAGGCGAGGGTGAGACCGGCGACCACGGCGAGGATCGTGGCGAAGGCGACCGCCGAGATGGTGGCGAGCAGGATCGCGCCCCAGGTCGAGTCGACGCCGCCCAGGTGCAGGGCGAGCAGCGGCGCGGCCGTGTTGCCGGACGGGTTGGAGGCGATGATCTCGTCCCGCGAGATCAGCGCGGCGGCGCCGAAGCCGAGGGCGATGGTCATCAGGTAGAAGCCGCCGATGATGCCGATGGCCCAGTTCACGGACTTACGGGCGGCCTTGGCGTTGGGCACCGTGTAGAAGCGGATCAGGATGTGCGGCAGACCGGCGGTGCCGAGCACCAGGGCGATGCCGAGGGAGATGAAGTCCAGCTTGGTGGTGCCGTTCGCGCCGTACTGCAGGCCGGGCTCCAGGAAGGCCGCGCCCGCGCCGCTGTTGTCGGCGGCCTTGCCCAGCAGGTCGGAGATGTTGAAGTTGAACTTCAGCAGCACCAGGAAGGTGATCAGGATGGTGCCGCCGATGAGCAGCACGGCCTTGATCATCTGCACCCAGGTGGTGCCCTTCATGCCGCCGATGGAGACGTAGACGATCATCAGGACGCCGACGAGGGCGACGATGAGGATCTTGCCGGCGTCGGAGGTGATGCCGAGCAGCAGCGAGACCAGGACGCCGGCGCCCGCCATCTGGGCCAGCAGGTAGAAGATCGACACCACGATGGTGGAGGTGCCGGCCGCGGTGCGCACGGGCCGCTGGCGCATGCGGTAGGCGAGGACGTCGCCCATCGTGTAGCGGCCTGAGTTCCGCAGCGGCTCGGCGACCAGGAGAAGGGCGACCAGCCAGGCGACCAGGAAGCCGATGGAGTAGAGGAAGCCGTCGTAGCCGAAGAGGGCGATGGCGCCCGCGATGCCGAGGAAGGACGCGGCCGACATGTAGTCGCCGGAGACCGCGAGTCCGTTCTGGAAGGCGCTGAACTGCCGTCCGCCCGCGTAGAAGTCGGCGGCGTCCTTGGTCTGCCGGCCCGCCCAGACGGTGATGCCGAGGGTCGCGACGACGAACAGCGCGAACAGCGTGATGATCAGTGCGCGGTGTTCGCTCGCCTCGTTCGCGGCGAGGGTGACGTGGGTGATCGCGGGGCTCATGCGCCGCCCTCCATACGGGTCTTGATGGCCTCGGCCTTGGGGTCGAGGTTGGTGGCGGCGTGCCGGGAGTACCACCACGCGATGAGGAACGTGGTGACGAACTGCAGGATCCCGAAGACGAGGGCGACGTTGATGTTGCCGAACAGCTCCGTGCCCATGAAGCCGCCCGCGTAGTTCGAGAGCAGCACGTACAGCAGGTACCAGAGGATGAAGCCGACGGTCAGGGGGAAGGCGAAGGAGCGGTGGGAGCGGCGCAGTTCACCGAACTCAGCGCTCTCCTGCACCGCGGTGAACTCCTCGGGCGTGGGGAGTTTGTGTTCCTCTGCTGAGGGGGATGGCGCTTCGGCGGCCACGGGGTCTCCTCGCGTTGCGGGTGCGGTTACGACGGAACGACGGGAACGGGGGCGAGTGTCCTCGTGCTCCCTGCACAACGTCACGGCGCCACGCGAGCACCGGTTCAACGGTCCGTGCTTTCTTTTCGGGGGACGTTTTCCGAAGTCGTTACGGCAAAACGTTGTTGCCCGGAGAGGGCGCGGGATAACTTCACCCTGCACCACCCGTCATGTCCCTGCCCGAGCACCACCTGTGCCTCGGGCGGTTTTGTTTCCGGATGATGTGGAGATCCCATGGCTCAGCTGCGTTCCAGACGCCGTCTCGCCCTCGCCGTTCCTGTCGTGCTGTCCCTGACCGCCTCGCTCGGCTTCCTGCCGGTGGCGGCGTCGGCGGCTCCGCAGGCGGCGCCGGCGGCGAAGCAGGCTACGGACGCGCCCGCCTTGGCGTATGTCGTCAACACCGAGGCGGACCACCGCACCATCGCGTCGGTGAAGAAGGCGATCGCCGCGGCCGGCGGGACCGTCGTGGTCACGTACGACAAGATCGGTGTGATCGTCGTCCACTCGGCGAACCCGGACTTCGGCAAGGAGATCCGCGCCGCGCGGGGAGTGCAGTCCGCCGGGGCCACCCGTACCGCGCCGCTGGCCCCGGCCGGGACGACCGACGTGGGCGCCGCCGACTACGTGACGGCCGCCGAGGCCGCGAGGACGAAGGCCGCCTCGGACAAGGTCCCCGGCAGCGAGCCCCTCGAGGCCGACCAGTGGGACCTGCGGGCGATCGGCGCCGACAAGGCCGCGCGGATCAACCCCGGCAGCCAGAAGGTGACCGTCGCCGTGATCGACACCGGCGTCGACGACACCCACGACGACCTCAAGGCGAACTTCTCCGCCGCCCAGTCGGCCAACTGCGTCGGCGGCAAGGCGGACACCAGCGAGGGCGCCTGGCGTCCGTACACGGACGACGACTACCACGGCACCCACGTGGCCGGTGAGATCGCCGCGGCCCGCAACGGCATCGGCGTCGCCGGTGTCGCGCCCGGCGTGAAGGTGTCCAGCATCAAGGTGAGCGACCCGGACAACGGTCTCTTCTACCCGGAGAACGTCGTCTGCGCCTTCGTGTTCGCCGCCGACCACGGCGTCGAGATCACGAACAACAGCTACTACGTGGACCCGTGGCTGTACAACTGCAAGGACGACCCCGACCAGAAGGCGATCGTCGACGCGGTCAACCGGGCCCAGCTGTACGCGCAGAAGAAGGGCACCCTGCACGTCGCCTCGGCCGGCAACTCCAACCACGACCTGGCCTCGGACGCGATCGACGACGCCTCCAGCCCGAACGACACCACTCCGGTCGAGCGCACCATCGACCCCTCCGAGTGCCTGGACCTGCCGACCCAGCTGCCGGGTGTGGTCACGGTCAGCGCGACCGGTGTGCACGACGCCAAGTCGTTCTACTCCACGTACGGCAACCGCGTGGTGGACGTCGCGGCACCGGGCGGCGACAGCCGCTACCAGCTGCCGGACACGCCGTCGAAGAACGGCCGCATCCTGTCCACCATGCCGAACAACCAGTACGCCTTCCTCCAGGGCACCTCGATGGCCGCGCCGCACGCCGCCGGTGTGGCCGCGCTGCTGAAGTCCAAGCACCCGTGGGCCTCCCCGGCCGCGCTGCAGGCGCTGCTGAAGGCGCAGGCGGACAACCCGGGCTGCCCGGCCTCCTACGACCAGGACGGCGACGGAGTGCAGGACGCGACCTGCGAGGGCGGCAAGCGGATCAACGGCTTCTACGGCTTCGGCATCGTCGACGCGCTGGACGCGGTGAAGCGGTAGGCGAAGCAGTAGCAGTGCAGTGGCAGTAGCAGTACCGCGCGGCCGTACCGCGTGATCTGTGAGAGGGAAGGGCCGGGCGATCCGCCCGGCCCTTCCGGTGTCCCGGGGTTCCCCCGGGTGGATCGTGGGCGGGGCGTCGGCGGGTGCCCGAGTGTGATGATCGGCTCATGCCGCATGGGCGGCCGGTGCGGCACAGTGCACCCATGACCGACACCGAATCCCGCATCGGCCTCGCGGCCGCGTGGTCCTCGCTGGGCGGCGATCCCGCCCTCCTCACCCGTGTGTCGACCGTCGAGCGGCCTGAAGTTCTTCCCGCGCGGCTTCCGGTACGGGAGCTGGCGCGCGCCTGTGTGGGCGCGTGCGCGCTGGCCGCGGCCGAACTGGGCGCGCGGCGGGCGGCGCGTACGCCTTCGGGGCGCGCCCGCACGGGACGTGTTCCCGCGGGGCGTCCCGGAGTCTTGGGGACGCCCGCGGTGCGGGTGGACGACGGAGCGGTGGCCGCGGCGTTCGTCAGCGAGCGGCACCTGCTGGTCGACGGGCGGGCCCCGGTGGCCTTCGCTCCGCTGTCGCGTTTCTGGCGCACCGCCGACGGATGGGTGCGCACGCACGCCAACTACCCCCACCACCGGGCCCGGCTGCTCGCCGCGCTGGGGACGCCCGAGGACACTCAGGCGGTGGCGGCGGCGCTCGCCGAGCGGTCGGCCGTCGAGGTCGAGGAGGCCGTGTACGCCTCCGGGGGGCTCGCCGTCGCGCTGCGGACGCCCGCGCAGTGGGCGGCGCACGAACAGGCCGCGGCGGTGGCGGAGCGTCCGCTGGTGGAGCGCGGGCGGCTGGACGCCGCACCCGCACGCGTGCTCACCCCCGTGGGCCGCGATCCGCTGCTGCCCGCGGCGGGGCTGCGGGTGCTGGACCTGACCCGGGTCATCGCGGGGCCGGTCGCCACCCGCACGCTGGCCCTGCTCGGCGCGGACGTGCTGCGCCTGGACTCCCCGCGGCTGCCCGAACTCCCCGACCAGCACACCGACACGGGGTTCGGGAAGCGCTCGGCCCTGCTGGACCTGACGGCCGACCGGGATGCCTTCGAGGAGCTGCTCGCGGCCGCGGACGTGGTGGTCACCGGGTACCGGCCGGGGTCCTTGGACCGCCTCGGGCTGAGCGCCGAGGCACTGGCCGAGCGCCGGCCCGGGGTGGTCGTGGCGCAGCTGTCGGCGTGGGGCGCGTACGGGCCGTGGGGCGACCGGCGCGGCTTCGACAGCCTGGTGCAGGTGGCCACGGGGATCGCGACGAGCGAGGGTTCACCGGAGCGGCCGGGGGCGCTCCCGGCGCAGGCCCTCGACCACGGCACGGGATATCTGCTGGCGGCGGCGGTGCTGCGGGCGCTGACCGAGCAGGCGGACGAGGGGGGCAGCCGGTTCGTGCGGCTGGCGCTGGCGCGGACGGCGGGCTGGCTGCTGGAAGGAGCCGCACACACGGGTGCGCCGGCCGAAGGGGCGGCAGCCGCTTCCGCCCCGGCCGCCGGCGGGTCCGCCGACGCCTGGCTCACGGAGGCGGACGGTGCGCAGGGCAGGCTGCGGTACGTCCGGCCCGCGGTGTCGTTCGCCGGCGGGCCCCGTGACTGGGCCCGCCCGCCCGGACCGTGGGGGGCGGACACCGCGCGGTGGGGATGACGGACCGCGGCCGGTGCCGGCAGGCCGCACGAGCACGGCCGGGGCGTCACATCCGACCTTGGCGCGAACTGTCCCCCACCTCCCCACTCCGTGCTTGCCCGTCCTGTGAGCGCTTGTGAAGATCCTGGGGTGACTCTGACAAATCCCAGGTCCGGGGCGGCCGGTGCGCACAGGGGCGCACCGCGTTCCGGCACCGGCCCGGCCGTCTCCGTACTCGTGCTGGTGGCGCTGGCCGCGCTGATACCCCTCCTCGGCCCGTCCCCCGCCCTGCACGGAACCGGTGAGGCGCCGGCGCCCGGCACCGGCGGCATAGCCCTGCTGCGGACGGTGCTGTTCGCGGCTCTGGCGATACCCGTCGGCGAACTGTTCGTGAACCGGCTCCTGCGTTCCGTGCCCGACGCGCCCCCGGCCGTGCCCCGCAGCTGGTCCACCGTCGCGAACACCGTCGGCTTCGCGGCCGCCATCGGACTCGCCTCCGTCGTGGCCACCGGCAACCTGGTTCCCGAAAGCCTCGCCGCCGTCGACGTGGGTGGCCTGTACGACTCCCGGGACGGCAAGCTGGCCCTCCTGGAGGTCAACGCGTTCCTCCTCGCGGCCCTGTGCGCCGCCTCCGGCCGTCCGGGCACGCAGGCCTGGCCGCTGGCCGCGATCACCGTCGCCGAGGCCCTGCGCGCGCACCCGAAGACCGAGTACACCCCGCTGATCGGCTCCGGCCTGACGCTGATTCACCTGACCTGCGCCTCACTCTGGGTGGGCGGCCTGCTGTACGCGCTGCGCACCATGCGGGCGTGGCGGGGCTCGGAAGCGGGTGGCGTGCTGCTGGGTCTGTACGCGCGCGTGGCGGCCGTTCTGCTGGCCGCCATCACCGCGACCGGGGTGTGCAGTTCACTGCGCCGGATGCCGCCGGGGACGATCCTGGAGCAGTTGACGGACACCGCGTACGGGCGTGCCCTGCTCGCGAAGGTGATCCTGATGGCCGGTGTCGCGGCCCTCGCCCTGTGGGCCCGGGCCCGGTTGGCCCGCGCGGCCGATCCGCTGAGCGCTCGCGGCCCCGCGTGGGCGGAGGCGTACCTGCTGGCCCTGGTGGTGGCGGTGTCGGGCCTCCTGACGGCGCTTCCGGTACCGATCCGCTGGTGAGGCCGGGCGGCGGGGCGCGCACGGCACCTGACGGGCAGGGCTGTCAGTCGCGGCCCGTATCCTCATGAACCATGCTCGAAGACCTCACGACCGCAGCGTCCTCCGCCACCGCCTGGCCGGCCTCGTATCCGCAGGGGTACGCGGTCGTCGACGTGGAGACCACGGGACTCGCCCGGGACGACCGCATCGTCTCCGCGGGCGTCTACCAGCTGGACGCGCGCGGTGAGGTCGAGGACCACTGGTACACGACGGTCAATCCGGAGCGGGACCCCGGTCCGGTGTGGATCCACGGTCTGACGAGCGAGGCGCTCGAAGGGGCGCCCCTCTTCGGTGACATCGCCGAAGAGTTCGCCACCCGGCTGGAGGGGCGGGTGCTCGTCGCGCACAACGCCGTCTTCGACTGGCAGATGATCGCCCGCGAGTACGCCCGCGCCGGCGCGCAGGCGCCGGTGAAGCAGCGGTTGTGCACGATAGTCCTCTCCAAGGAGCTCCGGCTGCCGCTGCCCAACCACAAGCTGGAGTCGCTCGCCGCGCACTTCGGTGTGGTGCAGCGGCGCGCGCACCACGCGCTGGACGACGCGCGGGTGCTGGCGGAGGCGTTCCGGCCCAGCCTGCGGGCCGCGGCGGTGGGCGGGATGCGGCTGCCGCTGCACGAGTGCCTGCCGCTGACGGAGTGGACCGACCGGCCCCGGGTCGCCCAGCAGGCCGGGCACGGCGGCGGCCATCGGTCCACCGGTTGGCGCCCCTCCCGCAAGCGGCCCGCGTGCCCCTACCCCAACCCGGGACGGTACGAACCGGGCAAGCCGCTCAAGCAGGGCATGCGGGTCGCGTTCTCCGGTGACACCTCCGTGGAGCGGGACCTGCTGGAGGACCGGGCGACCGGGGCCGGGCTGCACGTCGCCACCAGCCTGTCCCGGCTGACCAGCCTCCTCGTCACCAACGATCCGGACTCGGGCACGTCCAAGGTGGTCAAGGCCCGGCAGTACGGCACCCCGGTCGTGGACGAGGCGGCCTTCGGCCAGCTGCTCGGCGACGTCGCACCCGCGTCGGAGGGCTGACCGCGCCGACGGCGAGCGGGGCGCCGACGGCACGGTCAGCCCGTCGGGGGCCAAGGACCGTGCGGACGGGTGATTGCCGGGCGACTCGCCCGCCGCCCGCTCGCCCGCACCGGACCGATGGGCCCACCCTGTGGCGCATGGCGACATGCGAAGTGTGCGGCAACAGTTACGGAATGACCTTCGAGGTGCACGCGCAGGGCGCGGTGCACGTCTTCGACTGCTTCTCCTGTGCGATCCACCGGATGGCCCCGATCTGCGAGCACTGCCGGGTGCAGATCATCGGCCAGGGTGTGGAGGCCGAGGGCCACTGGTACTGCGGCGCCCACTGCGCCCGCGCGGAGGGAAGGACGGGGATCGTCGACCGGGTGTGAGGACGTACCCGCCTGAATGCACCCCACGGCCCTGGTTGTACGGTCGTGGGGTGTACCGCTTCCTGTTGTCCCGCCAGTGGGTGATCCTCACCCTCCTGGCACTCGTGCTCATCCCGACGATGATCGAGCTGGGCTTCTGGCAGTTGCACCGTCACGAGCGCCGGGTCGCCCTGAACCAGGTGATCGCCAACTCCCTGGCGGCCGAGCCGGTGCCCGCCGGGTCCCTGACCTCGCCCGGAGCGAAGGTCGAGCACGAGCACCTGTACCGCAGGGTGACGGCGAAGGGGAGCTTCGACACCGCCGACGAGGTCGTCGTGCGCCGCCGCACCAACGCGGACGACGAGGTCGGCTACCACGTGCTGACCCCGTTCGTCCTCGAGGACGGCAGGATCCTGCTGGTCAACCGGGGCTGGGTGCCCGCGGACGGTCCGAGCCAGAGCGCGTTCCCCGAGATCCCGGCGCCGCCCGGGGGCGAGCTCACCATCACCGGGCGGCTGATGCAGGACCAGACGACCGAGGACAGCGGCATCAAGAACCTCGAGGGCCTGCCCGACCGGCAGATCATGCTGATCAACAGCGAGCTGGAGGCCGAGCGGCTCGGCAAGGAGGTCCTCGGCGGCTACGTCGACCTGACGGAGCCCGAGCCGAGCGGTGGCAGCCCGGAGCTGATCGCCGAGCCCGTGCACGACGAGATCGGCCCGCACATGGCGTACGCCGTCCAGTGGTGGCTGTTCACCGCGGGCGTCCCCATCGGCTGGGTGGTCCTGGTCCGCCGCGAGGCACGGGAGCGGGCGGAGCAGGCGGCTGCCGGGGCGGCGGGCGCGGAGGAGACCGAACCCGCGGCGGTCTAGGACCTGCGCGGTGACGGCCGTCACTCCTCGTCGTCGTCCTCTCACTCCCCCGGCGCCGCCCCTGATTGCCGCCCCCGGCGGCCGGGCATCCGCACCTCGTGCACCGTATCGAGGACTACGCGCTCATCGGCGACGAACAGACCGCCGCCCTGGTCGGCGCGGACGGGTCCGTCGACTGGCTCTGCCTGCCCCGCTTCGACTCCGGCGCCTGCTTCGCCCGCCTGCTCGGCGGTGAGGACAACGGTCACTGGCGCATCGCGCCGCTGGGCGCCGAGCGGTACACGCGCCGCTCCTACCGCCGGGACACCCTCGTCCTGGACACCGAGTGGGAGACCGACGAGGGCGCGGTGCGCGTCACCGACCTGATGCCGCAGCGCGACCGCGCCCCCGACCTGGTGCGCATCGTCGAGGGCGTACGCGGCGAGGTGACCGTCCGCAGCACGCTGCGGCTGCGTTTCGACTACGGCTCGGTGGTGCCCTGGGTGCGCAAGAGCGACGGCCACCGGGTGGCGATCGCGGGGCCGGACTCGGCGTGGCTGCGCAGTGTGCCGGAGGTGCCCACCTGGGGTGAGGACCGCGGCACGCACTCCGAGTTCACGGTCGGGCCGGGCGAGCGGGTCGCGTTCGTCCTCACCTGGCACCCCTCCCACGAGCCGCGCCCGCCGCTGGTCGACCCGTACTCCTCTCTGCGGCACAGCATCGCCGACTGGCGCGCGTGGGCGTCCCGGTGCCGTTACACCGGCCCGCACCGGGACGCGGTGGTGCGGTCCCTGATCACGCTCAAGGCGCTCACCTACTCCCCCACCGGCGGTATCGTCGCCGCGCCCACCACCTCGCTGCCGGAGGATCCGGGCGGGGTGCGCAACTGGGACTACCGCTTCTGCTGGCTGCGCGACTCCACGCTGACCCTGAACGCGCTGCTGGCGGCCGGGTACCAGGAGGAGGCGGAGGCCTGGCGCAACTGGCTGCTGCGCGCGGTCGCGGGCGATCCGGCGGATCTGCAGATCATGTACGGGCTGGCGGGCGAGCGGCGGCTGCCCGAGTCCGAGCTGCCGTGGCTGTCCGGCTTCGGCGGCGCCACCCCGGTACGGGTCGGCAACGACGCCGTCAACCAGCTCCAGCTGGACGTGTACGGCGAGGTCGTGGACTCGCTGACGCTGGCCCGGCGTTCGGGCCTGTCCCCGCACCCGGACGTGTGGGCCCTGCAGACCGTCCTGCTGGACTTCCTGCGCACGGCCTGGCGGCAGCCGGACGAGGGGCTGTGGGAGGTGCGTGGCGGCCGCCGCCACTTCGTGCACTCCAAGGTGATGGTGTGGGTGGCCGCGGACCGTGCGGTGCGCCTCCTGGAGGAGAGCCCGGACCTCGAGGGCGACCTCGACGGCTGGCGCGCGTTGCGCGACGAGGTGCACCGGGACGTGTGCGAGAAGGGCTACGACGAGGAGCGCAACACGTTCACGCAGTCCTACGGCTCGCGCGAACTGGACGCCGCGCTGCTGCTGATCCCCCGGGTGGGTTTTCTGCCGGCCGACGATCCCCGGGTGCTCGGCACGATCGACGCGATCCGCTCGGAGCTGGGCCAGGACGGGTTCGTACGCCGCTACACCCCGGACGCCGCACCCGTCGACGGGCTGCCCGGTGAGGAGGGCACGTTCCTGGTGTGCTCGTTCTGGCTCGCGGACGCCCTGCACATGGCGGGCCGGACGGATCAGGCGCGCGAGCTGTTCGAGCGGCTGTTGGGACTGGCCAACGACGTGGGTCTGCTGGCGGAGGAGTACGACACGAAGGGCGAGCGGATGCTGGGCAACTTCCCGCAGGCGTTCAGCCATATCGGCCTGGTGAACACCGCCCTCGCCCTGTTCGGGGGCGAGGAGGCAGGATAGGGCCATGGATCTTGGACTGAAGGACCGGGTGTACGTCGTCACCGGGGCGACCCGCGGACTGGGCAACGCCACCGCGCGCGAGCTGGTCGCGGACGGTGCGAAGGTGGTCGTCACGGGCCGGGAGGAGAAGAGCGTCGCCGAGACGGTCGCCGGCCTCGGGCCGAACGCGGTCGGCGTGGCGGTCGACAACGCCGACCCCCGGGCGCCGGAACGGCTGATCGCGACCGCGCGTGAGCGGTTCCACCGTTTCGACGGCCTCCTCGTCAGCGTGGGCGGACCACCGCCCGGGTTCGTCGCCGACACCACCGACGAGCAGTGGCAGTCGGCGTTCGAGTCGGTGTTCCTGGGCGCGGTACGACTGGCCCGTGCCGCCGCCGCGGAGCTGGGCGAGGGCGGGGTCATCGGCTTCGTGCTGTCCGGCTCGGTGTACGAGCCGCTCCCCGGCCTGACCATCTCCAACGGTCTGCGTCCCGGGCTCGCCGGCTTCGCCAAGTCCCTCGCGGACGAGCTGGGCCCGCGCGGCATCCGTGTCGTGGGTGTGCTCCCCGGGCGGATCGACACGGACCGGGTCCGTGAACTCGACACCCTCTCCGCCGACCCGGAGGCCACCCGTCAGGCGGCCCAGTCGCGCATCCCCCTGCGCCGCTACGGCACCCCGGCCGAGTTCGGCCGCGCCGCCGCCTTCCTCCTCTCCCCGGCCGCCTCCTACGTCACCGGCGTCATGGTCCCGGTGGACGGCGGGGTACGGCACGGGTTCTAGGGCCCGTCCAGCGGATCAAGTCGCAGGAAAGCGACGGCGCCCTCATCAGCTCCGGTGAGCGGGGGCTGGTGCGTGCAGCTGCAAGGCGGAGGAGGGAGTCGACGCGGAGCGTCGGCGAGTGACGACAACGCGGCTGGGGGTCCCCCCTGCTCGAAGAGCTTGGGGGAGTGCGTGCCAGCCCCCGCGTCTGCGGCATGAGCCGCCGGACGGGTTCTAGGGCCCGTCCGGTTCCGGGGCGGGGGGCCGTGCTCAGCTGACGCGTTCCGCGCGGTGTTTGACCGCTCGTAGACGGACCTCGGCCGGGAGGGTGGTCAGGCCCGCCGCCTCGCGGGCATGGGTGAGGGCTCCGGTGGTGAGGGTGTTCAGCGCGGTGCCGGGGTCGACGTGGGGCTCCAGGCGGAGGCTGACGTGGGTCCGCGGGGCACCGCGGCGGTCGGTCAGCCGGACGTGGGCCTGGTCGACGCCGTCCAACCGGCCTGCCTCCTCGGTGAGTACGGCCTCCAGGGCCCGGCCGCGCAGGCTCGCTCCGTCGCCGTCGCCGGTGTCGACGAACACCTCGGCCGGTCGGCGCCGGCGCATGACCGCGACCAGCCACCAGAGCAGGAGCAGGACGAGGACCGCGAGTGCGGCGATCACGACGGGCCACCACCAGCCCGCGTCCCGCCACCGGGTCCGCTCGGCGTCGCTCAGCAGTACGTCGTGCCGTCCCTGGTGCAGCCACCAGGAAGGCGCCGGCGCCCCCAGCCCGATGGCCAGCACGGACCCGCCGAGGGCCACCAGGAGCAGGCCCGTGATCCCGAGCAGTACACGGTTGACGACCCTGATCACCGGCCTCACTCCTTCCTGCCGGGACGTCGTACCCGTACCGCCAGGGCGGGCGGCCGGGACAGCCCCAGGCCCTCGACGGCGTCGGCGAGCGCCGCGTCCAGGTCGGCCCGCACGTCGTCCAGTTCACGGAAGTGCGACACCGCGCGGACGTCGGCCCGCTTGCGGGCCACCCGTACCCGCACCGTCTGCACTCCGGCGATCTCCATGGCCCGGTCCCGCAGCACCATCGCCGCCGCGTCCCGGTCGAGTCCGGCGCGTACGTCGGGGTGGGCGCGGCGCATCGGGAGCAGGGCCCGCAGCCCGGGGGTGAGGGCCAGCAGGAGCAGCCAGAGTCCGAGGGCGGCGGCGATCCCGGCGCCCAGCAGCACCCAGACGTCGTCCAGCGGACGTTCGGCCAGTTGGCGGGCCAGTTCCCGGCGCCAGCTCATCGCGGGCCGGCCGGCGCGCACCGCGGCGATGTCGTACAGGAACGCCACCGCGATCACCAGGAGCAGCAGTGCGAGCAGGCCCGCGGGGACCTTGCGCGCCGACCAGAAGCGCCGTGGGCCCGGGGCCGCGGCGCCGTCCGGCGCGGGCGGCGGTGTCTTCTCCAGGACGGTGCCCGCGGGCTGCTCGACGGCTCCGGGTCCGCTCATCGGGTCCTCCCCCGTGCCCCTCCCGGCGCCGCCGCCAGGTGCAGCCGTTCCACCTGGACGACGACCTCCGGCACCTGCATGCCCGCCAGCAGGGACACCCGTTCGACCACCTGGCGGCGTACCCGCCCGCACCGGCCGCCGATGTCGCTGGGGTAGCCGAGTTCGACGTGGACGCGGACCCGCGCGGTGTCGTCGCGGTGGACGACGACCGTGGCGTGCGGCGGCTCGGCGTCCGGGGGCAGCGGCCCGAGCGCCTCACGGGCCGCCTGGGAGGCGATCTTCGCGACCACCCGGTCGGCGATCCTGGTCGCACCGCGCTCGCGCGGCGGCACGACGACGCGGGCGCCCTCGGCCCCGCCTTCCCCCGTGCTCACCGGTTTCACCTCCGACGATCGTCACGGGGACGGAAGAAGTCACCGAGCTCCAGGTCCCCCTGGAGGAACCGCCCGGCGACGAAACCGATGGCACCCAGCGCGGCCACCAGCACGAAAGCCCCGAATCCGCCGAAGTATCCGGCGAAGCCCAGCGCCATGCCGGCGATCATGCCGACCACGGCCATGTTCATGGTGCGCTCCTCAACTCCTCAGCTCCTCGGCTCCTCGGCTCCTCGGCTCCTCGAGGGTTGCCTCACTGGAGACGGGTCTCCGACTCCTCTTCCTCCTCCTCCGGCAGTTTCACGTCGCTCACCGCGATGTTGACCTCGACCACCTCGAGGCCGGTCATCCGCTCGACCGCCGCGATGACGTTCTCCCGCACGTCCCTGGCGACATCGCTGATGGACACGCCGTATTCGACGACGATCTCCAGATCCAGCGCGGTCTGTACCTCGCCGACCTCGGCCTTCACTCCACGCGTCACGGCTTTCGACCCGCCCGGCACCCGGTCGCGCACGGCTCCGAAGGTCCGGGACAGGCCGCTGCCCATGGTGTGCACGCCGAGCACGTCCCGCGCGGCGAGACCGGCGATCTTCTCCACGACGCCGTCGGCGATCGTGGTGCGGCCACGGGTGGCGGGTTCGCCTCCGCCGCGCCGGGTGCCCGGCCCCTTGCGCGCGGAGGTGTCCGGCACGGTCTTCTCGATGTCGGTGGCCCTCGTCGAGCCGCCCTCCGTCATGTCGGTCATCGGCGCACGTCCCTTCCGGTCGTCGTCCACGTGCCCACCGTATGCGCGGTTGCGTGATAGCGCGCCGTGGATGCGGCAGGCTGGAGGAATGACGGCGGACCGGTGGACTCGGACAGTGCGACAGCAGTTGGGGCTGGGCAGACTTCTGCCTCTGGGTGGACCGCGGGACGGTGCGTGGATCTCCGAAGCGGCCGCCGGGGAGGCCCTGCGGCGCGCGGTGGAGCGGGACGAACCGGGCGTGCGCGTGGACGGACTGCGGATCGCGCTCGCCGACCCTCAGGACGCCGGTGAACCGGTGGTGCCGCCCCCGCCGAGCGCCCTGCCGCCGGGCGCGCTGCGGGTGACGGCCCGGTTCGCGGCCACGGCGGCGGAGCCGCTGCCGGTGACGGCGGACCGTCTGCGGTCGGTGCTGTCGCGGGCCGCGGCGGAGCGGATCGGGCTGGTGGTGGCGGAGGTGGACCTGCGGGTGACCGAACTGCTGGACCCGCAGGCCGGGCCGCCTCCGGGCCCGGCGTCAGGCGCGGGGGCGGCGGACGGTCCCATGGAGGGGGCGGACGGGTCGGCCGACGCCTCGCCGTTCGGCGCGCCGGAGCCCGGTGACTCCGACGGGAGCCGGGTGGCCGCCGCGGCGCTCGCCGTCCCGGGGGTGGCCCGGCTGACGGGCACCCTGGGCCGCCCGGTGCACCTGACGGCTCACCAGCAGCCCGGCGGGGCCTCCCTGGCCCGCCGCCACGCGCGCGTGGACCTCGCCGTCCTGGCGGACCACCGGGCGGTGGACGTGGCCCGGGCGGTCCGCTCGACGGTGTCGGCCGCCCTGCCGGATCATCCGACGGTGGCGGTACTGGTCACGGCACTCGACTGACACTCCCCCCGCGCCTCACCCGCGCCTCCCGGTTCCTCATCGGTGAGGCGCAGGTCCCCTCACTCGCCGAGACCGGCCAGATCCCGCAGCCTGCGGCCCTGGGCCGCGCGCTCGGCGACCCGCTGCTCCTCGTACGTACGCTCCCGGGCGCCGCCCAGGAGCGCCTTCGTCTCGATCACGGCGTCGCGGGGCGCGGCCAGCAGCGCGGCCGCGAGGTCGCGCACCGCCGAGTCCAGTTCGTCGCCCGGCACGGCGAGGTTGGCCAGCCCGGTGCTCACGGCCTCCTCGGCCGTGACGAACCGCCCGGTCACGCAGATCTCCAGCGCGCGGGCGTACCCGACGAGCCCGACCAGCGGATGCGTGCCGGTCAGGTCCGGTACCAGTCCCAGGCTGGTCTCGCGCATGGCGAACTGGGCGTCGTCCGCGACGATCCGCAGGTCACAGGCGAGGGCCAGCTGGAAACCGGCTCCGATGGCGTGTCCCTGCACGGCCGCGACGGACACGAGGTCGCTGCGCCGCCACCAGGTGAACGCCTCCTGGTACTCGGCGATGGTCGCGTCGAGCTCGGCCTCCCCGCTGCGCGCGAGGTCGACGAACGAGGACTCACCCTCGATTCCCTCGGGCGTGAGCATCTGCCGGTCGAGGCCGGCGGAGAAGGACTTGCCCTCACCCCGGAGCACCACGACCCGGACGGAGCCCGGCAGCAGCCGACCCGCCTCGGTCAGCGCGCGCCACAGAGCGGGGCTCTGCGCGTTGCGCTTGGCCGGGTTGGTCAGCGTCACCGTGGCGATCGCGTCGTCGACGGTGAGCCGTACGCCGTCCTTGTCGAGTACCGGACCGAGGTCCTGGGCGGACGAAGCCATGGGGCGCCTCCGATGGGTGCGGTCGTCTTCCGCGCCGCACGACGGCGTCGAGCCGTCCTGCGGCACAGCCAAGTGACTGCACAGTAACCACCCGGCCGGCCGGTCGGCCGACCGGGTGGCCACCATCGGGTCGAAAGGCGGCGCCCGGAATCAGGCCGAAGGGGCCTTCTTGCCTCGCGTCGCCCCGCCACGCCCTCGGAGCGTGACGCCCGACTCGCTGAGCATGCGGTGCACAAAGCCATACGAGCGGCCGGTTTCCTCGGCCAACGCCCGGATGCTCGCACCGGCGTCGTACTTCTTCTTCAGGTCTGCCGCGAGCTTGTCGCGCGCGGCGCCGGTCACCCGGCTGCCCTTCTTCAGAGTCTCGGCCACCCGTGCCTCCTCATGGGAAGTGCGCTCTGGTCTCCTCATGATCACCCCTCTCGGGCGCGATGGCCACCCATTCGGCAAGGTCCGTGCGACAAGGTTGTGACGACAGGAGTTCATCCCCACAAACGGAGCAATGGATTCCACCGGATGCCGACGGCGCCACCGAACGGGTTGTCCCGCGAATTCCCAGGTCAGAAAGGCGTCGCGGCCGAGCTCCGGTGGATCAGGGGCTCGGCCGCGAAACGCGTGGCGGACACACCTCGGTACGAGGAGATCTCACACGAATGATGGATCACCGATGGGCCGAATGATCCATACGCGGTGGATCACGCCGTCGATCATGTCAGCAGTCACTCCCGCGGTCGCACCTGCCGGCACGCGCGCGGGCGGCCCGCGGCCGCTCAGGCGAGGGCGACGAGGTCCGCGTAGTCGGCGCCCCACAGGTCCTCGACGCCGTCCGGCAGCAGGATGATCCGCTCCGGCTGGAGCGCCTCGACGGCTCCCTCGTCGTGGGTGACCAGGACGACCGCGCCCTTGTAGGTGCGCAGCGCGCCGAGGATCTCCTCGCGGCTGGCCGGGTCGAGGTTGTTGGTGGGCTCGTCGAGGAGGAGCACGTTCGCCGAGGAGACCACGAGGGTCGCGAGCGCGAGACGGGTCTTCTCGCCGCCGGAGAGGACACCGGCGGGCTTGTCGACGTCGTCGCCGGAGAACAGGAACGAGCCGAGCACCTTGCGGACCTCGACGAGGTCCATGTCGGGCGCGGCGGAGCGCATGTTCTCCAGCACCGTGCGGTCCTGGTCGAGGGTCTCGTGCTCCTGCGCGTAGTAGCCGACCTTGAGCCCGTGGCCGGGCACGACCATGCCGGTGTCGGGCTGTTCCACTCCGGCGAGGAGGCGCAGCAAGGTGGTCTTGCCCGCACCGTTGAGGCCGAGGATGACGACCCGGGAGCCCTTGTCGATGGCCAGGCCGACGTCGGTGAAGATCTCGAGGGAGCCGTACGACTTCGACAGGCCCTCGGCGGTCAGCGGGGTCTTGCCGCAGGGTGCCGGGGCGGGGAAGCGCAGCTTGGCGACCTTGTCCGACTGGCGGACGTCCTCGAGGCCGGACAGCAGGCGCTCCGCGCGGCGGGCCATGTTCTGCGCGGCGACCGTCTTGGTGGCCTTGGCACGCATCTTGTCGGCCTGGGCGTTGAGGGCCGCGGCCTTCTTCTCGGCGTTCTGCCGCTCGCGCCTGCGGCGCTTCTCGTCGGCCTCGCGCTGCTGCTGGTAGAGCTTCCAGCCCATGTTGTAGATGTCGATGGTGGAACGGTTGGCGTCCAGGTAGAACACCTTGTTGACGACCGTCTCGACCAGGTCGACGTCGTGGGAGATGACGATGAAGCCGCCGCGGTAGGTCTTGAGGTAGTCGCGCAGCCAGACGATCGAGTCGGCGTCGAGATGGTTGGTCGGCTCGTCGAGCAGCAGGGTGTCCGCGTCGGAGAACAGGATGCGGGCCAGTTCGACACGGCGGCGCTGACCGCCGGAGAGCGTGTGCAGCGGCTGGCCCAGGACCCGGTCGGGCAGGTTCAGCGCGGCGGCGATGGTGGCGGCCTCGGCCTCGGCGGCGTACCCGCCCTTGGTGAGGAACTCCGTCTCCTGGCGCTCGTACTGCCTGAGTGCCTTCTCGCGGGTGGCGCCCTGTCCGTTCGCGATGCGCTGCTCGTTCTCGCGCATCTTGCGGATCAGGACGTCCAGGCCGCGGGCGGAGAGGATGCGGTCGCGGGCGAGCACGTCGAGGTCGCCGGTGCGGGGGTCCTGGGGGAGGTAACCGACCTCGCCGGAACGGGTGACGTTGCCCGCGGCGGGGATGCCCTGGCCGGCGAGGACTTTGGTGAGCGTGGTCTTGCCGGCGCCGTTGCGGCCGACCAGGCCGATCCGGTCGCCCTTGGTGACGCGGAAGGTGGCGCTTTCGATGAGGACACGGGCACCGGCGCGCAGCTCGATGCCGGAAGCGGAGATCACGGGTCAGACTCCAGGCGTTGGGGTCCCCTGCTCGAACGGAGCCCGGGGAAGTCGGCGGTGGGCGGCTGAGGGCGTTCCCGCCGTCTAATGCACAAGGAGAATGGCCATGCGAGCCATTCTAACGGGGCCGCGCAACCACTTTTCCGGTGCGCAGGTGTGCGGTGCCCCGCGCCCGGCCGGGTCACGGGGCGTTGTCAGTGGTCGGTGTCACACTGGCGGAAAGTCGAGTTTCCGATGGTTTTCCCGTCACGGAGCATCCGGCTGCGGGAGGTGACGGGAGGTGAGGAGTGGGGCCGTGGCAGGTGCGGGCGGCGGGCGTCCGAGCATCTTTCCGACGCTGCTGTACGCGGACGCGAAGGCGGCGATCCGGCAGCTCACGGAAGCCTTCGGCTTCACGGAGCTGTCGGTGTACGAGGCCGAGGACGGCGCGGTGATGCACGCCGAGCTGGTGCAGGGCAACGGCGCGGTGATGCTGGGGTCCCAGGGCCGCGGCGGCGTGTTCGACACGGCGATGAAGGGTGCGGGGCCGAGCGGGGTGTACGTCGTCGTGGACGACGTCGACGCACACCACCGGCGGGCGGTGGAACAGGGCGCGGAGATCCTGATGCCCCCGACGGACCAGGACTACGGCTCGCGGGACTACACGGCCCGGGACCTCGAGGGCAACATCTGGAGCTTCGGTACGTACGCGCCCGGGACCGGGGCTTGAGCCCGGTCCCGGGCCGGTGGGACCTCGCGGGACTCTGCTGGACGGCGGCGGTGTCAGCCTCCGGTGTGCACCTGGAAGGCCGCCCGCCGGACGGCTTTGGCCAGGGCCGGGTCGGGGTGCGCGGCGGCGAGCGCGACCAGTACCTGCACGGTGCGCGGGTGTCCGACCGCGCGCACCTCGTTCAGCAGCGCGGGGACGGTCGGCTGGACCGCGGACTCCAGGTGTCGTACCAGCAGCGGGGCCTCACCGTGGTCGGCGACCGCGGCAGCGGTGTCCACCCACAGCCAGGTGGCCTCGTCCCGGGTGAGGACCTGGTGGGCGTCCTCGGGGTCGGCGCCCTCGTGCTCGGCCAGCCACAGCAGGGCGTAGGGCCGCAGCGTCGGCTCGTCGTGCACGGCGCGGACCTCGGGTTCGGCGGGGGCGCCGACCACGCGCAGCGCCTCGAAGGCCAGGCCGCGCAGCAGGGCGTCCTCGCCCCGGGCGGCGTCGAGCAGTTCGGTGACGGCGCCGGCGACCGGGCGGGCGGCGAGCCAGGCGCGGTACTCGGCGCGGGCCGCGTTGGGGCGCAGCTGGGCGCAGCCGCGGAGCATGTCCTCGGCGCTCTGCTCGATGTTCCCGGCGGGGCTCTGCGCGGCGACGCAGATCTGCTCCAGCTTGACCCAGACCGCCCAGCTGCCGAGCGGGGTGAGCGTGGCCTGTCCCTCGCCGTAGGTGAGGGCGCCCACCGCGGCGAGGGCGCGCAGGGCCCATTCGAGGAGCGGGGCGAGCGGGGCGTCGGCGGCGCCCGGCTCGACAGGCGCGGGCCGGGCGGAGCGGACGACGGGGCCGGGAGTGGACCCGGGGTGGGCGGTGTCGGCGGAGTGGGGCGCGTAGTCGACCTCGCAGCGCTCCGTGCGCAGTTCGGTGACCCGTTGCTGCAGGAGGTCGAGGAGCTGGGGCACGGGGACGGGCCCGGCCGAGAGCTGGAGGAAGGAGAGCACCTGCGGCATGGCCGAGACGACCTCGCCGACGGTGGCGGGTTCGTGGTCCTCGGGTTCCGGGTGGGCCAGCGACCAGGCGTCGAAGAGGGCGACCCAGCCCCGCAGCACGGCGCTGTCGTCGCGGTCCCAGGCGCGCAGCCGCCAGCCGGGACGGGCCGTGCCGCCGTGCACCTCGACCAGACCGGCGAGCCGGGCCGTGTCCCAGTCGGCCCGGACCTGAGCCGGGGTCAGGCCCAGGTCGTCGGCCGCCCAGTCGGCGGTCGCGTCGGAGAGGACGGCCTTGCCGGCGGCGGTGGCGCTGCTCCGGCCGGGGCCGAGGGCGGCGTCGGCCCAGCGGGCGACGCGGGCCGCGCCGGCCAGACCGGAGCGTGCCATCCTGGCCAGCTCCGCGGGGGCCGGTGTGCCTTCCGGAGGGCGCGGCGCAGGACGGCGCGAGCGCTGCTGGTTCATCGCCCTGGGGGCGGCGGCCAGGGGGCGCGGGCGGACAAGTCGAAGCCTGGAGTCGCGCGGGATACGGGACGTCACGGGTGCAGTCTTGCGGTTGACGGTCCGAAAA
The DNA here is from genome assembly GCF_016757295.1 of Streptomyces sp. M2CJ-2. Taxonomy (NCBI): domain Bacteria; kingdom Bacillati; phylum Actinomycetota; class Actinomycetes; order Kitasatosporales; family Streptomycetaceae; genus Streptomyces; species Streptomyces sp. M2CJ-2. The sequence goes on along the minus strand of NZ_JAESIF010000016.1, from coordinate 90,863 downwards.
CCCAAACGGAATGTCACGGGCGGCGACGGAGAGGGCCAACGCACCGGGTCGCGCGGGCGGTCGAAGGGCGGGAACAAGCCGGTGCCGCGGCCCGAGCGGAATCCCCGACGAGGACCCGCTCCGCCGGCCGCCCGGCGGAGCGGACGAGGCGGGCGCGGAGGGCACGTGCGGAAGGCGCGGAGGTCACACGAGGGGGGTGAGGAAACGGCGCAGGGCCTCTTCGTAGGCGTCCTGGTCGGCGTTCCACATGGCGCCGTGCGGAGCGTCCTCGACCGTGAGCAGGGTGACCATGTTGGGCTGGGCGGCGGCCAGGCGGCGGGAGAGCTGCCAGGGGGCCACCACGTCGCCGGGGCCGTGGACGATCAGGGTGGGGATGTCGACGCGTTCCGCCCCCGCGGTGCCGGGGCGGCGGTCGCCGTGGCGGCCGGTGCGGCCCTGGGCGGCGCGGACCGCCAGCGGCAGCAGCACGCCCGGGGTGTGGCGGGCGGCGGCGAGGGCGCGCAGGGTCGATTCCCAGCTGAGCACCGGGGAGTCGAGGACGAGCCCGGCGATGCGGTCGCGCAGGGTGGAACGGGCTGCGGCACGCAGCGCCATGGTCGCGCCGGTGGACCAGCCGAGCAGGACGACCTGCCGGGCACCGGCGTCCAGCGCGTGGCGGATCGCCGCGTCGAGGTCGCGCCACTCGGTCTCGCCGAAGTGGTTGAGGCCGTCGAGTGAGCGCGGCGCGCCCGGATCACCCCGATATGAGGGGGCGAGTATCGGGAAGTAGCGGCGGTGCAGGAACTCCATGACGTTCATGGGGTGTTCCCGGGTGGTGCCGAGGCCGTGCACCGCGAGCACCCAGGTGTCCCGGGCGCCCGGCAGGAACCAGGCGGGAAGGGGGCCGAGTTCGCCGAGGACGTCGACGTCGGTGTGCTCCAGGCCCAGCGCGGTGCCCGGGTCCCCCACGTACAGGTTCGGGGTGAACCACGCCCGGTCGCCGGGCTTCAGGTTGCCCCGCACGACGCGTTCGAGACGGCGCACGACGGTGTCGGCGGAGTCCGACAGGCCTTCCAGCACGGGGCCGACGACCGCGTGGGAATCGTCACCGGCGAGGCCGTAGCGGCCGGGGCGCAGCGCGGCGAGGTCCCGGGTGAGGCTGATCTGGCCGGCGGCGGTGGCGTGCACGGTGAGGCGGGGCTCAGTGGGCAGCGGTCTGCCCGGCGGCGCCTTGAGGGCCGCGTCGCTGGCGAGCCGGCCGGCCGCCACCGCGGCGGCTCCGGCACCTATCACGGCGGTGACGGCAGCGGCCGTCGCTCTGACAGTGCGCACGGAACCCAGTGTCCCGGCGGAGCAGCCACCCGGCCAGTGGACGTCCCGCCCGGGGTGAGACTCAGTCGCGCTGCCCGTAGCCCCGCAGGCGGTCCGCGACCTCCGCCAGCTGGTCGGCCGACAGGAGGGCCGGGGAGCGGCCCGGGACGGACGAGGCGGCCAGCCAGAGCCTGCACATCCACTCCAGCTGGGCGGTGCGGTCGTAGGCCTGGTCGAGGGTGGTGCCGTGGGTGAGGGTGCCGTGGTTCCTCAGGAGGCAGCCGGTGCGGCCGTCGAGGGCGCGCAGCATGTGCTCGGCCAACTCGTCGGTCCCGTACGTCGCGTACGGGGCGACCCGGACGGGCCCGCCGAGCGCGGCGGCCATGTAGTGGACGAGGGGGAGTTCGTCGACGAGCGTGGAGACCGCCGTCGCGTGCACGGCGTGCGTGTGCACCACGGCGCGGGCTCCGGTCGTGCGGTACACCGCGAGGTGCATGGGCAGCTCGCTGGTCGGGACCAGGGTGCCGAGGACCTGCCGGCCGGTGAGGTCGACACCGGTCACGTCGTGCGGGGTCAGCCGGTCGTAGGGCACCCCCGACGGTGTGACCAGCACGGTCAGGCCGACCCGCACCGAGACGTTTCCGGAGGTGCCGACGACCAGCCCGTCGGAGACGGTCCGGCGGGCGGCCTCGACGAGGCCGGTCCAGGCGCGCGTCTCCTCGTCACTCACGTCCCGTCGCTGCTCGGTCATGCCGTGATCCTGCCGGGTGACGAAGGTCTCTTCAACGGCTCCGCGGCCGGCCGCGGACGCCCGTCGACGGAGTCACAGCCCTTCAGCCGCACCGCCGCGGGCGGGCCAAGGTGGACATACCGCCGTCCGGCGGAGCTGTCGCACCCATCACGGTCATCCAGACGCCCGTTCCAGTTCATCTTCTGTTCACTCAGGTTACCTACGTTCAACGCGCCAATGACTTCGAACGATTGCCTGGGTAAATGGAAAGCTTCTCGCTGATCCTCGCGATTGTGGTGGTAACCGCACTCGCGTTCGATTTCACGAACGGTTTCCACGACACCGCGAACGCGATGGCGACAACCATTTCGACCGGTGCTCTCAAGCCCAAGGTCGCGGTGGCCATGTCCGCCGTGCTGAACCTGGTGGGCGCCTTCCTCTCCGTGGAGGTCGCCAACACGATCTCCAAAGGCCTCGTCGACGAGGCCGGCATCCGTCCCGAGGTCATCTTCGCCGCACTGGTCGGCGCGATCCTCTGGAACCTCCTGACCTGGCTGGTCGGTCTGCCGTCCAGTTCCTCGCACGCCCTGATGGGCGGCCTGATCGGCGCCACCGTCGCCTCGGCGGGCTTCGGCGCGGTGCACGGTGACGTCCTGGTCACCAAGGTGCTGATCCCCGCGATCGCCGCGCCGCTGGTCGCCGGCCTCGCCGCGATGTTCGCGACGCGGCTGACCTACCGTCTGGGCAAGAAGGCCGACGGCAAGGCGTCCGAGAAGGGCTACCGGGCGGGTCAGATCGCCTCCGCCGGCCTCGTCTCGCTGGCCCACGGCACCAACGACGCGCAGAAGACGATGGGCATCATCACCCTGGCCCTGGTCGCCGGCGGCACCCTCGCCCCGGACTCCGACCCGCCCCTGTGGGTCATCGTGTCCGCGGGCGTCGCCATCGCGCTCGGCACCTACCTCGGCGGCTGGCGCATCATCCGCACGATGGGCAAGGGTCTGACGGACCTCCAGCCGCAGCAGGGCTTCGCCGCCCAGACCAGCGCCGCGACGGTCATCCTGGCCTCCTCCCACCTCGGTTTCTCCCTCTCCACCACGCACTCGGTCTCCGGTGCCGTGATGGGTGCGGGCCTGGGCCGCAAGGGCGGTGTCGTCCGCTGGTCGACGGCCACCCGGATGTTCGTCGCCTGGGGCCTGACGCTGCCGGCGGCGGCCCTGGTCGGGGCCATCGCCGAACTGGTCTGCCGAGCCGGCAGCTGGGGCACCGCCGTCGTCGCCGTCTTCCTGGTCGCCTCCAGCGCGGCGATCTGGAAGATCTCCCGGCGGGAGATCGTCGACCACACCAACGTCAACGACCACGATGCCGCCGACGGTTCGGCCGCCACCGCCGAGGAGCCGGCCGGCGTGGTGACCGCCGCCATGGCCGCGGTGACCCCGCCCCCGGCCGGCAGCCCGGCCGAGGAGCTCTCGGCCACCATCCCGGCCCCGGCCCCCACCGACCCGGCCGCCAAGACCACCGTCTGACCGCGCCTCGGCACGAAGGAAGACACGAAGGAAGAAGAGCACCATGAAGATCGACTGGGCGGCCCTCGGTTCCGTCTTCGGCGTCAGCCTCGTGGTCACCGTGGCCCTGGTGGCCCTGTTCACCCTCGGCATCGTCGGCCTGTCCCGCCATGAGCGGGCCGTGGCCCAGGGCCGGTCCGCGGCCCTGGCGGTCGCCGGCGCCTACGCCTGCTTCGCGGCCTGCACGGCGGCGGTGGCGTACGGGATCTATCTGATCATGGCCTGATCATGGCTTGATCACGGCCTGATCAGGGTCGTCTCCGTCCGACGGGCGGTGCGGGGCTTCGCGCCCCGCACCGCCCGTTCGCGTTCCCCCACCGGAACCCCTCTGTGGGCCTCAGCACACTTCAGCCTCGCAGGTCAAAGGCAGGTTGACGGTTCTTCCGGACCGTGGTGGACTGCCGAATGCCAATGCGGCGGCAGGAGAGGAAGCCGGTGGAAGTCCGGCGCGGTCCCGCCACTGTCACCGGGGTGAACACCCCGGGAGCCAGGAACTCTCACCGCCGGTCTCGTCGAACCAGGGCGTGGACACCCTGAGTGAGGACATATCACCATGCCCGGCTGCCCGTCGAGGTCGACCAGCGACGCCCCACCCCGGCTCGGGGCGGACATCTCCACCGGATCCCCCACCGGCTGAACCCGTGGGTGCCGATCGCGAGTTCGCGTACGGCGCCGCCGCCGGCCTCCTCGGCGACCTGCTTCTCGGCGATCCCCGCCGGGGGCATCCGGTCGCCGCTTTCGGGCGGGCCGCGGCTGCCGTGGAACGGATGCTGTGGCGGGACGACCGCGGCCGGGGCGCGTTGCACACCGCCGTCTGCGTCGGTGGGGCCGTCGCTCTGGGGAGCCTTGCCACCCGGTGCGTACGCTCCTCCCCCGCCGCCTCGGTCGCCCTGACCGGCGCCGCCACCTGGGCCGTCGTCGGCGGGACGTCGCTGGCGGTCGAGGCCCGCACCATCGGGCGGGCCCTTCAGGCCGGGACCGCCGAGGGCATCGAGGCGGCGCGGGCACGGCTGCCGCACCTGTGCGGGCGGGATCCGCAGGCGCTGGACGCCGACGGGATCGCCCGCGCGGTGGTGGAGTCCGTCGCCGAGAACACCTCCGACGCCGTGGTGGGCGCCCTGGTGTGGGGCGCCGTCGCCGGGGTGCCGGGACTGCTCGGGTTCCGGGCCGTCAACACCCTGGACGCCATGGTCGGCCACAAGTCGCCCCGGTACCGGCGCTACGGCTGGGCCTCCGCCCGCCTCGACGACGTCGCCGGGTGGCCCGGGGCGCGGCTGACCGCCGTACTCGCCGCGGTCGCCGGGCCGGACCCGCGGGGCGCCCTCCGGGCGTGGCGCGCGGATGCCGCGAAGCACCCCAGCCCCAACGCCGGCCCCGTGGAGGCGTCCTTCGCGGGCGCGCTCGGCGTGCGGCTCGGCGGAACGCTGTCCTACGCCGGGCGGGTCGAACACCGGCCCGTCCTCAACGGCGCCGGCCGTCCCGTGGCCGTGGCGGACATCGACCGGGCGGTACGGCTCTCGCGGCGCGTCGGCTGGCTGGCGCTCGGCGTCGGTGCCGCAGCGCGGATCGTCGGTACGCGGATCGCCGGGAAGGGGCACAGGTCATGAGCGGTGGGGGTCTGCTGGTCGCCGGTACCACCTCGGACGCCGGCAAGAGCGTCGTGACCGCCGGGATCTGCCGGTGGCTGGTACGGCAGGGTGTCAAGGTCGCGCCGTTCAAGGCGCAGAACATGTCGCTGAACTCGTTCGTGACGCGCGAGGGCGCCGAGATCGGGCGGGCCCAGGCCATGCAGGCCCAGGCCTGCCGGGTCGAGCCGACCGCACTGATGAACCCCGTGCTGCTCAAGCCGGGCGGCGAGCGGAGCAGCCAGGTGGTGCTGCTGGGCAGGCCGGTCGGCGAACTGAGCGCGCGCGGCTACCACGGCGGACGGCAACAACAGTTGCTGGGCACGGTGCTGGACTGCCTCGCACAGTTGCGGGGCACGTATGACGCGGTGATCTGTGAGGGGGCCGGCAGCCCGGCCGAGATCAACCTGCGGCGCACCGACATCGTGAACATGGGGATCGCCAGGAACGCCGGGCTCCCCGTCCTCGTCGTCGGCGACATCGACCGCGGCGGGGTCTTCGCCTCCTTCTTCGGCACCGTCGCCCTGCTCTCCCCCGAGGACCAGGCGCTGGTCGCCGGGTTCCTGGTGAACAAGTTCCGGGGCGACGTGACGCTGCTGGAGCCGGGCCTCGACATGCTGCACGGTCTGACCGGGCGGCACACGTACGGCGTGCTGCCCTTCCGGCACGGGCTCGGCATCGACGAGGAGGACGGGCTGGCCGTGTCGTTGCGCGGTGCCGTGCGGGAGTCGGCCGTCGCCCCGCCGGTCGGCGAGGACGTGCTGCGGGTCGCCGTGTGCGCGGTGCCGCTGATGTCCAACTTCACGGACGTGGACGCGCTGGCCGCCGAACCGGGCGTCGTCGTGCGGTTCGTGGACCGGCCCGAGGAACTGGCCGACGCCGACCTCGTCGTCCTGCCGGGGACCCGCGGAACCGTGCGGGCCCTTCAGTGGCTGCGCGAGCGGGGGCTGGCGGACGCCCTGCGGCGGCGGGCGGCCGAGGGGCGGCCCGTGCTGGGGATCTGCGGGGGCTACCAGATCCTCGGCGAGCACATCGAGGACGAGGTCGAAAGCCGCGCCGGGCACGTCGACGGGCTCGGACTGCTGCCCGTGCGGGTGCGGTTCGCGCGGGAGAAGACGCTGACCCGCCCCGTCGGGGAAGCCCTCGGGGAGCCCGTCGAGGGGTACGAGATCCACCACGGAGTCGCCGACGTGCGGGGAGGCGCAGCGTTCATCTCCGATGACAGTGGACACAGCCTGGACGGCTGCCGGGTCGGGCAGACCTGGGGCACGCACTGGCACGGCTCGCTGGAGTCGGACGGTTTCCGGCGGGCCTTCCTGCGGGAGGTGGCCGCCGCCGCGGGGCGCCGTTTCGTGCCGGCCCCCGACACCTCGTTCGCCGCGCTGCGCGAGGAGCAGCTCGACCGGCTCGGCGACCTGATCGAACAGCACGCGGACACGGACGCGCTCTGGCGGCTCATCGAGTCGGGCGCGCCGCAAGGACTGCCTTTCATTCCACCGGGAGCGCCCGCATGAGCACAGTGTTGTTGTTGTCGACCGCCGACACGGACCTGCTGGCGGCCCGCGCCGCCACCGGCGTCTCCTACCGGATCGGCAACCCGACCCGCGTGGACGTGGCGGCCGAACTGCCCGCGCTGCTCGACGGCGCGGACCTCGCCGTCGTACGGCTGCTGGGCGGCAAACGCGCCTGGGAGGACGGGCTCGCGGCGCTCCGGGCGTCCGGGATCCCGACGGTGCTGCTCGGCGGCGAGGCGGTGCCGGACGCGGAGCTGATGGCCGAGTCGTCGGTGCCCGCGGGCGTCGTGGCGGAGGCACTGAAGTATCTGGTGGAGGGCGGCCCGGACAACCTGGCCGAGCTGGCCCGGTTCCTGTCCGACACCGTGCTGCTCACCGGCGAGGGCTTCGAGGAGCCGCGCCGGATGCCGGAGTACGGGGTGCACGGCTCCCGTACCGTGTCGCCGGACCGTCCGACCGTCGGCGTGCTCTTCTACCGCGCCCACGAACTGAGCGGCAACACCGCCTTCGTGGACACGCTCTGCGAGGCGATCGAGGCACACGGCGCCAACGCCCTGCCGGTGTACTGCGGTTCGCTGCGCGGCGCCGACCCCGGGCTGTACGAGATCCTCGGGCGGACGGACACCCTGGTCGCCACCGTGCTCGCGGCCGGCGGCACGCACGCCTCGCAGGCGTCGGCGGGCGGCGAGGACGAGGCCTGGGACATCGGGGCGCTCGCCGACCTGGACGTCCCGGTGCTGCAGGGGCTGTGCCTGACCTCGTCACGCGCCGCCTGGGAGGAGTCGGACGCCGCCCTCTCCCCCATGGACGCGGCGATGCAGGTCGCCATCCCGGAGTTCGACGGACGGCTGATCACGGTCCCGTTCTCCTTCAAGGAGCAGGGCCCCGACGAGGTCCCGGTCTACGTCGCCGACCCCGGGCGGGCCGCGCGCGTCGCCGGGATCGCCGTACGGCACGCCCGGCTGAAGCACCTGGACAACGCGGAGAAGAAGCTCGCGCTGGTCTTCACCGCCTACCCGACCAAGCACTCCCGCGTCGGCAACGCGGTGGGGCTCGACACCCCCGCCTCGGCGGTACGGGTGCTGGACGCGCTGCGGGACGCGGGGTACGGGGTGCACGGGTACCCGGACAACGGCGACGAGTTGATCCACCGGCTCATCGAGGCGGGCGGCCACGACGTGGAGTGGCTGACGGAGGACCAGCTGGCCGCCGCGCCCGCACGGGTGCCGCTCGCGGACTACCGGGCCTGGTTCGAGAAGCTGGACCCGGCGCTGCGGGACGCGATGACCGAGGCGTGGGGCGAGCCGCCGGGCTCGCTGTACGTCGACGGCGACGACATCGTGCTGGCCTCCCTCCAGTTCGGGAACGTCGTGGTCATGATCCAGCCGCCGCGCGGCTTCGGCGAGAACCCCATCGCCATCTACCACGACCCCGACATGCCGCCGTCGCACCACTACATGGCCGCCTACCGGTGGCTGGAGAACAGTTTCGGCGCCGACGCGATCGTGCACATGGGCAAGCACGGCACCATGGAGTGGCTGCCGGGCAAGGGCCTCGGGCTGAGCGCGGGCTGCGCTCCGGACGCCGTCCTCGGCGACCTCCCGCTGATCTACCCGTTCATCGTCAACGACCCCGGCGAGGGCACCCAGGCCAAGCGGCGCGGACACGCGACGGTGGTCGACCACCTCGTCCCGCCGATGGCCCGCGCCGACACCTACGGCGACCTGGCGAAGCTGGAGCAGCTCCTCGACGAGTACGCCCTGGTCTCCGACCTGGACCCGGACAAGGCCCCGGCGGTACGGGCGCAGATCTGGACCTTGGTCACCGCCGCGCAGCTGCACCACGACCTGCACGTCGACGAGCAGCCGGACGACGACGACTTCGACTCGTTCGTCATGCACATCGACGGCTACTTGTGCGAGATCAAGGACGTGCAGATCCGCGACGGACTGCACATCCTGGGCGGCGGCCCGGTCGGCGAGCCGCGCGTCAACCTGGTGCTCGCGGTGCTGCGCGCCTCGCAGGTGTGGGGCGGACAGGCGAACGCGCTGCCTGGCCTGCGGGCCTCGCTGGCCGAGCACTTCGGCCTGGTGGAGAAGGAACTGCTGGCCGAGCCGGGCGCCCCGCTGAAGGTGCCGGCCGAGCTGACGGACCTGGTGGACGGTCCGGCGCGGTCGGCCTCCGACGCGATCGACCTGCTGGAGCAGCTGTGCCGGCGGATCGCGGAGGGCATGGAGGAGCGCGGCTGGGCGGTCGAGCAGAGCGCGCCGCTGGTGCGCGAGGTGCTGGGCGCCGAACTCCCGGACGCGGTGGCCGTGGTGGAGTTCGCCTGCACCGAGGTCGTCCCCCGGCTCGCCCGGACCACGGACGAGATCGGGCACATCCTGCGGGCGCTGAACGGCGGTTACGTCCCGGCGGGCCCGTCGGGTTCACCGACGCGCGGACTGGTCAACGTCCTGCCGACCGGCCGGAACTTCTACTCCGTCGACCCCAAGGCGATTCCGTCCCGGCTGAGTTGGGAGGTCGGGCAGTCGCTGGCGGACTCCCTGGTGCAGCGGTACCTGCAGGACACGGGTGAGTATCCGAAGTCCGTCGGCCTGACGGTGTGGGGCACGTCCGCGATGCGCACCCAGGGCGACGACATCGCCGAGATCCTGGCACTGCTGGGCTGCCGTCCGGTGTGGGACGACGCCTCGCGCCGGGTGACCGGCTTCGAGGTGGTCGGGCTGGAGGAGCTGGGCCGGCCGCGCATCGACGTCACGGTCCGCATCTCCGGCTTCTTCCGGGACGCGTTCCCGCACGTCGTGGGACTGATCGACGACGCGGTACGGGCGGTGGCGGAGCTGGACGAACCCGCCGAGCAGAACTACGTCCGCGCCCACGCCGACGAGGACACCGCCGAGCACGGCGACCGGCGCCGGGCCACGGCCCGCATCTTCGGCTCCAAGCCGGGCGCGTACGGCGCCGGTCTGCTGCCGCTGATCGACGCGCGGAACTGGCGCAGCGACGCGGACCTCGCCGAGGTGTACGCGGTCTGGGGCGGCTATGCCTACGGGCGCGGGCTCGACGGGCGGGCGGCGCGCGGCGACATGGAGACGGCGTTCCGGCGGATCGCGGTGGCCGCGAAAAATGTCGACACGCGTGAGCACGACCTCGTCGACGCGGACGACTACTTCCAGTACCACGGCGGCATGGTCGCGATGGTGCGGCACCTGACGGGTGCGAGCCCGGAGGCGTACGTCGGGGACTCGGCGACACCGGACCAGGTGAAGACGCGCACGCTGGGCGAGGAGACGCACCGCGTTTTCCGGGCGCGAGTGGTCAACCCCCGCTGGATGAGCGCCATGAGAAGGCACGGCTACAAGGGTGCTTTCGAGATGGCGGCCACTGTGGACTACCTCTTCGGGTACGACGCCACGGCCGGGGTCGTGGACGACTGGATGTACGAGAAGCTCAGCGCCGAGTACGTCTTCGACGCCGAGAACCAGGACTTCATGCGGAAGTCCAATCCCTGGGCCCTGCGCGGCATCACGGAGAGGTTGCTGGAGGCGGCGGACCGCGGCCTGTGGGCGGAGCCGGACGCGGACACGCTCGAGCGGCTGCGTGCCACCTATCTGGAGCTCGAAGGCGACTTGGAGGGCGACGACAAGTGACCACCCCGTTCCCGTTCGCGGCCGTTGTCGGTCAGGACGACCTACGGCTCGCGCTGCTGCTCAACGCGGTGTCACCGCAGGTCGGTGGCGTACTGGTCCGCGGGGAGAAAGGCACCGCCAAGTCCACTGCCGTGCGCGCCCTTTCGGCGCTCCTGCCGACGGTGGACGTCGTCTCCGGATGCCGTTTCTCCTGCGACCCCGGCTCCCCCGACCCCGCATGCCCGGACGGGCCGCACGAGCCGGGGGCGTTCGAGTCGCGGTCGGCGCGGATGGTCGAGCTGCCCGTCGGTGCCTCCGAGGACCGGCTGGTGGGTGCGCTCGATATCGAGCGGGCGCTCTCCGAGGGCGTCAAGGCGTTCGAACCGGGCCTGCTGGCCGACGCGCACCGCGGGATCCTGTACGTCGACGAGGTCAACCTCCTCCATGACCATCTGGTCGACCTGTTGTTGGACGCGGCGGCGATGGGTGCCTCGTACGTCGAGCGCGAGGGTGTCTCCGTACGGCACGCCGCGCGCTTCCTGCTCGTCGGGACCATGAATCCGGAGGAAGGCGAGCTGCGGCCCCAGCTCCTCGACCGGTTCGGGCTGACCGTCGAGGTCGCCGCCTCGCGGGAGCCCGACCAGCGGGTGGAGGTCGTCCGGCGGCGGCTGGCGTACGACGACGACCCGACCGGCTTCGCCGCCCGCTGGGCTGACGAGGAGGCTGCCGTACGGGCGCGGATCGTGGCGGCGCGGGAGCTGCTGCCGTCGGTGCGCCTCGGCGACGCGGCCCTGCGGCAGATCGCGGCGACCTGTGCCGCTTTCGAGGTGGACGGCATGCGCGCCGACATCGTGATGGCGCGGACCGCGACCGCGCTGGCGGCCTGGGCCGGGCGCACCGACGTGCTCGCCGAGGACGTGCGGCAGGCCGCGCTGCTGGCGCTGCCGCACCGCAGGCGTCGTTCGCCGTTCGACGCGCCCGGACTCGACGAGGACAAGCTCGACGAGACGCTGGAGGAGTTCGGCGGACCTGGTGAGGACGGGGGCGACGACGATCCCGACCCGGGACCCGGCGGTGGCCCGGGCGGGCAGCCGGCGCCCGATGAGGGCCCTCAGGGCGATGGTGACACCGCTGCCCGGCCCGAGGCCGGTGAGGGCGGGGAGCCGCAGGCGGGACCCGGTGCCGGGGAGCAGTCCGCCGTACGGGCCGGGGAGCCGTTCCGGACGAAGGTGCTGAACGTCCCGGGCATCGGCCAGGGCGCCGCCGGGCGGCGTTCCCGTGCCCGGACCGAGCAGGGGCGGACCACCGGGGCCCGGCGGCCGCAGGGAGCGCTGACCAAGTTGCACCTCTCGGCGACCGTGCGGGCGGCGGCCCCGCATCAGCGGGCCCGGGGCCGGTCGGGGCCCGGGCTGGTGGTGCGGCGGGACGATCTGCGGCAGGCGACGCGGGAGGGGCGCGAGTCCAATCTCGTCCTTTTCGTCGTCGACGCCTCCGGGTCGATGGCCGCGCGGCAGCGGATGAGCGCCGTGAAGGGCGCCGTGCTGTCGTTGCTCCTGGACGCCTATCAGCGGCGGGACAAGGTGGGGCTGGTCACCTTCCGGGGGTCGGCGGCCGATGTCGCCCTGCCGCCCACGTCGTCGGTGGACGCGGCGGCGGCCCGGCTGGAGTCGCTGCCGACGGGTGGGCGTACGCCGCTGGCGGCCGGGCTGCTCAAGGCGCACGACGTGCTGCGGGTGGAGCGGTTGCGGGACCCGGCGCGGCGGGCGCTGGTGGTCGTGGTGACGGACGGGCGGGCCACAGACGGAGGGGCGGCGCGAAGCGCCTCCGGCCGGGGTGGTGGTCGGGCGACGGGTGGGACCGAGCCGGTCGCCCTCGCCGGGCGGGCGGCGCGGCTGTTCGCCGCCGACGGAACCGCGTCCGTGGTCGTGGACTGCGAGTCGGGGCCGGTGCGGCTGGGGCTCGCCGGACAGCTCGCGGGTGAGCTGGGCGGTACGGCGGTGACGCTGGACGAACTGCGGGCGGACTCCATCGCCGGGCTGGTCAGGGACGTACAGGGGACTTCGAGGAGGGCCGCGTAATGCCGAAGGGGCAGCCGAGTGTCGTACCGGACGACGGGCTGACGACGCGTCAGCGGCGCAACCGGCCGCTGGTCGTGGTGCACACGGGTATCGGCAAGGGCAAGTCGACCGCCGCGTTCGGGCTGGCGCTGCGGGCCTGGAACCAGAGGTGGCCGATCGGGGTGTTCCAGTTCGTCAAGTCGGCGAAGTGGAAGGTCGGCGAGGAGAACGCGCTGCGGGTGCTCGGCGCCTCCGGTGAGGGTGGCAGCGTCGACTGGCACAAGATGGGCGAGGGCTGGTCCTGGGTCCAGCGGGACGCGCAGATGGACAACGAGGAGAAGGCCCGCGAGGGCTGGGAACAGGTCAAGCGCGACCTGGCCGCCGAGACGTACAAGCTGTACGTGCTGGACGAGTTCGCGTACCCGATGCACTGGGGGTGGATCGACACCGACGAGGTCGTGTCGGTGCTGCGGGACCGGCCGGGGACGCAGCATGTGGTGATCACCGGGCGGAACGCGCCCGACGAGCTCGTGGAGTTCGCCGACCTGGTGACCGACATGTCCAAGGTCAAGCACCCCATGGACGCCGGGCAGAAGGGGCAGAGGGGCATCGAGTGGTGACCTCCGTACCCCGGTTGGTGATTGCCGCGCCCTCTTCGGGCAGCGGCAAGACCACCGTCGCCACGGGGTTGATGGCCGCGCTCACCGCGCGGGGGCTCGCGGTGTCCCCGCACAAGGTCGGGCCGGACTACATCGACCCCGGGTACCACGCGCTCGCCACGGGACGGGTGGGACGCAACCTCGACGCGTACCTGTGCGGTCCGGAGCTGGTCGGTCCGCTGTTCCTGCACGGGGCTCGCGGGTGCGACATCGCCGTCGTCGAGGGCGTGATGGGGCTGTACGACGGGGCTTCGGGGGAAGGCGAGTTGGCGTCCACGGCCCATGTGGCGAAGCTGCTGCGGGCACCGGTGGTGCTGGTCGTGGACGCGTCGTCGCAGTCGCGGTCGGTGGCGGCGTTGGTGCACGGGTTCGTGACGTGGGATCCGGAGGTGCGGGTCGGGGGCGTGATCCTGAACAAGGTCGCGTCGGCCCGGCACGAGGCGTTGCTGCGGGAGGCGCTGGACTCCGTCGGCGTGCCCGTGCTGGGTGTGCTGCGGCGGGCCGCCCAGGTCGAGACGCCGTCGCGGCATCTGGGGCTGGTGCCGGTCGCCGAGCGGGGGGCCGCGGCGGTCGGGGCGGTTGCGGCCATGGCCGCGCAGGTGGAGGCGGGGTGCGATCTGGAGGGGTTGGTCGCGCTGGCGCGGGGTGCGGGTGCGTTGTCGTGTGCTGCGTGGGAGGCGGCTGAGGTCTTGGGTTCCTCGCCCCAGGGGGCTGCGCCTGCGGACCCGCTGATTCGGGTCGCCGTCGCCGGTGGGGCCGCGTTCACGTTTTCCTACGCCGAGCACTCCGAGTTGCTCGCCGCCGCCGGAGCCGAGGTCGTCGTCTTCGATCCGCTACGGGACGAGGAACTGCCGGACGGGACCGGTGGGTTGGTGATCGGTGGCGGGTTTCCCGAGGTGTACGCCTCCGAGCTGTCCGCCAACGAGGCGTTGCGTAAGGCCGTTGCCGAACTGGCTTTGAGCGGTGCGCCGGTCGCCGCCGAGTGTGCGGGGCTGCTGTATCTGTGCCGGGAGTTGGACGGGCTGCCCATGTGCGGGGTGCTGGACGCCTCAGCGCGGATGAGCGAGCGGCTGACCCTGGGCTACCGGGACGCCGTCGCCGTGACCGACAGCGCGCTGGCCGCCGCCGGGACGCGGATCCGGGGGCACGAGTTCCACCGGACGGTCGTGGAGCCGGGGGCGGGGGCTGCCCCCGCGTGGGGGGTGCGTGCGCCCGAGCGGCGCGTCGAGGGTTTTGTACAGCGCGGTGTGCACGCGAGCTTCCTGCACACGCACTGGGCGTCCGAGCCCGGTGTCGCCCGTCGGTTCGTGGAGAGGTGCCGGACGTCATGAGCAGCAGGCTGATCGGAGTCGGGGTGGGCCCCGGGGACCCCGAGCTGGTGACCGTCAAGGGCGTCAACGCCCTGCGCGCCGCCGATGTCGTCGTCGTCCCCGTGATGGACAGCGGTGAGCGGGGGCGGGCCGAGGCGACCGTGCTGCACTACGTGTCCGAGGAGAAGGTCGTCCGGGTGGTGTTCGCGTTGAACGAGCGCACCGACCGGGCGCGGCGCGAGGCTGCCTGGGACGCGGCCGGTGAGCGGGTGGCCGGGTTGCTGCGGGAGCGGGGCCATGTCGCGTTCGCGACCATCGGCGACCCCAACGTGTACTCGACGTTCACGTATCTCGCCCAGACCGTCGCGGAGTCGGTGCCGGGGACGGTGGTCGAGACCGTGCCGGGGATCACCGCGATGCAGGATCTGGCGGCGCGTTCCGGGGCCGTACTCACCGAGGGGACCGAACCGCTCACCCTGGTGCCGGTGACCGCCGGGGCCGCCGTGCTCAAGGAGGCGCTGGCCGGGCCCGGCACGGTCGTCGCCTACAAGTTCGGGCGGCGGGCGGGCGAGGTGGCCGAGGCGCTGCGGGAGAGCGGGCGGCTCGGCGACGCCGTGTGGGGTTCGGCCCTCGGGCTGCCGGAGGAGTTCGTCCGGCCGGCCGCCGAGCTGGACGGGTCGCCCCTGCCCTATCTGTCGACGCTCATCGCGCCGCCCCGGCGTGACGGCGGGCGGGGCGGCAAGCTGTGAGCGGGCAGCCGGGCGGGGGCGGCCGGCCGCCCGGCCCCTTCGCAGGCGTCACACGAACCCCAGGAACCACAGAGCCCACAGAGCCCACAGAGCCAGCAGAACCCGTAGGAGAGGATCGTTTCCCCATGGCCGATGCCCCCACCGGCAAGGTGACCTTCGTCGGTGCCGGCCCCGGCGCCGCCGATCTGCTGACGTTGCGCGCCGCGCGCGCGATCGCCGAGGCCGACATCGTGATCTGGGCCGCCAGCCTGGTCCAGGCGGAGGTCCTCGAGCACGCTCGGGAGGGCGCCGAGATCCTCGACTCGGCGACGATGTCGCTGGAGGACGTCGTGGCCGTGTACGAGCGGGCCCGCGCTCAGGGGCTGAGGGTGGCCAGGATCCATTCCGGGGACCCTGCGCTCTGGGGCGGCACGCAGGAGCAGCTCGACCGGTGCGTGGAGCTCGGCATCGCGACCGAGATCGTGCCGGGTGTGTCGTCCTTCTCCGCCGTCGCGGCGCTGGCACAGCGGGAGTTGACCATTCCCGAGGTGGCGCAGTCCGTGGTGCTGACCCGGCTCGGCGGCGGCAAGACGCCGATGCCGCCCGGCGAGGAGGTCCGCGAGTTCGCGCGGCACGGCACCACCATGGCGATCTTCCTGTCGGCCGCGCGCAGCGGGCAGCTGGTGCGGGAGCTGCTGGAGGGCGGCTATCCGACGAGCACGCCGGTGGTGGTCGCGTACCAGGCGACCTGGCCGGAGGAACTGCTCGTGAAGTGCACGATCGGCACGCTGGAGGAGACGGTCAAGGAGCACAGGCTCTGGAAGCACACGCTGTTCCTGGTCGGCCCCGCCCTCGACGCGCACGGCACCCGCTCGCACCTGTACCACCCCGGTCACTTCCACGGCTACCGCAAGGCCGACCCTCAGGCCCGCAGGGCACTGCGCACCCGGGGTGCGAGCACGTGATCACGGTCGTCGGCACGGGGACCGGTGCGCCGGTCGAGGAGGCCGTGCTCGCCGGGGCGGAGCTCGTCGTGGGCGGGCGGCGGCACCTGGACGCCGTTCGGCTGCCCGAGGGAGCCGAACGGGTCGTCCTCGGGGCGCTGGCTCCCGCACTGGACACCGTCGGGAAGTACGTCGCCGAGGAGCGTCCGGTCGTCGTGCTGGCCTCCGGTGACCCGGGGTTCTTCGGGATCGTACGGGCGCTGGCCGAGCGGTTCGGGTCCGAGCGGCTGGACGTGCGGCCGGGTGTCTCCTCCGTCGCCACCGCCTTCGCGCGGGTCGGGTTGCCCTGGGACGACGCCGTGGTGGTCAGCGCGCACGGCCGGGATCCGCGGACGGCCGTCAACCTGTGCCGGGCCCACCCGAAGGTCGCCGTGCTGACGGGGCCGGGGGCCGGTCCGGCGGAGCTGGGGGCGGCGCTGGCCCGGCACTCCCCCGGCCGGGTCCTGGTCGTGGCCTCCGCGCTGGGCGATCCCGAGCGGGAGCGGGTGGAGCGGGTCACGCCCGCCGTCGCGGCGGCGCGGGACTGGGGTCCGGCGGTCAGCGTCGTGCTGTGCCTGGACGAGTCACGGGGTCTCGGCCCCGTACGGACCGTCGCGGGCTCCTGCGCGCCGCCCGCCGGTTGGGCGCTGGACGAGGCCGGGTTCGCCCACCGGGACTCGATGATCACCAAGTTCGAGGTGCGGGCGCTGGCCCTGGCCCGGCTCGGGCCGCGCCCCGGCGAACTGGTGTGGGACATCGGCGCGGGTTCGGGGTCCGTGGCCGTGGAGTGCGCCCGGCTGGGCGCCGCCGTGACCGCGGTGGAGAAGACCGCGGACGGGGTGGGACGGATCCGCGCCAACGCCCTCGCGCACGGGGTGGACGTACGCGTGGTGCACGGGGCGGCGCCGACCGTGCTGTCCGATCTCGACGACCCCGACGCCGTGTTCGTCGGCGGGGGCGGGCGGGAGCTGCCCGCCGTCGTCACCGCGTGCGCGCGGCGGGCGCGGCGCACGGTCGTCGTCGCCCTGGCCGCCCTGGACCGGGTGCCGGCCGCGCGCGAGGCGCTGGCCGGTGCCGGCTTCACCTGCGACGGGGTGCTGTTGCAGTCGTCGCGGCTGGCGCCGCTGCCCGGGGACGTGACCCGGCTGGCGGCGACCAATCCCGTTTTCCTGCTGTGGGGTTCCAGATCCCCGGCACGTACCGACACCGAAGGAGCCGCCCTGTGATCGGCCTCATCTCCGCCACCGCGGCGGGAGCCGCCGCGCGGGACCGACTGGCCGCCGCGTGGCCGGACCGTACGCGGGTGTACGAGGGTCCCGTCGGGGACGCCGTACGGGCCGCGTTCGCGCAGTGCGAGCAGCTCGTGTGCTTTCTGGCCACGGGTGCCGTGGTGCGGCTGGTGGCACCGCTGCTGGACGACAAGGCGAGCGACCCGGGCGTGGTCTGTGTCGACGAGGGCGGCCGGTTCGCGGTCTCCCTGGTGGGCGGGCACGGCGGCGGGGCGAACGAGCTCGCACGTGAGGTCGCCGAGGTGCTGGGCGCCGAACCGGTGGTGACCACGGCGACCGATGCGGCGGGGCTGCCCGGTCTGGACACGCTGGGCTTCCCGGTGGAGGGTGACGTGGCCGCCGTGTCGCGCGCCCTGCTGGACGGTGAGCCGGTGGCGCTGCGCACCGACGTGGCCTGGCCGCTGCCCCCGCTGCCGGTCGCGGACGAGGGTGCGTACACGATCCGTCTCACGGACCGGCTGGCCGAGGCGGGGCGGCGGGAGGCGATCCTCCGGCCGCCCACCCTGGTGGCCGGGGTGGGTGCCTCGAAGGGCGCCCCCGTCGAGGAGGTCCTCGCGCTGGTCGAGGGCACCCTGCGGGAGGCCGGTCTGTCGGCCGCGTCGCTCGCCGAACTGGCCACCGTGGACGCGAAGTCGGAGGAGCCCGGCATCGTGGAGGCGGCCCGGCGGCTGGGTGTGCCGCTGGTGGCGTACGCCGCCGGGGAGCTGGCGCGCGTCGAGGTGCCGAACCCCTCCGACGCGCCGCTCGCCGCCGTGGGGACCCCGTCGGTCGCGGAGGCCGCGGCGCTGGTGCGCGGCGGTGAACTCCTCGTGCCCAAGCGGAAGTCGGAACGTGCGGACGGGCAGCCGGCGATGGCGACCTGTGCCGTCGTACGGCGGCCGGGGCGCGGGCGGCTCGCGGTGGTCGGGCTCGGGCCGGGCGCCCGGGACCTGCTCACCCCGCGGGCGAAGGCGGAACTGCGGCGCGCCTCCGTGCTGGTGGGGCTCGACCAGTACGTCGACCAGATCCGCGATCTGCTGCGGCCCGGCACCCGGATCCTGGAGTCCGGGCTCGGTGCGGAGGAGGAGCGGGCGCGCACGGCCGTCGAGGAGGCCCGTCGGGGGCAGGCGGTCGCGCTGATCGGAAGCGGGGACGCGGGCGTGTACGCCATGGCCTCCCCGGCGCTCGCCGAGGCGTCCGACGACATCGACGTGGTCGGGGTGCCCGGGGTGACGGCGGCGCTGGCGGCCGGGGCGATCCTGGGCGCGCCGCTGGGCCACGACCACGTGTCGATCAGTCTGTCCGACCTGCACACGCCGTGGGAGGTCATCGAGCGGCGGGTGCGGGCGGCGGCCGAGGCGGACATCGTGGTGACGTTCTACAACCCGCGCAGCCGGGGCCGTGACTGGCAGCTGCCGAAGGCGCTGGCGATCCTCGCCGAGCACCGGGAGCCGACGACGCCGGTGGGTGTCGTGCGGAACGCGTCCCGTGCCGACGAGTCCAGTCGCCTGAGCACGCTCGCCGCGCTCGACCCGGCGACGGTCGACATGATGACGGTCGTGACCGTGGGCAACACGGCGACCCGTGAGATCGCGGGGCGCATGGTCACCCCGCGCGGCTACCGCTGGCAGGAGGAGTCCCGGTGAAGCGTGTGGTCCATCCCATCGAGCAGGAGTCCTTCCGCCGGTTGCGCGCCCGTCTGGACACCGGGCACTTCCCGCCGCTGACCCGGGCGGTCGTGGAGCGGGTCATCCACTCCTCGGCCGATCTGGCGTACGCGGACGATCTCGTCATGGACGAGGGCGAGCTGGCGAAGGCGCACGCGGTGCTGCACGCCGGGGCGCCCGTCGTGGTGGACGTGGAGATGGTCGCGGCCGGGATCACCCGGCGCGGGACCGTCTGCCGTCTCAAGGATGCCGAGGCCGGGCCCGAGCTCACGCGTTCGGCGCACGCGATGCGCCTGGCGTACGAGGAGGTCGGCCCCGGGGCCCTGTGGGTGATCGGCTGCGCGCCGACCGCCCTGGAGGAGCTGCTGACCCTGGACGCCTCCCCCGCGCTCGTCATCGGGCTGCCCGTCGGTTTCGTCGGAGCGGCCGAGTCCAAGGCCGCGTTGCGCGAGAGCGGGTTGCCCGCGGTGAGCAACGTGTCCGAGAAGGGCGGTTCGGCGGTCGCCGCGGCCGCGCTCAACGCCCTGCTCTACCACCCCACTTCGCTTGAGGAGACCTTGTGACCACCCCGCCCGCCCTGATCGTCGCCGGACACGGCACCCGGGACGACGCCGGAGCGCAGGCGTTCCGCGACTTCGTAGGGGAGTTGGGGCGCCGTCACCCCGAACTGCCCGTCGCGGGCGGCTTCATCGAGCTGTCCCCGCCGCCGCTGGGCGAGGCCGTCGCCGAGCTGGTCGGCCGGGGGGTGCGGCGGTTCGCCGCCGTGCCGCTGATGCTGGTGTCCGCCGGGCACGCCAAGGGCGACATCCCGGCGGCGCTGGCCCGTGAGAAGGAGCGCCACCCCGGGATCTCGTACACCTACGGCCGTCCGCTGGGCCCGCACCCCGCCCTGCTGAGCGTGCTGGAGCGGCGGCTCCGGCAGGCGGTGGATCCGTCCTGGGACCCCGCCGAGGTGACGGTGCTGCTGGTGGGGCGCGGTTCGACGGACCCGGACGCCAACGCCGAGGTGTGCAAGGCGGCGCGGCTGCTGTGGGAGGGGCGCGGCTACGGGGCCGTGGAGACGGCGTTCGTGTCGCTGGCGGCGCCGGACGTGCCGAGCGGGCTCGACCGGTGCGCGCGGCTCGGCGCCCGGCGGATCGTCGTCCTGCCGTACTTCCTGTTCACCGGCATCCTGCCGGACCGGGTACGGCACCAGACCGAGCAGTGGGCGGCGGCGCACCCGGAGACGGAGGTGCGGTCGGCGGACGTCATCGGGCCGGAGCCGGAACTGCTGGACCTGGTGATGGAGCGGTACGCGGAGGCCGTACAGGGCGATCTGCGGATGAACTGCGACAGCTGCGTGTACCGGATCGCGCTGCCGGGCTTCGAGGACAAGGTCGGGGCGCCGCAGCAGCCGCACTTCCACCCGGACGACGACGGCCACCACCATCACGGCCACCACGGGCACGGTCACGCGCCTTCCCATGCCCACTGATCCGGAGGCCTGCGCGCACGACCTGCGGCACCACGGGGACGCCGAGGTCCGTGACGACGGCGCCGCTCTGGTCGACCTCGCCGTGAACGTCCGCGCGGACACGCCCCCGGCGTGGCTGCGGGAGCACATCGCCGCGTCGCTCACCGGCCTCGCCGCCTACCCGGACGGGCGGGCGGCGCGGGCGGCGGTGGCGGCGCGGCACGGGCTGCCGGTGGAGCGGGTGCTGCTGACGGCGGGGGCGGCGGAGGCGTTCGTGCTGCTGGCGCGGGCGTTGCCGGTGCGCCGGCCGGTGGTGGTGCATCCGCAGTTCACGGAGCCGGAGGCGGCGCTGCGGGACGCGGGGCACACCGTCGAGCGGGTGCTGCTCCGCGCGGAGGACGGTTTCCGGCTGGATCCGGCGGCGGTCCCCGAGGACGCGGACCTGGTGGTGATCGGCAACCCGACGAACCCGACGTCGGTGCTGCACCCGGCCGCGGCGATCGCCCGACTCGCCCGCCCCGGGCGGACGGTGGTCGTGGACGAGGCGTTCCTGGACGCGGTGCCGGAGGAGCGCGAGGCGCTGGCCGGCCGGACGGACGTACCGGGCCTGGTGGTCCTGCGCAGCCTCACCAAGACGTGGGGGCTGGCGGGGCTGCGCATCGGATACGTCCTGGCCGCGCCGGAGACCGTCACGGCGCTGGAGCGGGCGCAGCCCCTGTGGCCGGTGTCCACACCCGCGCTGGCGGCGGCCGAGGCGTGCGTGGGGGCCGGGGCGCTGGCGGAGGCGGCCGGGGCGGCCCACCGCATCGCCGCGGACCGGTCCCATCTGCTCGCGGGGCTGGAGAAGTTCGCCGCGCGCGGTCTGAGTGTCGTGCGTCCCGCCGAGGCCCCGTTCGTGCTGCTCCGGCTGGAGCACGCGACCGCCGTACGCCACCGGCTCCGCGACCTCGGCTTCGCGGTGCGCCGCGGAGACACCTTCCCGGGGCTGGACGAGCGGTGGCTGCGCCTCGCGGTACGCGACCGGCAGACGACGGACGCGTTCCTGGGGGCTCTGGAGCGGGCGCTGGACGCGGACTGACCTGCCCTCCCCGCGGCCCGCGGGGAGGGACCGGCCGTCGGGGTCCCGGTGGCTACGGCGGGGGCCGGCGGTGGGAACGCCGGCCCCCGTCGGTGTACTCGGCGTACTCGGTGTACAGCGTCAGTTGCGGCGGCCCCGGCGGGAGAGGGCGACTCCCGCGCCGCCCGCCGCGAGGAGCGCAACGGCGGCGCCCGCGATGTACGGGGTCGTCGAGTCGCCGCCCGTCTCGGCCAGGTCCGCCCCGGCCGGCTGCTCGGCGGGGGCCGCCTGCTCGGCCCGCGCGCCCTGGGGCTGCACGTCGGCGGTCCTGGACTCCTCGGACTCCGCCGGGGCCGCCTGCTCCTCGGCCGGGGCGGCCGGGGCGGGCTGCTCGACCGGGGCGGCGGGGGCCTCGCACTTCGCTTCGGCCAGGGTGACGGTGCCGTTGACCTCGGTGACGTTCAGCTTCGCCGGGTCGACGGCGACCTCGAGCCGGAGCGCGGTGGCGGCGGCGGTGCGGGAGGTGGTCTCCGTCCTGGACAGGTCCAGGCGGACCTCGCCGACGCCCGGCACCGTGACCTCGGTGGTGCCGTCGGAGGTCAGCGTGACGCGTTTGCCGAGCACGGTCACCGAGCCGGGCAGGGTGGCCGAGGCGAGCGGGGTCCGGCCGGTCTCGCAGACGGCCTTGGAGGTGACCTTCTCGAGCTCGATCAGCGACAGCAGCGGCAGTCCGGGCACATGGACCCGGGCCTTGGCGAGGGTGGTGGAGGACTCGGCCCGCTTCCCCTCCACCGTCGCCTTCGCGTCGGCCACCTCCGCGCGCAGCACGCTGAAGGGTCGGCCCTTGTCGACGCCCTCCAGGTCCGCGGTGAGGAGGGTCTTCCGCGCGCTCTGCGGCGCGTGGACCTCGTTGAGGGTGACGGTGAGCGGGACGTTCGCGCTCTTGTCGAGCAGGGCCACGTCGAGCCCGGTGCGCAGGACGGCCGCGCTCGCGCTGCCGTGTTCCCCGGTGGCCTGCGCGGGGCCCGCTCCGGCCAGCGCCGCGGGACCTGCGGCGAGGACGGTGGCCGCGGCGACGGCGAACCAACGGCGTGCGGGCATGCGGAAGTTGGTGCTGTTCAAGGTGGTGGGACCCCCATGAGACGTGGGTGGGACCCGGAAAGAATGACCGTCCCGGGAGACGACCGTCAGCGATCCGAGGACACTTCACTCCTTCGTGGCAGGCCCGCCGACACATTCGAATCCCGGGGCACGACTGTTCCCCACCCCCGCCCACGCGTCACCCGGTGGACGGGTTTCGCCCGCCGAGCAGCGGGTCCTAGCCGACCACGCGCCCGTTCAGTACCACCCGGCGCGGGTCGGTGAGCACCCGTACGTCCGCACGCGGGTCGGACGCGTAGACCACGAGGTCGGCCGGGGCGCCCTCCTCCAGGCCCGGGCGGCCGAGCCAGGCGCGGGCGGCCCAGGTGCCGGCCGCCAGGGCGTCGACGGGCGGGATGCCGGCGGTGACCAGTTCGGCGACCTCGGCCGCCGCCAGACCGTGCGGGAGGGTGCCGCCCGCGTCCGTGCCGACGAAGACGGGGATGCCGGCGTCGTGGGCGGAGCGCACGGTGTCGTAGCGGCGTTCGTGGAGCCGGCGCATATGGGCCGACCAGCGCGGGAACCTGGACTCGCCGCCGTCGGCCAGTTCGGGGAAGGTGGCGATGTTGACGAGGGTCGGGACGATCGCCACGCCCCGTTCGGCGAACAGCGGGATGGTGTCGTCGGTCAGGCCCGTCGCGTGCTCGACGCAGTCGATGCCGGCCTCGACCAGATCCCGCAGGGAGTCCTCGGCGAAGCAGTGCGCGGTGACGCGGGCGCCCAGCCGGTGCGCCTCGGCGATCGCCGCCTCGACGGCGCCGCGCGGCCAGCAGGCCGACAGGTCGCCCAGGTCTCGGTCGATCCAGTCGCCGACGAGTTTGACCCAGCCGTCGCCCTGCCGGGCCTCCTGGGCGACGTAGGCGACGAGGTCGTCGGGTTCGACCTCCCAGGCGTAGTTGCGGATGTAGCGGCGGGTGCGGGCGATGTGCCGGCCGGCCCGGATGATCTTCGGGAGGTCGTCGCGGTCGTCGATCCAGCGGGTGTCGGAGGGCGAGCCCGCGTCCCGCAGCAGCAGGGCGCCGGCGTCGCGGTCGGTGAGCGCCTGCTTCTCCGCGACCTCGGCGGGGACCGCGCCGTGACGGTCGAGGCCCACGTGGCAGTGGGCGTCGACCAGGCCGGGCAGCACCCAGCCCTCGACGGTCCGGACGTCGCGGGCGGTGCCGGGGCGGTCGTAGGAGATCCGCCCGTCGACCACCCACAGCTCGTCGCGGACCTGGTCCTCGTCCGGTCCGACGAGGATCCGGCCCTTCACGTGCAGCACCGCGCGTTCGCTCATACACCGCACCCTAGTGAGCCGCCACCCGGACGGGCCCACCCGGTCCGGGTTCTCCGCCTCCCCGTCCGACCTGGGAATCCGGCGTCGGACGGGCTCCCGTACGCTCGCACTCGTACCCCCACGACCTCGTGCGGGCACGACCTCGTGAAGCCGCGATCTGGAGAGAGCACCGCCGTGAGCACCCACCCCTTCCTCGGTCTGGCCCCGCTGAGCGCCGCGCACTTCGCCTCGATCGAGGACCGCGTGGCACGGCTGCTGCGCACCACGCAGGACGTCGTGATCATGCAGGGTGAGGCGCTGCTGCCGCTGGAGGGCGCGATCCGCGCGGCCGCGGGTCCCGGCACGACCGCCCTGAACGTCGTCACGGGCCCCTACGGGCAGACCTTCGGGGACTGGCTGCGGGACTGCGGCGCCACGGTGATCGACCTGGCGGTGCCGTTCCACACGGCGGTGACGGCCGGGCAGATCCGCGAGGCCTTCGCCGGACATCCGGAGATCGACTTCGTCTCCCTGGTGCACGCGGAGGCGGCCACCGGGAACACCAACCCGGTCGCGGAGATCGGCGAGGCGGTGCGGGAGCACGGAGCGCTGTTCTATCTGGACGCGGTGGCGTCGATCGGGGCGGAGCCGGTGCTGCCGGACGCGTGGGGCGTGGACCTGTGCGTGATCGGGGCGCAGAAGGCGATGGGCGGTCCGGCGGGCGTGTCGGCGGTGTCGGTGAGCGAGCGGGCGTGGGCCCGGATGGCGGCGAACCCGCGGGCGCCGCGCCGCTCGTACCTGTCGCTGCTGGACTGGAAGGAGCGCTGGATCGACGGGGGCCGTACGGCGCTGCCGCACGCGCCGGCGCAGTTGGAGATGCTGGCGCTTCAGGCGTGCGTGGAGCGTATCGAGGCGGTGGGCCTGGACACGGTGACGGCGCGGCACGCGGCCGCCGCCGCGGCGACGCGGGCGGGGGCGCTCGCGCTGGGCGGCGGCCTGGCGCCGTACGTCCACGAGGCGTCCGAGGCGGCTCCGGTCGCCACGACCCTGCGGGCCCCGTCGGGCACGGTGGCCGCGGAGCTGGTGGCCCACGCCCTGGCCGTGGACCCGGCGCTCCCGCTGGCCGCGGGCGGCGGGGCACTGGCCAAGGAGATGATCCGCGTCAACCACTACGGCTCCGACGCGACCCGGGGCGCGGTACGGGCGAGCCTGACGGCCCTGGGCACCGCGCTGGCGGAGCAGGGCCTGACGGTGGACGTGCGGGGCGCCCTGAGCGCGGCCGACGGCGCCTGGCGGTAAGCCCCGCGCGGGACGCCCCGGAGCGGGAGGGCGTCGACGGCACGACGGGGACATGAGCGACCGGCCGGCCACGGGTGACCGAATCGTGAATTCCATAGGATTACCGGAAGCAATCGAGGGCATTCCCACCCGGCATTCTCCCGCTTATTTCAATACAACCTTCCAGAGCAGCTTCCCATCTCCTCCTGCCCGCTTTTCTCGGACCTAAACACAGCGATTCAGCGGGGCGGGAAGCGGCCCATCCGGGACCCCCTCAAGGGAGTTACACACTTGTGACCGGTCCCACAGTGCGACCGATTTGCGCCTTGTATCCACTGCAAAATGGGGCATCTCGCCGAGCTTCCGCTTGCGGCTTCACGCCCGCGCGATAACATAGTTCAAGCCACCAGGTAACCCCGGCAGCCGATGCATTTTCGAATTTACCTGGGTAAGTTGAATTCACATGACTGCCGCTCAAGCAGACCCGCAAATCGACCGCCCCGCCCTGGCGGACGGAGCCGCGTTGTGGCGGATAGCGAGGGACTCGAAAACCCTCGACCTGAACTCGTCGTACAGCTATCTCCTGTGGTGCCGGGACTTCGCCGCCACATCGGCCGTCGCACGCGACGCCGGCGGGGAGGCGATCGGCTTCGTCACCGGCTACCTGCGGCCGAGCAGCCCGCACACCCTGCTCGTCTGGCAGGTCGCGGTGGACGAGGCGCACCGCGGCCGCGGCCTGGCCGCCGCTCTGCTCGACGGTCTGGTCGCACGGACCACCGCGGAACACGGAGTGAACACCGTGGAGACCACCATCACCCCGGGGAACACCGCCTCCGAGCGCCTGTTCACCGCGTTCGCCGAACGCCACGGCGCCCGGCTGGAGCGCGAGGTGCTGTTCGAGGCCGACCAGTTCCCCGACGGACCGCACGACCCCGAGGTCCTGTACCGCATCGGTCCCCTCGCCCCCTGACCTTCGGCCCCCGCGCACGAAGAAGTGCGTCACTCCGCCGATCCCCGTCTCCCTCCGACCTCCCACGCCAACGAGGAGCGATTCGTCGTGACCATCACCCAGCCCGATCTGAGCGTCTTCGAGACCCTTGAGTCCGAGGTGCGCAGCTACTGCCGTGGCTGGCCCACCGTCTTCGACCGCGCGCACGGCAGCCGTATGTACGACGAGGACGGCCACGAGTACCTCGACTTCTTCGCCGGAGCCGGTTCACTCAACTACGGCCACAACAACCCCGTACTGAAACGGGCGCTGATCGACTATCTGGAGCGGGACGGCGTCACCCACGGGCTCGACATGTCGACGACGGCCAAACGCGCGTTCCTGGAGTCCTTCCAGAACTGGATCCTGCGCCCGCGCGACCTGCCGTACAAGGTCATGTTCCCGGGCCCGACGGGCACCAACGCCGTCGAGTCGGCGCTGAAGCTGGCACGGAAGGTGAAGGGGCGCGAGTCGATCGTGTCGTTCACCAACGCCTTCCACGGCATGTCCCTGGGCTCGCTCGCCGTGACTGGCAACGCCTTCAAGCGGGCCGGGGCCGGCATCCCGCTGGTGCACGGCACGCCCATGCCGTTCGACAACTACTTCGACGGCACGGTCGAGGACTTCCTGTGGTTCGAGCGGCTGCTGGAGGACCAGGGCTCCGGCCTCAACAAGCCGGCCGCCGTGATCGTCGAGACCGTGCAGGGCGAGGGCGGCATCAACGTCGCCCGGCCCCAGTGGCTGCGCGCCCTGTCCGAGCTGTGCGCACGCCAGGACATGCTGCTCATCGTCGACGACATCCAGATGGGCTGCGGCCGTACCGGCGCCTTCTTCTCCTTCGAGGAGGCGGGCATCACGCCGGACATCGTCACCGTGTCCAAGTCGATCAGCGGCTACGGCCTGCCCATGGCATTGACCCTGTTCAAGCCCGAGCTGGACGTCTGGGAGCCGGGTGAGCACAACGGCACCTTCCGCGGCAACAACCCGGCCTTCGTCACGGCGACCGCCGCCCTGGAGGCCTACTGGGCCGACGGGTCGGCGATGGAGAAGCAGACCCGTTCGCGCGGCGAGCAGGTCGAGCAGTCGCTGATCGCCATCGCCGAGGAGAACCTCGCCGACGTGAAGGAGTACCGCGGTCGCGGGCTGGTGTGGGGAATGGAGTTCCACGACAAGGAGCGCGCGGGGCGGATCGCCCAACGCGCCTTCCAGCTCGGGCTGCTGATCGAGACCTCCGGCCCCGAGAGCGAGGTCGTCAAACTCCTCCCGGCCCTGACCATCACCCCGGACGAGCTGGACGAGGGGCTGAGGACGCTGGCCCGCGCCGTCCGCGAGACCGCCTGAACCACCTGAACCACCTGAACCACCTGCTGAACCGTCCGGGACCCGGCCTCGGCCCGGGGCCCGGACGGCCCGCAGGCACCATCACCACCATCACCAAGGAGGCATCGCAGCACCGTGATTGTCCGTTCCTTCAAGGAGCTCGAGGGCACCGACCGGCATGTGAAGTCCGCGTCGGGCACCTGGGAGAGCAAGCGCATCGTCCTCGCCAAGGAGAACGTCGGATTCTCCTTGCACGAGACCATCCTGTACACCGGTACGGAGACGTCGATGTGGTACGCCAACCACATCGAGGCCGTCGTCTGCGTGGAGGGAGAGGCAGAGCTCACCGACCACGACTCCGGGCTGACGCACACGATCACGCCCGGGACCATGTACCTCCTCGACGGGCACGAGAAGCACACGCTGCGGGTGAAGAAGGACTTCCGCTGCATCTGCGTCTTCAACCCGCCCGTGACCGGACGGGAGGACCACGACGAGAACGGTGTGTACCCGCTGCTCACCGAGGAGGTGTGAGGTTCCATGACCACCGTGACCCCCAGCACCGAGACGCACGTCCCCGACCTCTATCCCACCCGCGGCTCCGCCGAGGTCATCACCCCGCGGCAGGACCCGGTCGTCTGGGGCGCCCCGGACGCGCCCGGCCCGATCACGCCGGCCGACCTCGGGGCGTTCGAGCGTGACGGCTTCCTCGCCGTCGACCAGCTGATCACCGAGGACGAGGTCGCCGTCTACCGGGACGAACTGAACCGGCTGGTCGCCGACCCGGCGATCCGGGCCGACGAGCGGTCGATCGTCGAACCGCGGTCCAAGGAGATCCGCTCGGTCTTCGAGGTCCACCGGATCAGCGAGGTGTTCGCACGGCTGGTGCGCGACGAGCGGGTGGTCGGCCGGGCCCGGCAGATCCTCGGCTCGGACGTGTACGTCCACCAGTCCCGGATCAACGTCAAGCCGGGCTTCGGGGCCAGTGGCTTCTACTGGCACTCGGACTTCGAGACCTGGCACGCCGAGGACGGTCTGCCGCGGATGCGGACGGTGTCCGTGTCGATCGCGCTGACCGAGAACTTCGACACCAACGGCGGACTCATGATCATGCCGGGGTCGCACAAGACGTTCCTCGGGTGTGCGGGGGCCACACCGAAGGACAACTACAAGAAGTCGCTGCAGATGCAGGACGCGGGCACGCCCTCCGACGAGGGGCTGACCGCGCTGGCGTCGGAGTACGGCATCAAGCTGTTCACCGGCGCGGCCGGCTCGGCGACGTGGTTCGACTGCAACGCCATGCACGGCTCCGGGGACAACATCACGCCGTTCCCGCGCAGCAACGTGTTCATCGTGTTCAACAGCGTCGACAACACGGCCGTCGAGCCGTTCGCGGCGCCGGTCCGGCGTCCCGAGTACATCGGGGCCCGGGACTTCACGCCGGTGACGTGAGCGCGATCCCCGGAACGGGTGTCGCGAACAGGTGTCGCGAACGCGTGACGTGCGCGCGTGACGTGCGCGCGTGACGTGCGCGCGTGACGTGCGCGCGTGACGGTGACTGCGGGCCGGTGCCTCCTCGTGTGGGACGGGAGGCACCGGCCCGCTGCCGTGCCCGCGACCGGGCCGGTGCGGGGCCCGGCCTCCTCAGCCGGACAGGGCGTCCAGCAGCCGGTCCACTTCGGCCGGCGTGTTGTAGAGGTGGAAGGACGCCCGCAGATGGCCGGCCCGGCTGGACAACGCGAGGCCGGCCCTGTCCAACTCAAGCTCGAGACGGCCCAGTTCCGGCACGGAGACGATGGCCGAGCCGGGGGCGGGCACGGGCTCGTGACCCAGCGCGGCAAGCCCCGCCCGGAAGCGGTCGGCGAGGGCGAGGTCATGGGCGTGGATCGCCTCCACACCGATCTCCTCGACGAGTTCGAGGGAGGCACGCAGTCCCGCGTAGGTGAACAGGGCCGGACTCACGTCGAACCGGCGGGCCGAGCGGGCGAGTTCGGTGACCGGTCCGTAGCAGCTGTCCCAGGGCCTCTCCGCCGCGACCCACCCCGCCTGGACCGGGGCCAGCCCACCGAAGTCCTCCGGCACGACGAGGAAGGCCGCCCCGTGCGGGCCGAGCAGCCACTTGTGGACGATGGCGACGGAGTAGTCGTGGGTGTCGGCGTCGACCGGCAGCCAGCCGGCCGCCTGGGAGAAGTCGACATAGGTGCGCGCGCCGTGCTCCCCGGCCGCCTCCCGCAGCGCGGGCAGATCGGCGATCCGGCCGTCGGCGGACTGCACGGCGCTCACCGCGACCAGGGCGGTGTCCGGCCGGACGGACTCGGCGAGCCGCTCCAGGGGCACGGCCCGCACCTTGAGGTCGCCGCGTACGTGGAACGGGTTGAGCACCGAGGTGAAGTCGCCCTCGACGGTGAGGACTTCGGCGCCCGGCGGCAGTGAGGCCGCGAGCAGACCGGTGCAGAGAGCGGCGGTGGCGCCGGCCGCCACGCGCTCGACGGGGACGCCGGCCAGCCGGGCGTAGGCGGCCCGGCAGGCCTCGACGTCGTCGAACAGCGGATCGAGCGGGCCGCCCTCGGCCCTCAGCCGTACGGCCTCCTCGAGGGCGGTCACCGTACGCGCGGGCAGCAGGCCACTGCTCGCGGTGTTGAGGAAGGTGTTCTTCGGGGTGAACTCGGCACGGACGAGGTTCGCGAAGGTCTCCATGGGGCCACTCTGCGGTCCCGGGCCCTCCCCGTCCACCGGCTTTCAGGCCCGTCCGGCGCAGTCAGCTCTGCGGGACCGCGCAGCCGTCGGGGCCGCAGGCCTCCGCGTCGCCGTCGACGATCTTCAGCGGCGACCGCTCGCCCCACGCCTGGGTCAGCGCCCGGGTGAACACCTCGGCGGGCTGGGCGCCGGAGACGCCGTACTTGCGGTCGAGGACGAAGAAGGGCACGCCCCGCGCGCCGAGTTCCGCGGCTTCCCGCTGGTCCTCGCGCACCTCGGCGGCGTACGCGTCCGGGTCGGCGAGGACCGCGCGGGCGGCGTCGGTGTCGAGGCCGGCCGCGGTGGCGAGTTCGAGGAGGCGTTCGTCGTCGCCGAAGACGGACCGCTCCTCGGCGAAGTTCGCCCGGTAGAGGAGGTCGAGCAGTTCCACCTGGCGGCCCTGGGCGCGGGCGAAGTGCAGCAGGCGGTGCATGTCGAAGGTGGCACCGTGGTCGCGGCCCCGGGTGCGGTACGGCAGTCCCTCGGCCGCGGCCTGGGCGCCGAGGTTGTCCTCACCGGCCTCGGCCTGTGCCTGGCTCATGCCGTACTTCTTGGTCAGCATCGTGAGCACGGGCTGGATGTCGTCCTTGGCCCGGCCGGGGTCCAGCTCGAAGGAGCGGTGCACCACCTCGACGTCGTCACGGTGCGGGAACTCGCCGAGCGCCTTCTCGAACCGCGCTTTGCCGACATAACACCAGGGACACGCGATGTCCGACCAGATTTCGACACGCATCGTTCAGGCACTCTCCCGGTCGTGGGGGCACGGAGACTCCCTCCGCTGCGTGCGTGAACGTTCAACCAGTGAGGTTCATTCCCCCGGCACGGCGAAGCACAGGTGGAGGTGGTGGTCGTCCTCGGCGGGCGGGTGCTCCGGGTCCGGGATCCAGCCCTGGCGGGCGTAGAAGGCCTGGGCCCGCCGGTTGCCGGCGTGCACCTCGAGCACGGCGGTCCGCCGGCCGTTCGCCCGCCACTCCTCGACGCAGGCGGTGTGCAGGGCCGTGCCGATGCCGGCGCGCCAGCGCCCCGGGTCGACGTGGAACTGGAACAGCTTGACCGTGTCGGCGGGGGCGTCCGGCGGGGTGCGGAACGAGGCGATGCCGGCCAGGTGGCCGTCCCGCACCGCGCACAGCACCTGCCCGTCGGGGCGCTCGACGGCCTCCTGCCAGCGCGCCCGCCAGCCGGTGCCGTCGTCGGGGAGACCGTCCGGGTAGTACGTGGACCGGGCGTGCAGGTGCAGTGCGGCGATGTCCGCGGCCTCGGCCTCCAGGGCGGTCCTGATCAACAGGAAGTCCCTGGTCCGGTGCGGTTCGATCATGCACTGCAGGACGTTCCCCGGCGGGCGGTGGTTCCCGGTGTGCCGGCCTCCGTCGCGTTCAGCGCTCCAGGCTGCCGTTGAAGCGGCGGGGCAGTTTCTGCGGGTTGTCGTCGCGCAGTTCCGGCGGCAGGAGGGCGGCCGGGCTGTTCTGGTAGGCGACGGGACGCAGCCAGCGCTCGATGGCGGTGCCGCCGACCGAGGTGGAGGTGGAGGTCGTCGCCGGGTACGGGCCGCCGTGGTGCTGGGCCGGGGCGACCGCGACACCGGTCGGCCAGGCGTTGACGAGCACCCGGCCGGCGAGCGGGGTCAGTTCGGCGAGGATCTCCGCGCCCCGGCCCCGGCCGGCGCCCTCCTCCTCGGACAGGTGGACGGTGGCGGTGAGGTTGCCGGGGAGGCGGGAGAAGACGGAGCGGACCTCGGTGTCGTCCTCGTAGCGGACCACGACGGTGACCGGGCCGAAGCACTCCTCCAGCAGCAGGTCGTGCTCGCCGTCCGTGGTGAGTCTGCTCGCCGGGACGGTGAGGAAGCCGGCGCTGACGGTGTGCTCGCCGCCCGGGCCCGGGGTCACCGGGGCTTCCACATCGGGCAGTTGGGCGCGCTCGGCGACCCCGGCGACGAAGGTGTCGCGCATGCGGTGGTCGAGCAGGACACCGGCGTCGGTGTCGCTGACGGCGTCGGTCAGGGACTTGACGATGCGGTCGCCGGCCGCGCCCGCCGGGGCGAGGACGAGGCCCGGCTTCACACAGAACTGGCCGACGCCCAGCGTCATCGAACCGGCGAGACCTGCGCCGATCGCCTCGGCGCGCTCGGCGGCGGCGGCCTCGGTGACGAGGACCGGGTTCAGGGAACCCAGCTCGCCGTGGAACGGGATCGGGACCGGGCGGGCGGCCGCCGCGTCGAAGAGGGCGCGTCCGCCGCGCACCGAGCCGGTGAAGCCGGCCGCCGCGACCAGCGGGTGCCGGACCAGTTCGACGCCGGCCTCGAAGCCGTGCACCAGCCCGAGCACGCCCTCGGGGATGTCGTGCCGGGCCGCCGCGCGGCGCAGCACCCTGGCGACCAGCTCGGACAGGCCCGGGTGGTCGGGGTGGGCCTTGACGACCACCGGGCAGCCGGCCGCCCACGCGCTCGCGGTGTCGCCGCCGGGGACGGAGAAGGCGAAGGGGAAGTTGGAGGCCGAGTAGACGGCGACGACCCCCAGCGGGACCTTGTAGCGGCGCAGGTCCGGGACGGGCGGGGTGGCGGTGTCGTCGGGGTGGTCGATGACGACGTCGAGGAAGGCGCCCTCGTCGACGATGTCGGCGAAGGCCCGCAGCTGGTAGCAGGTGCGGGCGAGTTCGCCGGTCAGCCGGACCGGTCCGAGGGCGGTCTCGGCGTCGGCGGCCTCGACGAGCCGGCCTTGGGCCGCCTCGAGTTCGTCGGCGGCGAAACGCAGGAAGGCCGCACGGACGGTGCGGTCGGCCAGGGCGCTCCGCGCGTCGTGCGCGGCCCGGACGGCGGCGTCCACCTCCTGGGCCGTGGCCTCCACCGCAACCTGTTCCCGCTGCTTCCCGGTTCGGGGATCGACGCTCCAGACTGGTGCTGCTGCCACCGTGAGTCCCTCCACTTGACTGCCGCCCTCAATGCCGCAGTATGTACGTCACCCATCGGCGGCGTTCGATATACTGAACACTGTCTCTGATGATGAATATGCTGCTGGAGACTATAACTTCAGCTTCTCGTCGAACGAAGGGTCAAGGGCATGTCGGCTGGCGAGACGGGCGGCGGCGCGCAGGTCAAGTCCGCGGTGCGGACCGTTGAACTGCTCGAGTACTTCGCCGGGCGCCCCGGTATGCACTCCCTGGCGGCGGTCCAGGAGGCCGTCGGCTACCCCAAGTCCAGTCTCTACATGCTGCTGCGCACCCTTGTCGACCTCGGCTGGGTGGAGACGGACGCGACGGGCACGCGGTACGGCATCGGCGTGCGGGCGCTGCTCGTGGGCACGTCCTACATCGACGGCGACGAGGTGGTGGCGGCGGCCCGCCCCACCCTGGACCGGCTCTCGGACGACACCACGGAGACCATCCACCTCGCCCGGCTCGACGGCACCAACGTCGTCTACCTGGCCACCCGGCAGTCGCAGCACTACCTGCGCCCCTTCACCCGGGTCGGCCGCCGGCTGCCCGCGCACTCGACGTCGCTCGGCAAGGCGCTGCTGAGCACGTACACGGACGAGCAGGTGCGCAAGATGCTCCCGCAGACGCTGCCCGCCCTCACCGAGAACACCATCACGGACCGGGAGAAGCTCATCGAGGAGCTGCACCAGGTGCGCGAGCAGGGCTTCGCCGTGGACCGCGAGGAGAACACGCTCGGGCTGCGCTGCTTCGGGGTGGCGATCCCCTACCGCACGCCCGCGCGGGACGCGATCAGCTGCTCGGTGCCGGTCGCCCGGCTCACCCCCGCGCACGAGCAGATGGTCAAGGACGCCCTGTTCGACGCGCGCGACCGGCTGACCCTGGCCACCCGGAGGCTCTGAGCGGTGGACACGGGGGACATCGCCCTGCGCGCCGTGCACGACAGCGACCTGCCGGTCTTCTACCGGCAGTCGAACGACCCGGAGTCCCTGCGCATGGCGGCCTTCACCGCCGAGGACCCGGCCGACCGGGACGCCTTCGAGGCCCACTGGGCCCGTATCCGCACCTCGCCGGACGTCGTGGTACGCACGGTGCTGTGCGACGGCGACGTGGTGGGCAACGCGGCGGTGTACGGGAAGCCCGGCGAGCGTGAGGTGACGTACTGGATCGACCGCGCGTACTGGGGCAGGGGCATCGCGACGGCGGCTCTACGGGAGTTGCTGGCCGAGGTGACTGAGCGCCCGCTGTACGCGCGCGCGGCCGCCGACAACGCGGGGTCGCTGCGGGTGCTGGAGAAGTGCGGTTTCCGGGTCTTCGCGCGGGACAGGGGATACGCGCCCGCGCGCGGTGCGGAGATCGACGAACTCCTCCTCACGTCGACCGGCTGACCGCTGCCTCCCCCACGTGGGGGAGGCGGATCGTCACCGAGCAGGACGCGTCCGTGGGCGGCCTCGCGGAAGCCTGAGGACATGTCACAGACACTCTCCCTCACCACCGGCGGCCCCGCGCTCCCCCACTCACGCAGGCTGCTGCGCGCCGTCGCCGTCCTGGCCTGCCTGCCGTATCTCGCTCTGAAGACAGCCTGGGTGGCCGGGAGTCACGTCGGTGTTCCGGCGGGCAGTCCGCTGCTGGACCACCCCACCGGGATGGTCGTCGCGAACGTCCTGACGATCCTCATGGACTGCGCCGTGATCGTGCTCGTCCTGCTCCTGACCCGACCGTGGGGCCTCAGGGTGCCGGCGTGGGTGCTTACGCCGCCGATGTGGGTCGCGACGGGACTGCTCGCACCGATCATGACCGGCTACCCACTGCAGTTGCTGGTGCGCGCGCTCGGCGGGAGCACCGCGGGCACGGCGGGCGGCGAGGACGAGCCCTTCCTGCACGAGTGGGTGTTCGCCCTCGTCTACACCGGGTTCATCGTCCAGGGCCTCGCTCTGGGCATGCTGTTCGTGCTGTACGCCCGCGACCGCTGGGGCCGTCTGTGGCGCGGCCGAATGGGGGATCTGCCCGTCGGGCTCCCGGGGACGGCGCAGCGGGTCACCGCGGTCGTGGCGGCCGTACTCGCCCTGTTCCCGCTGACGCTCCGGCTCGTCTGGGCCGCCGGCGGCACGACCGGGCTGAGTGCGGGCCTCGTCGCGGAGCGGGGCAGCGACTTCCACGTCCTGGAGTCCCTGTACGTGGTCTTCCTCCTCACCGCGGTCACCGGTGGCGCCCTGTTGGCCTTCGGGCGCGGCCTGGTGCTCCCGGTGCGGGTGCCGCTGGCCCTCGCCGGGATCGGCTCCGGCGCCGTGGCCTGCTGGGGCGGCTGGATGACGATGGCCGCGCTGGTCACCGGGGGAGAGTCCGCCGACCGCCCGACCCTCCTGATGCTCCTGGCCTACGCTGGCCAGATGATCGTCGGCCTGCTCGTCGCCACCGTCGGCGCCCGTTTCCTCGCGGCGCGGTCCGCCGGGGCAGTGAAACCTCCGGTGACGTGAGGGCGTTCACGCGGCCGCTGTTCGGCCGGCGGGCGCGCCTGCGCTGGATCCATCTGATCCTGGGCGGCGCGCTCGCCATGCCGTACGTGCTCGTCGGCTCGGTCGTCATCGGTCCCGTGACGGGCGCCACCGCCGTCTTCTCGTCGCTCCCCCTTCAGCTCACCTCGTTCGCCGTCGGCCTGCCGCTCGCCGCGGTCACCTCCCTGTTTCCGCTGACCCGGCCGTTGGAGACCACCGCCGTGCGCTGGCTGTGCGGCGTCGACGGGGACCGGCTCGCCGACGGGCCCGCCCGCACCCGGGGCGCGAAGGGCCGTACGGCGGCCTGGTACACGCTGCACCTGGGGCTGGGTGCGATCGTCGCCGGGATGTCGCTGGCGGTGCCGCCGTTCGCCGCCGTACTGATCGTGCTGCCGCTCTTCGCGGGGCTGCGGGACAGTCCGCTCGGGTTGCCCGAAGTCCTCGACCGTGCCTGGGCGTTGGCGCTCTCGCCGGTCGCGGGTGTGGCCTCGCTCCTCGCGCTGGCGGGCTGTGCGGCCGGCTGCGGCGCGCTGCTGGCCCACTGGGCTCCGGCGCTGCTCGGCCCCGCCCCCGAGGACCGGCTCGCCGCCGCCGAGGCGCGCGCCGCCGACCTCGCCGTACGCAACCGGCTGGCGCGCGAGCTGCACGACTCGGTCGGGCACGCGCTGAGCGCGGTCACCCTCCAGGCCGGCGCGGCGCGCCGGCTCCTGGACACCGACCCGGAATTCGTCCGTGAGGCCCTCGCCGCCATCGAGGACACCACGCGCCGCACCGTGGGCGAACTCGACACCGTACTGGGCGTGTTGCGCGACGGAAAGGCCAACGACACCGTGCCGGCGCCCACCCTGGCCGCCGGCCTCGACGATCTGCTGCGGGCCACCCGGGCGAGCGGGCTGAAGGTGGCGGCCGCGATCGGGACACCGCCGGACGCGCTGCCTGCCGTCCTCTCCCGCGAGGCGTACCGCATCGTGCAGGAGGGGCTGAGCAACGCCCTCAAGCACACCGGTGAGAGGGGCATCGTGACCCTGTGCGTCGAGGTGCGGGACGGCCATCTGGAGATCACGGTCGAGAACCCCGTCGAGAACCCCCTAGACGCCTCCCCCACCGCCCGCCCCGGGGGCGGTCACGGCCTGCGCGGTGTGCGGGACCGGGCCCGGCTGCTGGGCGGCACCGTCCGGGCGGGCCCGGCGGATGGCACCTGGCGGCTGCGCGTACGGCTGCCGATGCGGGCCGCGACCTGAACGACCTGAACCCCCGGCACGCGAACAGTCCGCCCGGGCTCGACGCCCGGGCGGAGCCGCTGCTCACAGAATCCGGACACCACCCGTGACGAGCCCCACCCCGATCCGTGTCGTCCTCGCCGACGACGAGCGCATGGTACGCACCGCCCTGCGAGCCATCCTCTCCGCCGAGCCGGACCTCGAGGTGGTCGGCGAGGCGGCCACCGGCGCCCAGGCCGTGTCGGTCGTGCGGGAGCAAGGACCCGACGTGGTCCTCATGGACGTACGGATGCCGGAGATCGACGGCATCCGCGCCACCGAGCAGATCCTCACCGGCCTCGACCGGCCGCCGCGCATCGTCGTCGTCACCACCTTCGAGAACGACTCCTACGTGTACGAAGCGCTGCGCGTCGGAGCCGCAGGGTTCCTGCTCAAACGGGCGGAGGCCGACGCGCTGGTGGGTGCGGTCCGGCTGGTGGCGCGCAGCGACACGCTGCTGTTCCCGGCGGCGGTGCGCGCACTCGCCACCGAGCACGCGCGCACGGCCCGCACTCCTCCGGCGTGGGCGGCGAGGCTGACCGGGCGCGAGAGCGAGGTGCTGCAGCACATGGCGACCGGGCTGACCAACGCGGAGATCGCCCGGCTGATGGAGGTCGGCCCCGCCACGGTGAAGACCCATGTGGCGCAGGTGTTGGCGAAGACCGGGAGCCGGGACCGCACCCAGGCCGTCATCGCCGCCTACGAGGCGGGCTTTCTGCGCGGTTCCTGAGCCCGGCGGGCTCCGGCCCCTCCGCACGGGTTCCATGAGCACCTGATGGTGGCCGGGGCTGTCTCCCCCGCACGCTCGCCGCCGCGATGTGGTCGCTGAGCGCGGCCACCTGCCAGGCCCGGTCGCCGCCCGCGGAGAAGCCGAGGGCGGCGACCCGGCGCGCGTCCACCCGGCCGAGACCGGCCAGGAAGGCGGCGGACCGCTGGTCCTCGCGGGTGGCCGCCAGGGCGAGCGCGGTGGCGGCCGAGGCACCCGCCGGCAGCAGACCCCTTCTGGACACGGGCAGCGAGGAGGGCATGCGGTGCTCCTTCGGGACGGGGAGGACCGGGGCGGGCGCGCGCCGCAGTGGGGGTGGAGCGCGCCCGCCCCGGCGAACGGGGGTGCGGGGTGTCAGGGGATGTCAGCGGATGCGGCCCGCTCCCGCGCCGAGCTCGACCAGCGCCGGGACCGCCTGCGCCGGGTGGACGGCGGTGCGCAGGGTGGGGGTCCAGCCGGCGCCGGAGCGGAGGGCCCCCTCGGGGTTCTCCGCGTTGTGCACGGCGATCAGGTCGACCCGCTTGCCGTTGACGCGGTTGTCCCGGGCGGTGAGCGGCGAGTCGTTCCACCGCTTGAGGATCTTCGCCGGGCTGACGCCCTCGGCCAGTGTGAACGCGTTGTGCTCGGCGACGAGCCGGGACTCCTTGCCGACGCCGAAGCTGTAGCCGTAGCCCTGGCCGGCCACGAAGTGGTTGTTGTAGACGTCGACCTGTCCGAAGCGGACGCGCGGCGCGCGCTCGACCAGCTTCGAGAACAGGTTGTGGTGGAAGGTCACCTTCAGCTTGCCCCGGTCGCCGACGGCCGTGGACTCGCCGTCGCTGTTGCCGATCAGGATCGTCTTGTCGTGCTCGGTGAAGACGTTCCAGGAGGCGGTGACGTGGTCGGCGCCCCGGACGATGTCCAGCTCGCCGTCGTGCTGCTGGTACAGCATCCCGAAGTGGGTGGGGGCCTCGCTGTCGGGGTGGTCGCCGTCGGTGAAGGTGTTGTGGTCCAGCCAGACATGGGTGGAGCCGTACACGACGGCGGTGTCGTACTCGGAGTTCCAGTTGCCCCGGTCGCCGTCGGTCGGGTCCCACTGCGGGAAGCAGTCCATCGGGCTCTCGAGGGTGAGGTTGCGGACGATGACGTTGTCCACGCCCTTGATCTGCAGGCTGGCGCCCTTGAACCCGGCGTCGCGGCCGACACCGATGATCGTGGTGTTGGCGGGGATGTTCGCCTTGACGGCGGTGTCCTGGTTGGCGGCCGAGGCCCTGCGCAGGCCCTCGGGGCTGTCGTCGGGCTCGCCGGTCAGGTCCTGTTCCAGGCCCCAGGTCTCGGGCGCGTACTTCTCGAGGTAGTCGTCGAAGTCGTAGCCGGGGGCGGCGAGCGCGTCGCAGCCCCCGGAGACCGCGTCGATCGTCCCCCGCACCTTGATGATCTTCGGGGCGCTGCCGCCGTCCGCCAGGGCCGCCTTGAATCCGGCCCAGTCGCTGACGGTGTGGACGTGCTCGGCGGTGGCGTCGGCACCTCCGGTGGTGCCGGTTCCGTGGGACGCCCAGCCGTCGTTCGCACCGAGCGTCTGCCGGGCGGCGTCCCGGGGGTGGCCGGGGTGATGGCCGGAGTGTGCCTGGGCGCCGGTGCCGGTCAGGGCCAGCACGAGGGCGGTGCAGCCGGCCAGCGAGGCGGCTCTCACTATGGCATGCCCCTGCCATATCGGTCTGTTCATGGTGCGGCTCTCCCTTGTTTCTCGCTTGTTTCTCGTGTTCCTCGTCCGGTCGGTCAGACAGTGGTGACGGCGTCCGGCCAGGTGATCCAGGACTCGGGGATCACCTCGTCCAGCCGGCGCACGTCCCGCGGCGCGAGCACCCGGGTGCGCAGCAGCTCCCGGGCGACCAGCCGGGCCACGGCGATCGCGCCGGGCGGGTCGAAGTGCGTGTTGTCCTGCTCGGTCGCCGTCCAGTTGAAGTACTTCTCGGTCTCCTCGACGCCCAGCTCCTGCCACAGCGCCAGCGACAGGGCCTGGATGTCGAGCAGCGCGACCCGCTCCTCGTCGGCCGGCGCCCGCATCGCCGCCGGGTACGCGCCGTGGCTCGGCACGGCGTCGCCGGCCGGGTCGAACCTCCGGCGCTCCACGGCGGTGGCCGGCACGGGCCGCGCCCCGCGGGCCCTGGCCCCGGCGACGTACAGCCGCAGGTGCTCCCGGTACGTCGTCCAGGGCTCGGTGTAGCGGCTCGGGTCGGTGGCCTTCTCGTCGTTGTGCGCGAACTGGATCAGCAGGAGGTCACCGGGCCGGATGGCGTCGAGGACGGCGTCGAGCCGTCCCTCGTCGACGAAGTTCTTCGAACTCCGTCCGTTCACGGCGTGGTGGGCGACCACGAGGTCATGGCGGAGCAGGAAGGGGAGCGCCATGCCCCACCCGGTCTCCGGCGCGGCGTCGGCGTACTTCTGGGCGGCGGTGGAGTCCCCGGCGATGCAGAGGGTGCGGGGCCGGGGCCGCCGGGGCGCGGCCCGGGCGGTGCCGGTCACCGTGAGGGCGAGGGGGAGGCCGAGTCCGGCGGCGGAAACCTGTCTGCGAGTGAGCGACACAAGCCTGTGCCTTTCAGCAAGGGTCCAAAAGAGCGCCTCTCGGGGCGCGGGACTGTACCTGTGTGCGGGTGGCCGCGCCGCGGGGGCGCGGCCGGGCGCGGGGACGGCCGTGGCCCGGAGCGAACGGGCCGGCGGCCGCCCCGCGGTGACACCGGGAACCGCTCAGGCCATCTGCTCCTGCCACTCGGCCTGGGCCTCGTTGAGCTGCTCGGCCAGGTTGTCGAGGAAGTCCTTCGCGCTCATGTCCCCGAGCAGCACCTTCTGGAAGTTCGGCTCGTTGTCGGCCTTGGAGACGGTGTTCCAGTCCGGCAGGTAGTACGGCAGCTGGACGATGGTCGTCGACCCGTCGCTCAGCGCGTCCGCGGCCAGCTTGGTCGGCTCCGCCTCGGCGATCCAGTCGTCCTTGGCGGCGTCCAGGTTCGAAGGCACCTGCCCGGCGGACTCGTTGAACTTCGAGTTCGCCTCGGCCGAGACGGCGTACTCGATGAACTTCCAGGCGGCGTCCTTGTTCTTGGAGCTCTGGAACACGCCGAGGCCGTCGACCGGGTTGGAGACCTGGACCCGGCCGCCGTCGGGGC
Source organism: Streptomyces sp. M2CJ-2 (assembly GCF_016757295.1). Classification (NCBI taxonomy): domain Bacteria; kingdom Bacillati; phylum Actinomycetota; class Actinomycetes; order Kitasatosporales; family Streptomycetaceae; genus Streptomyces; species Streptomyces sp. M2CJ-2. Next base: position 50,020 of record NZ_JAESIF010000016.1, on the reverse strand, counting down.
CGGTGGGCTGCGGGATGCCCCGGAACTTGTCGGCGCCGAGCGCCTTCACGTGGTCCTGGTACGACCCGAGGTTGTGGTTGAGCATGCCGATCGTGCCGGAGTCCCACTGCGCGACCATCTTGGTGAAGTCGTTGTTCAGGTCGGCGGCAGGGGTGACCTTCTTGAACAGGCCCGCGTACTTCTCGAGGGCCTTGACGTTCTTCGGGTCGTTGACCGTGGTCTTCTCACCGGTGGAGTCCCAGAACGTGGTGATGCCGGACTGGCCGTACATCGCGTCCAGGGCCTGGGCGATGGAGCCGGCGCCACCGCGGATGGTGTAGCCGAACTCGTTCTTGCCCTTGTCGCTGAGCTTCTCCGCGGCCTCGAAGAAGCGCTCCCAGCTGGTCGGTTCCTCGAGGCCCGCCTTCTCGAACAGGTCGGTGCGGTAGTAGAGGACGCCGTTGTTCGCGGAGGTCGGGACCGAGTACAGCTGGTCGTCACCGCCGCCGGCGGCACGCAGCGACTCGATCATGTCCTTGTTGAGCTTGCCGTCGAGGGGCGACTTGCCCAGCCGGTCGTCCAGCGGGGCGAGCGCCTTCTGGGCGGAGAAGCCCGCGAGCATCGACGCGCCGATCCCGCCGACGTCCGGCAGGCCGCCGCCCTGGATGGCGGTGTCGACCTTGGACTGGTACTCGGTTGCGGCGATCCCGACGTACTCGACGTCGATCTCCGGGTTGGCCTTCTCGAAGTCGGCGATGATCTCCTTCCAGATCGCGGTGCGGACACCGCCGTTGTTGTCCCAGAAGGTGATCTTGCCCGTTCCGCTGCCCTCGGCACCCTTGTCGCCGCCGGCTCCGCTGCCGTCGTCGCCGCAGGCGGTGACGGTCAGCGCGAGCACGGCGCCCAGGGCAACGACGGCCGACGTCCGGCGCCTGCCTGTGCTGCTTCTGCGATTGCTGATCTTCATTGGTCGGCTCTCTTCTTCTGGTTCTCTTCCGGTTCTCTTCTGGTTCCGACGGGATGTGCGGGTGTGGGGGCGTCTCGCGGTCGTCCGGTGGTGCTCGGCCACGTGGGGGCGGCGTCGGCAAGCGCTTGCCGAGGAGGCGCGTCGTTGCGGCTCCCGGCAGGCTCACGGAGAGGGGGGTTACGCGGCGCTGATCCTGAACTGCGTGAAGGTCGCCGTCCCGGCGTGCCCCCGGCCCGTCGGGGCGAGGGCGACCAGGCCGAGCAGGGCGCCGACCCAGCGCCACGGAGTGGCGGCGAAGACCTGCCCGGAGGAGCGGAAGCCGTCCCCGGTGTCGTACGAGAAGCGGCAGCGGGCTCCGGCACCGGCCTCGATCCGCAGCCTCGCCCGGCCCTCGGGGGCGAACCGCGGGTGGTCGGCGTCCCGTTCCCTCTCGGCTGTCGTCTCGGCGAACCGGTGCACCAGATGCGCGGTGCCGTCCGGTCCCCGCTGGAGTCCGATCCAGCGGTAGGCGTCGCCGAGGACCGCGAGTCCGGCCCGTGCCCCGGGCTCCCGGCTGTCGAGCCGCAGTTCCACGTCGACGGTGCACGGGGTGCCGGGCAGCCGCTGGGTGAGCACGTTCGCCAGCCTGCGCAGGTCGTGCGCGTCGGCGGTGCGCACGCAGGTCAGCCGCAGCCCGTCCGCAAAGTGCTGGGTGGCCCAGCCCTCGTGGGGGTCCCCCCTGCTCGAGCAAAGCCGAGAGCTTGGGGGAGGATTGGCGGTCCACTGCCACTGACGGCCGTGGCGGCCGCCGGGGAAGTCGTCGTCGGTGGCGGGCGCCGCGGCCGGCTGCGCGGGCAGGTCCGGTCGGCGGTGCCCGGCGACCGGCGCGCCGGCGTCCCCCAGCACCGGCCAGCCTCCCTCGGCCTCCCAGCGCATCGGCTGGAGGTGCACGACCCTGCCGTACGCCCCGCGCTGCTGGAAGTGCAGGAACCAGTCCTCACCGGTCGGGGTGCGCACCCAGCCGCCCTGGTGAGGACCGTTGACGTCGGTGTCCCGCTGTTCCAGGACGACCTTCTCCTCGTACGGCCCGAAGAACTCACGCGACCGGAAGGCGCCCTGCCAGCCGGTCTCCACTCCCCCGGCGGGCGCCAGGATCCAGAACCAGCCGTCGTGCCGGTGGAGCTTGGGGCCCTCCAGGGTGAACCAGCCGGGTATGCGGTCGGCGTCGACGATCACCTTGCCCTCGTCGAGGAGTTCGGTGCCGTGGGGGTGCATGCGGTGGCCGGTGAGCCGGTTGTTGACGCCGCTGCGGGACTTGGCCCAGGCGTGCACGAGGTACGCCTCGCCGCTCTCCTCGTCCCACAGCGGGCACGGGTCGATCAGGCCCTTGCCGGCCTTCACCAGGTGGGGTCGGGTCCAGGACCCCCGGATCTGCGGGGCGTTGACCTGGAAGACGCCCTGGTCGGGGTCGCCCCAGAAGATCCAGAACCGGTCGTCGTGGTGGCGCAGGGGCGGCGCCCAGACCCCGCGGTCGTGCCGGGGGACCGCGAACTCACTCTCGGGTTCCAGCCGTTCGAGGGCATGGCCGACGAGCGTCCAGTTGACCAGGTCGCGGGAGTGCGGCAGCGGCAGTCCGGGGACGCGGCCGAAGCTGGAGGCGGTCAGGTAGAAGTCGTCGCCGACGCGGATCACGTCGGGATCGGACCAGTCGGCGTCCAGGACCGGGTTCCGGTAGGTGGTGTCCGCCGGCGCGGCGCTCATGGGCTCACCGCCTTGCGGACCAGGGCGGCGGTGGCGTCCCGGCCGAGCCGGCCGTCGGCGACGACGGTGACGACACGGCGGACCACCGTCTCCCCGGGCGGGACCGGCAGCCGTTCGTCGTGGGCGAGGGAGGAGCCGACGCCGGGGTACTCGGCGGTGCGCACGAACCAGGGGTCGCGGCGGGTCGGTCCGGTGGCCCCGGCGAAGACCAGCGTCCAGCGGGCACCGGCCAGGGCGAGCCAGTCGGCCCGCCGGCCGTGCACCGCGGCCTCGCCCTCGGCCGAGGCGGTGAAGGCGTCCGGTGCCGTCGCCTCCTTGCGGGCCCGCCAGAAGAAGCCGCCGTAGGCCGCGCCGGGGCGGCCGTTGGTGGCCGGGCTGCCGATGGAGAGCGGGAGCCCGGTGGCGTTGGTGAGGGAGAAGGTGAAGTCCAGCGCCCAGGCGGTGTCGGTGAGTTCGGTGGCGGTGACCGTACGGCGCTCACGCAGCAGCTCGCCCGGTGCGGCGATCCAGCGCAGTTCCTCCACGAAGCCGTCGGGGTTCCGCAGCTGGAAGGAGGTGTGCCGCTGGGAGCCGTGGTCGTCCAGTTCGGTCGGGCCCCGGTCGCGGACGTAGGTGCGTCCGCCCCAGAAGTTGTGCCCCTCGACGTCGGGAACGGCGACACCGACGCCGAGGTGGTGGGTGTGGTCCGCGGGGGACAGTTCGGTGACCGCCGTGCCGGCCAGGGTGGTGACGGGGTGCAGATAGGGGCGCGGGGAGAGCCTGCGGGGCAGCTCGGGCCGGGATACGTACCGGCCGACCGGCCGCCCGGCGACGCGCAGGATCGTGGAGTCGTCGCTGGTCATCGGGTGTTCACCTCTTTCGGCGGGTGCTGTGCGGAACGCTGGGCGGGCGGCGCCCAGGGGGCGCCGAGTTCGGAGTAGAGGGACAGGGTGTCGGCGGCGGCCTCGACGAGCCGGTCGATGCCGGGTACGACACGGCGGTTCTCGCCGGGAACGCGGTGCCAGGCTCCGTCGGGCAGCGGGGCGGGGTCGGGGGCCTGCCGGATCGCCTCGACGACCTTCATGAAGGCGCCGGTCGCGTCCGGGGGGACCAGCAGGGGGGCGCCGGTGGTGAGGTGCGCGACGAGGTTCTCCAGCAGGTCGGTCCGGCCGAAGTGGAGTTCCTCGGGACCGTGGCCCGCGCGCTGGACCAGGACGCGGTCCTGCTTGTACCAGAAGGTGATCCGGCCGCTGGCGCCGTGCACCATGACGTACGGCTCGTCGGCCCGCTCCGCGCACAGGGTCGCGGCGACGGTGACCGGCCGACCCTGGGCGGTGGTGACCCGGACGCAGGAGGTGTCGTCGGACTCGATGTCGTTGGCGCGCAGCAGTTCGGTCTCGATGCCGGTGACGTCCTCGGCGCGGGTGCTGCCGCCCAGCGCCAGCGCGGTGGCGACGGCGTGGGCGAGCGGGTTGGTCAGCGCACCGTCGACCACGTCGACGCCGTTCAGCCGGCGCCGGCCCGCCCAGGGGGCCCGCCGGAAGTAGTCCTCGGCGCGCACCCAGGCCCCGGCGCCGCCGATCCCGGTGACCCGGCCGATCGCACCCCCGGCGACCAGTTCGCGGATCGCGGGCACGGCGTGCGAGCCCAGTGACTGAAAGCCGATCTGGCAGGCGACACCGGCCGCGTCGACCCCGTCGGCCATCCGGCGGAACTCGGCGTAGGACGGCGCGGGCGGCTTCTCCAGCAGGATGTGCGCGCCCCGTTCGGCGGCGGCGAGGGCGAGGTCGGTGTGGGTGGGGATCGGGGTGCAGACGATGGCGATCCCGGCTCCGGTGGACTCCAGCAGGGCGGCGAAGTCGGCGGACTGCTCGGGAAGTCCGTCCCCGGACTCGCCCTCGAGCTCGTCCTCGGTGAGCGGGGTGAGCTCGCAGACGCCGGCCAGCCGGACGAGTCCCGCCTCCTGGAGCCGGCGGATGTTCGCCAGGTGCCAGCGGCCGTGGCCGCGGGCACCGGCGAGTACGACGGGGAGGGGCCGAAGCGCGGACCGGGGCGCGGTCATCCCTTCACCGCCCCCGCGCTGAAGCCGGTGATCAGCCACTTCTGGATGAAGGCGAACACGATCACGACGGGCACGGCCGCGATGATGCCGCCCGCGGCGAGGGCGCCGAGGTCGACGCTGTCCGCGCTCATCAGGGTGTTGAGGCCGACCGGGATGGTCTGCTTCTCCTGGTTGTTGAGGAACATCAGGGCGAACAGGAAGTGGTTCCAGGAGTGGACGAAGGCGAACGAGCCGACGGCGATCAGACCGGGCCGCAGCAGCGGCAGGACGACCACCCGGAACGCCCGCATCCTGCTGCACCCGTCGACCCAGGCGGCCTCCTCCAGGGAGTACGGCACGTTCTTGATGAAGTTGCTGATGAGGATGATCGACAGCGGCAGCTGGAAGACCGTCTCGGCGATGATGACGCTGCCCAGCGAGTTGATCATCTGCAGCCCGGCGAAGATCTCGAACAGCGGGACCAGGAGCAGCGCACCGGGCACGAACTGGGAGCACAGCAGGGCGAGCATGAAGACCCGCTTGACGCGGAAGTCGAACCGGGCGAGCGCGTAGCCGCCGGCCAGCGCCACGAGCGTCGTCGCGAGCAGGGTGGCGACGCCCACGAGCACGCTGTTCTGGAAGAAGGTGCCGAAGGCGCGGTCCGTCCAGACCTTCTCGAAGTGGACCGTGGTCATCGGCCAGGGCACCAGCGAGGTCGAGCCGGCCGGGCGCAGGGCGAAGAGCAGGATCCAGTAGAAGGGGATGAGCGTGAACAGCAGGTAGACGCCCAGCGGGAGGTAGATGTGCCGGCGGGGCACCTCGTCCCAGGCGCGGTGCTTCTTCCGCGCGGGGCGGCTCGGCGGCTCGGCGGCGGAGCGCGCGGGGGCGGGGGCGGCCGGGGTCGCCGCTTCGGTGATCACTTGCTTTCGCCTCCGAACCTGCTCAGCCGCAGGTAGACGATCGAGCAGAAGAGCAGAATCACGAACGCGACCGTGGTGAGCGCCGAGGCGTAACCGAAGTCGTGGGCGTCGACGCTGGTGTTGGCGATGTAGAGCGGGAGCGTCGTGGTCACGCCGGCCGGTCCGCCGCCGGTCAGGGTGTAGAGCAGGTCGACGTTGTTGAACTCCCACACCGCGCGCAGCAGCGTGGACAGGATGATGGCGTCCTTGAGGTGGGGCAGGGTGATGTGCGTGAACTGCTGGAAGCGGCTGGCCCCGTCGACCTCGGCGGCCTCGTACAGGTCCTTGGAGACGGACTGGAGGTCGGCCAGGATGAGGATGGCGAAGAAGGGGACACCGCGCCACAGGTCGGCGACGACCACCGCCGAGAAGACGGTGGAGGTGTCCGACAGCCAGCTGGTGCCGTAGTCGCCGATGCCCATGTCGGCGAGGTAACGGGTGATGCCGGTCTGGGAGTTGTAGAGGAGCACCCAGATCGCCGAGGTCAGTACGCCGGAGACGGCCCACGGGGAGAAGACCAGGGCGCGGCCGATGCCCCGGCCGACGAAGGTCTGGTTGACGATGAGCGCCAGCGCGAGCCCGAACATCAGCTGCAGGCCGACCTCGACGAAGACCCACTTGGCGCTGAAGACCAGCGTGTCCCAGAACAGCGGGTCCTCGGTGAAGAGGTGGACGAAGTTGTCGAAGCCCGCGAACCCGTTCCGCCACGGCTTGGTCGGGTTGTAGTGCTGCAGGCTGTAGTAGAAGACGCTGATGACGGGGTAGGCGATGAAGCCCAGCATGAGCAGCCCCGCCGGGGCGATCAGCAGGTACGGCAGTCCGCGTGGTGTGGCGGAGGCACGGCGCCGCCTCGGTGGCGTGGGCGGTTTCGCCACGGCTGCGGCTTGGGCCATGACTGTTCTCCGTTTCTCGGTACGTCGTGCTGTGCGGTGCGTTCCCGGGGCGGTGCGTTCCCGGTGCGGTGCGCTCTCACTGCGGGGTGAAGCGCTTTCTACATGGGTGTGCGGACAGGCCCGCGGCCCGGCGGATCAGCCCGCGTAGGGGTCCTGCACCGCGCCCGGCCGGGCGAGGAACTCGAAGTCGCAGCCGGTGTCGGCCTGGGTGATCTGCTCGTTGTAGAGCGCGCCGTAACCGCGCTCGTAGCGCACCGGCGGCGGCGTCCAATCGGCCCTGCGGCGCGCCAACTCCTCTTCGTCCACGTTGAGTTGAAGTTTCCGCTGCTCGACGTCGAGGGTGATCGAGTCACCGGTGCGTACCAGTGCCAGCGGCCCGCCGACGTACGACTCGGGAGCGATGTGCAGCACGCAGGTGCCGTAACTCGTGCCGCTCATCCGGGCGTCGGAGATCCGCACCATGTCCCGCACCCCCTGCTTGAGCAGGTGGTCGGGGAGGGGCAGCATCCCGTACTCGGGCATCCCGGGCCCGCCCTTGGGTCCGGAGTTGCGCAGCACCAGCACATGGTCGGCGGTGATGTTCAGCGCCGGGTCGTTGATGGTGCGCTGCATGGTGCGGTAGTCGTCGAAGACGACCGCGGGCCCGGTGTGCCGCAGCAGGTGCGGCTCGGCGGCGATGTGCTTGATGACGGCGCCGTCCGGGCAGAGGTTGCCGCGCAGCACGGCGAGCCCGCCCTCGTCGGCGACCGGCTTGTCCCGGGGCCGGATGACGTCGTCGTGGTGCACCCGCGCGCCGGCGATCTGTTCGCGCAGGGTGTCGTGACAGACGGTGGGCCGGTCCAGGTGGAGCAGGTCCGGTATCCGGGAGAGGAAGCCGGGCAGACCGCCCGCGAAGTGGAAGTCCTCCATCAGGTACGTCTGTCCGCCGGGCCGTACGTTGGCCAGCACCGGGACGGTGCGGGCGATGCGGTCGAAGTCGTCGAGGGTGAGGGCGACGCCCGCGCGGCCGGCCATCGCGATCAGATGGATCACGGCGTTGGTGGAGCCGCCCAGGCCCAGGACGGTCGTCACCGCGTCCTCGAAGGCCTCCGCGGTGAGGATGTCGCTCAGTTTCCGGTCCCGGTGGACCAGTTCGACGACGCGCAGACCGGCCGCGGCGGCCATCCTGTCGTGCCCGGAGTCGACGGCGGGGATGCTGGAGGCGCCCGGAACCGTGACGCCGAGGGCCTCGGCGGCGGCGGTCAGCGTGGAGGCCGTCCCCATGGTCATGCAGTGACCGGGCGAGCGGGCCAGGCCGCTCTCGATCTCCTGCATCTCGCAGTCGCCGATGACGCCGGCCCGCTTGTCGTCCCAGTACTTCCACATGTCGGTGCCGGAACCGAGCACCTCGCCCCGCCAGTGGCCCGGCAGCATGGGCCCGGCCGGGACGAAGACCGTCGGCAGGTCGGCGCTGGCCGCGCCCATGAGCAGGGCGGGCGTGGACTTGTCGCAGCCGCCCATCAGCACGGCGCCGTCGACCGGGTAGGACCGCAGCAGTTCCTCGGTCTCCAGGGCGAGGAGGTTGCGGTAGAGCATCGGGGTCGGCTTCTGGAAGGTCTCGCTGAGCGTGGAGACCGGGAACTCGAGCGGGAAGCCGCCGGCCTGCCAGACACCTCTCTTGACCGCCTGCGCGCGGTCGCGCAGGTGGCTGTGGCAGGGGTTGATGTCGGACCAGGTGTTGAGCACGGCGATGACGGGCTTGCCCAGGTGCTCCTCGGGCAGGTAGCCGAGTTGGCGGGTGCGGGCGCGGTGGCTGAAGGAGCGCAGCCCGTCCGTGCCGTACCACTGGTGGCTGCGCAGTTCCTCGGGCCGCTTCCTCAGGGCGTCCGTCGGGATATTCATCGGGGTGCTCATACGGACCACCCCGCGGCTATCGCGGCGACCTCGGCCCGCTCGTGCTCGGCCAGTTGCCTGCTCGGCGGGCGGACCTCGCGCCGGCACAGGCCGAGGGAGGCGAGGGCCTCCTTGACGACGGTGACGTTGTCGGCGGAACCGTTGGCACCGCGCAGTTCCTCGAAACGGCGGATCTGCTCCCAGACCTTCATGGCGGTCGCGTAGTCACCCGACCGGAGCGCCCCGAGCATGTTCAGCGACACCGACGGGGCGACGTTGACCAGGCCGGAGGTGAAGCCGGTGGCGCCCGCCGAGAAGTAGGAGGGGGCGTACGGCTCGGCCAGCCCGGCGACCCACACGAACCGCTCGATGCCGGCGTCCCGCGCGAAGGCGGCGAACTTCGCCGCGTCCGGTACGGAGTACTTCACGCCGATGACGTTGGGGCAGATGTCGGCGAGTTCGGCGAGGCGGGAGCCGGCGAGCCGGGCGTTGCGGATGTAGGGGACGACGCCCAGTTCCGGCACGGCCTCGGCGACCGCGCGGTGGTAGTCGACCCAGCCGCTCTGGGAGACGTAGGGGTGGACGGGCTGGTGCACCATCACCATCCGCGCGCCGAGGTCACGGGCGTGCCGTGCGGAGGCGACCGCGGTCGGTACGTCGTGGCCCACGCCGACCAGGACGGACGAGCCGTCACCGGTCTCCTGCATGGTCAGCTCGGCGACGGTGCGCCGCTCCTCGGGCGTCAGGGCGTAGAACTCGCCGGTGTTGCCGTTGGGGGTCAGGGTGGTGATGCCGGCGTCGAGGAGGCGGCGCAGCAGGGCCCGGTAGCCGGCCGGGTCGACGGAGCCGTCCTCGGCGAACGGGGTCACCGGGATCGCCACCACGTCGGCCAGGGCCGCCCGCTGGGTCTCTAACGTCGTCGTCATGCCTGGCCGTCCTCGCTTTTCTGGTTCTGGGCTTCCGGTGCTTCCTGTACTTCCTGGGGCGCCTGGGTGTCGAGGTCCGCGTCGGGAAAGGCCCGGCGCACGAAGGACGCGATGTGCGCGTGCAGGGCTCGTGCCGCGCCGTCCGCGTCCTTGTCGAGGGCGAGCCGCAGGATCTCGCGGTGCTCGCTCGCCTCCCGCTCCCAGGAGGGGTCGGCGGCCCAGGCCACGGCGGAGACGAGCGCCGCCTGGTCACGGACCTCGTCGAGCATCCGGCCGAGCAGCGGGTTGCCGCACGGCATGTACAGCGCGCGGTGGAACTCGCGGTTGCTCAGGGAGCGTTCGGCGGTGTCGGTGGCCTCGTCGGCCCGGGCCAGCGCGTCGCGCGCGGCGTCCAGGGAGGCACCGCGCCGGACGGTGCGCCGGAGCGCCTCGGGTTCGAGGAGGAGCCGCACGTCCTGGACCTCGCGCGCCATGTCCGCGTCGACCATGCGCACCGTGACGCCCTTGTACTGGCTCATCACGACCAGTCCGGTACCGGCCAGGGTCTTGAGGGCCTCGCGCACCGGGGTCTTGGACACCCCGAACTGCGCGGCGAGGTCGGCCTCGACCAGGGCCTGGCCCGGTGTCAGCCGGCCGCTGAGGATGCGTCGTTTGATCTCCTCCAGCACGTACTGCGTGCGGGAGGGGATCGGCGTGGGCACAGAGGTCATGCGCGCCTCTCGGATCTCACATATCGCGTCTCATATATGACGTACGAAGTACGACGCGACGAAACTAGAAGCGGCCCGGGGTTTCGTCAATGCCTCTGACAAAGGAAGTTCCGGTGGCCGTTCCCGCCCTCCGGGAGGGGCTGTCCACGCCGCTCCCGGCCGCCCCCTGGCCGGATTCGCGGCCGGGCCCGTGTGCTTCCGCAATCCCGCGAACGCGGCGCGGCCGGGTGCCCGTCACCCGGAGGTGACGGGCACCCGGCCGCTCGAAGGGTCCCTGGGGCTTCCCTGATCAGGCCTTCCGCGTCCACCCCGGATCGCGGCCGCTCAGCCCCACGGTCCGGTCCAGCAGCGGGGCGTCGGACGGCACCGGCACCACGGGGCCGAAGATGCCCTCGCCGCCGTCCCGGCCGGGTTCCGCCGCGGCGGCGAGGAGGAAGGCGTGCGCGGCGTCGAGGGCGGCGGGGTCGGGCCCGTAGTCCTGGCCGGTGGCGCGGGCGAGGTCCCAGCCGTGGATCACCAGTTCGTCGGCGGCCACGGCTCCGGCCACCTCGCCCGGCAGGTCCACTCCCCCGGCCCTGGTCATGCCGGTCCAGGCCCCGGGGTCCCGCCAGGCGTCGGCGAGTTCGCCGAGCACCCGGGGCAGTTCCTCGCGCCAGCCGGGCCCCAGGTGCGGCACGGCGGCGTCCGGGCTGGTGTCGGTGGTGACGCCGAGGTCCTTGCGCCCGGCGTCGCGGAAGGCGACGGACAGGCCCACGAGGTGGCCCAGGATGTCGCGCACCGCGTACCGCGGGCAGGGCGTCCCGTCCGCGAGCTGCACGTCGGCGACCCCCTCGGCGAGTCGCGCCACGACCCGCGCCTGCGGTCCGAGGTCGAGAATCGGGTCGGTCATGAGCTGCTCCTCCGTGGCCGTGCGTGGTGGTGCTTCCTGGGAGACAGACCTATGCCGCACCCGGAACTCATCGCTACCCCCTCCCCTCCCTACGGCGTCCGCCCGATCCCCCCGTCCGGTCCTTAGCCCCACGATGACCGGGTATGACGACGAACAGGACGACGGGCAAGACGACGAACGGCACGACGTGGGCACTGGTGCGCGTGCTCCGGGACCCCGATGCCGGGCTCCTCCTCTCCGGGGTCGTGGTCTCCGGCTTCGGCACCTCCGCGCTGTGGCTCGCCTCCGGGGTCTGGGTCAAGGACCTCACCGGCTCGGACGGCCTCGCCGCCCTGTGCCTGCTGGCCATGTGGGCGCCCACCCTGGCCGGCCCGCTGCTGGGCACACTCGCCGACCGGGTCCGCCGCAAGCCCCTGCTGATCGGCACAAGTCTGCTGATGGCCGCGCTCCTGCTCACCCTCGTCACCGTCGACTCGCCGCAGGCCCTGTGGCTCCTCTTCGCCGTCCTGTTCGTGTACGGCGCGGCGGGCGTCGTGAACGACGCGGCCGAGTCGGCGCTGGCCGCCACCGCCGTGGACCGGTCGCTGCTCGGTGACCTGGGCGGGCTGCGCACGACCGCCACCGAGGGCATGAAACTGCTGGCCCCACTGGCGGGCGCGGGCCTCTACACGGCCCACGGCGGACCGGCGGTCGCCTTTCTGGACGCGGTCACGTTCGCCGTCGCGGCGGTGCTGTACCTGTTTCTGAACGTCCGCGAGCAGCGTCCCGCGCCGCCGGTCGGCGGCCGACGTGGACGGACCGCCGAGGGCGTCCGCTTCCTCCGCTCGCACCCGGTCCTGCGGCCCCTGGTCCTGGCGGGTGGCGCCACGATGCTGTGCGCGGGGCTGAACGGTGCGCTGGTCTACGCCGTCGTCGACGGCCTCGGCCACTCCCCCGCGTACTCCGGGTGTGCTGTACGCCGTCCAGGGCGCCGGGTCGGTCGCGCTCGGCCTGTGCGCGGGGCCCGCCCTGCGCCGCCTGGGCGAGCGGCGGTTCGCGGCGTACGGGATCGTCCTGCTGGCCGGTGGGGTGGCGCTGCGGGCGGTGCCGTCCGATCCGGTGGCGTGGGCGTGCAGCGCGGCGATCGGTGCGGGGCTGCCCGCCCTGCTGATCGCCGCGCTGACCGCCGTGCAGCGCGAGACCCCGGGCCCGCTGCTGGGCCGGGTCACCGCCACCGCCAACACGTTGGTGTTCACCCCGAACGTGATCGGGCTGGCGGCCGGCGCGGCGCTGGTGGAGCTGATCGACCACCGGCCCGTACTGGCCGTCCTCGGACTCGCCCTGCTGGTGCCGGCGGCGGGGCTGTTTCAGAGCGCGGCGAGCGCCGCGCGTACCGCCTCCAGGTCGCCGTCCGACGCCAACCCGGCGTGATAGAGCCGTAGTTCCGTCGCGCCGAGGCGGCGGGCCCCGGCCGCGTCCGTGGTGAGGGTGCCGGGGCTGCCGCCCATGCCGGAGACCACGGTGAAGTTGGCGGCGAGGACGCTGCCCGGGTGGTTCTCCTGTGCGAACGGCGTCAGCGGGCCGGGGCCCCCGGTGCAGGGGACGACCACACCGTCGGCGACGGAGAGGATGTGCGCGGGGTCGACGCCGGCGTTGGCGCCGCAGTGGTACGGCACCGGGTCCGCGTGCAGCAGGACCTGGAAGCCCTCGGGCGCCGCGTCGCGTACCGCCCGGACCGCCGCCTCCTGGAGCGTGCGGGCCGTCTCCTCGCGCCACGTGCGCGTGGCGGCCGCCGTCTTCGCACCGAGGAGCTTCTCGACGCCCGTCCAGCCTCCCCCGCCGGAGGCCGTCCCCCGCCACACCGGCTCCAGCGCGGTCCGCACGGACACGGCCAGTTCACCGGCGTCCAGGCCCCGGACCCCGTAGCCCTCGCGGCAGGACGGGCAGAAGCACAGGGACATCAGGTACTGCCCCGCGTCCCCGAGACCGACCCCGGCGGTCTTGTCGTGGGCGTGCAGATGCGCCAGCCCGTACCAGCCGAGGGACTCCAGTTCGGTGCCGCGCGCTCCGGGCCGCACCGCCGCCTCGGCGGCCAGGTCGGTCAGGTACGCCCGCGTGGCGGGCTGCGCGATGCACGGTGCCCAGGGGTAGCGGTCGCCGTAGGCGTTGACGACCGAGGTCTCGGGGTGTTCGGCACCGAGCCGCGAGTTGTGCGCGAGCACGACCCAGGTGTGCACCTCCAGGCCCGCGTCCGTGAGCGCCGTCGCGGCCTCGCCGAAGGCGTCGCCGGGGGCCCAGTCCCCGGCCGGGTGGGGGCGCGGGGTGCGGCCCGACCAGTGGGCGCCGGCCGGATAGAGCACGGCCGCGTGCTCGGCGGTGACGACGCGGTGGCGCGGGTGGCGGGGGGTCAGCGCGCGGGTGGAGTGGTAGGCGGAGGCGAGCGTCACCTGCGCCACGCCGAGCGCGGCGATCCGCGCGGGGGCCTCCGGGTCCCCGTTGACGTCCCAGGGGTAGACGAACGCCGATGCCTTCACTTGGCCTCCTCGAGCAGCGCGAGCCCTCGCTCGATCAGCCGAGCGAGTTGTTCGACATGATCCCCGGACGGCTCGTTCAGCGGCGGCCGTACCTCGCCCACGTCGAGCCCGCGCAGCCGCACCCCGGCCTTGACCAGGGAGACGGCGTACCCGGGGCCCTGGTCGCGCAGTTCGACGAAGGGCCGGTAGAAGCCGTCCAGCAGGCGGTCCACGGTGGCCCGGTCGCCGGTGCGCAGGGCCTGGTGGCAGGCGAGGGCGACCTCGGGCAGGAAACAGAACACCGCGGACGAGTAGAGGGTGACGCCGATGCCCCGGTAGGCGAGTTGGGTCAGTTCGGCGGTGGGCAGTCCGTTGAAGTAGAGGAAGTCGCCGGGAGCCTCGGTGCGTACGGCGCTGACGGTCCGCTGCAGGAGGTCGAGGTCGCCGTGGCCGTCCTTGAGGCCGATGATCCCGTCGGTGCGGGCCAGTTCGACGACGCTCGCGGGAGTGAACACGGCGTTGTCGCGCTGGTAGACGATGACCGGCAGGGAGCTCGCCGCGGCGAGCTCCCGGTAGTGCCGCAGCAGTCCCTCCTGACCGGCCCGCACCAGGTAGGGCGGCATGGCGAGCAGCCCGTCCGCCCCGGCACGTCGGGCGAGCTCGGCCCAGTGCACCGCGAGTTTGGTGCCGTAGCCGACGCCCGCGACGACCGGGACACGCCCCTCGGCCGCTTCGACGGCGGCCCGCACACAGGCCTCGAACTCCTCGGGCGGCAAGGCGTGGAACTCCCCGGTCCCACAGCAGGCGAAGACGGCGGCGGCCCCGGCCTCGACCCCGCGCCGTACATGGAGCCGGTAGGTGTCGAGGTCGATGGTGCCGTCGGTTCCGTAGGCGGTGACCGGGAAGAACAGCGGTCCGCTGGGGTTGCCGAGTCGGGCGGCGAGAGGGGCTGGCGTCACAAGCTCTCCCTGGTCCATATTCATGATTGGCGTCTACATCCCTGAACGGTGTCACGCTAAGGCCCCCCGAGGACACCGGTCAAGCAGGCCCACCCGGCAGGCAGCGCCCGATTCCCCCCGATCGCGGGAAGACGCGGGATACTTGACGGGCCACAGCCCGCCTCCTTAGCGTGTCCACGAATATGAATGCCGTGCGCACACATGCACGGCCGGTGATGCAAGGAGATCCCTGGATGCCCGCTCCCCGCACCGTTCTGCTCACCGGCGCCGCCGGCGGTCTCGGCACCCTGATGCGGGGCCTGCTCCCGGACTACGGCTACCGGCTGCGCCTGCTCGACCTGCACCCGGTCGAGGGCGAGCCGGACGCGATCGTCGCGGACCTGGCCGACAAGGAGGCGGTGCGCGAGGCGGTCCGCGGTGTCGACGCGATCATCCACCTCGCGGGCATCTCCCTCGAGGCCTCCTTCGAGAAGATCCTCGCGGCGAACATCGAGGGCACCCACCACCTGTACGAGGCCGCACGCGAGGAAGGCGTCGGGCGCATCGTCTTCGCCTCCTCCAACCACGCCGTCGGCTACACCCCCCGCCCTTTGGCCGGCGACCCGCTCGTCCCCGTCGACACCCCGCACCGCCCGGACACCTTCTACGGTCTGTCCAAGTGCTTCGGCGAGGACCTCGCCCAGCTCTACTGGGACAAGCACGGCCTGGAGACCGTCTCCGTACGCATCGGGTCCTGTTTCCCCGAGCCGACCAGTGTGCGGATGCTCTCGATCTGGATGAGCCCCGCCGACTGCGCCCGCCTCCTGCACGCGGCCCTGACCGCCGAGCACGTCGGACACACGGTCGTCCACGGCTCGTCCGCCAACACACGCCTGTGGTGGGACCTCACCTCCGCGCGTGCGCTCGGTTACGACCCGCAGGACGACTCCGAGCCGTTCGCCGCGAAGCTCGTCGCCGAGCAGGGCGAGCTGGACCCGGACGACGAGGCGCACGCGCGCATCGGCGGCCACTTCGTGACCGACCCGCCGATCTGGCCGTACTGAGACCACGGGCCCGACGCGCCACCGAAGCCGCGGGCCCGGCTCCAGCGCCGGCGTCGGCACCGGCACCGGCACCGGCACCGGCACATCGACGGCACGCGCGTGCGTGGCCGCGGCAGAAATCCGACGCTCCCACCGGCGGGCGGGCACCGAACGGGCCCGCCCGCCGCCGCATTCGGGCACGCACGACGCCCGCTTCCGTGCCGCGGTCCGCCCCCGTGCAGGTCCGGGCCGGGCACGGCCGGAGGCGAACGGGCGGAAACGGGCGATACCGGTTCCACAACAGACCTGGTCAGCCGCGCGGACCACCTGTACAACTGCCTGCAAGGACCCCACAGGGCCCGAACGGGCAGCGAGATCAGGAAGCAGGTGTTCGGCCATGCGCGACAGAACGGCCGAAGAGCGCCAGCGGGAGATCGTGCGGGTGGCGCGCGCCACCGGCTCGGTCGACGTCACGGCGCTCGCCACCGATCTGGGCGTGGCCAAGGAGACCGTGCGACGGGACCTGCGCGCTCTGGAGGACCACGGCCTGGTGCGCCGCACCCATGGCGGCGCCTATCCCGTGGAGAGCGCCGCCTTCGAGACCACGCTCGCCTTCCGCGCCACCAGCCATGTGGCCGAGAAGCGCAGGGTCGCGAACGCCGCGGCCGAGTTGCTCGGCGACGCAGAGACGGTCTTCGTCGACGAGGGCTTCACCCCGCAGCTCATCGCCGAGGCACTGCCCCGGGACCGGCCGCTCACCGTGGTCACCGCCTCCCTGCCGGTCGCGGGCGCGCTCGCCGAGACCGGCACCGTGTCCGTGCTACTGCTCGGCGGCCGGGTCCGCTCCGGCACCCTCGCCACCGTCGACCACTGGACGACGAAGATGCTCTCCGGCTTCGTCGTCGACCTGGCGTTCATCGGCGCCAACGGCATCTCCCACGAACACGGTCTGACCACGCCCGACCCGGCCGTCAGCGAGGTCAAGACGCAGGCGGTCCGGGCCGCGCGCCGGGTGGTGTTCGCGGGCGTCCACACCAAGTTCGGGGCGGTCAGCTTCTGCCGGTTCGCCGAGGTCGGCGCGTTGGAGGCGATCGTCACGAGCACACTGCTCCCGGCGGCCGAGGCCCATCGCTACTCCCTGCTGGGACCCCAGGTCATCCGGGTCTGAGCCGACGCAACCCGCGCCACGGCGCACCCCGCACCCTCGCACCACGGCACCCCACGGCGCGCGACACACCGCGCCGTTTCCACCACGCACAGTTCCACTTCCCCGCGGGCCGAGCCGTCCAGGCGACGTCTGATACCTCCCCATACCTCCCTTATACGTGCAGGAGCGATCCATGCGAACCCAGAGCCGACGGAGGCCTCCGCGAGCCGCACTCGCCGCGGCCGCCGCAGGGACGCTGCTCGCCCCACTGCTCTCCGGCTGCTGGGTCGGAGCGGGCGGGGCCGGATCCGGCGGTGACGCCGTCAACGTCCTGATGGTCAACAACCCGCAGATGGTGGAGTTGCAGAAGCTGACCGCCGCGCACTTCACCAAGGACACCGGCATCAAGGTGAACTTCACCGTGCTGCCGGAGAACGACGTCCGCGACAAGATCAGCCAGGACTTCGCCAACCAGGCCGGCCAGTACGACGTCGCCACCCTGTCCAACTACGAGATCCCGATCTACGCCCGTAACGGCTGGCTCCGGGAGATGGACTCCTACGTCGACGAGGACACCGCCTACGACGAGCAGGACATCCTGGGGCCGATGCGCCGGTCCCTCAGCGGGGACGACGGCAAGCTCTACGGCCAGCCCTTCTACGGCGAGTCCTCGTTCCTGATGTACCGCAAGGACATCCTCGAGCGGGAGGGCCTGACGATGCCGGCCGACCCCACCTGGGAGCAGGTGGCCGACATCGCCGCGAAGCTCGACGGGGCCGAGCCCGGCATGAAGGGCATCTGCCTGCGCGGTCTGCCCGGCTGGGGCGAGGTCATGGCCCCGCTGACGACCGTGGTGAACACCTTCGGCGGCACCTGGTTCGACGAGGACTGGAACGCCCGCCTGGACTCCCCCGAGTGGCAGCGGGCGACGAAGTTCTACGTCGACCTGGTCCGCGAACACGGCCAGGCCGGCGCCGCCCAGTCCGGCTTCGCCGAGTGCCTGAACAACACCACCCAGGGCAAGACCGCCATGTGGTACGACGCCACCTCCGCGGCCGGTTCACTGGAGTCCGCCGGCTCTCCCGTCAAGGGCAAGATGGGCTACGCCCCCGCCCCCGTCGAGCGGACGGAGTCGGCCGGCTGGCTCTACACCTGGGCCTGGGGCATCCAGAACGCCTCCCGGAACCCGGACAACGCCTGGAAGTTCGTCTCGTGGGCCTCCAGCAAGGAGTACGAGCGGCTGGTCGGCGACGAGATCGGCTGGTCGAACGTCCCGGCCGGCAAGCGCGCCTCCACCTACGAGAACCCGGACTACCGCGCACAGGCCGCGGCCTTCCAGGAGATGACCAGGAAGGCCATCGAGCAGGCCCGCCCGGACGACCCGGGTGTGCAGCCGCGGCCCGCGCCTGGCATCCAGTTCGTCGGCATCCCCGAGTTCACGGACCTCGGCACCCAGGTCTCCCAGGAGATCAGCGCGGCCATCGCCGGACGCCAGTCCGTCGAGTCGGCCCTGAAGAAGTCCCAGCGGCTCGCCGAAGAGATCTCCGAGGAGTACGAGGGACGATGACCGCCACGACAACGGCCCCCGTGGCCGCCCCGGACGTCCGCCCGAGCGGTGGCCGGCGCTCCGACCGGCTGCGCGGCTGGGCCACCAGGGCCCCGCTGCTGCCCGCCCTGGTCTTCATGGTCGCGGTCACCCAGCTGCCCTTCGTGGCCACGCTGGTGATCTCCTTCTTCGACTGGAACTCCCTCTACCCCGACGCCCGGCGGTTCGCCGGCTTCGAGAACTACGGAGTGGTCCTCGGCGACCCCGACCTTCGCCGGTCGGTCTGGACGACGATCCTGCTGACGGTGGCGGTCGTCCTCACCAGCCTGGTCCTCGGACTGCTGCTCGCCCTGCTGCTCGACCGGAGGTTCCGCGGCCGGGGCATCGTCCGCACCCTGCTCATCGCCCCGTTCCTGGTGGTGCCGGTGGCGGCGGCCCTGTTGTGGAAGCACGTCCTCTACAACCCCGAGTACGGGCTGCTCAGCGGCCTGCTGCACCACGTCGGCGGGCCGCAGCCGGACTGGATCTCGGGCGCCCCGCTCCTGGCGGTCCAGGCCGCGCTGGTGTGGCAGTGGACGCCGTTCATGATGCTGATCCTGCTCGCCGGGCTGCAGAGCCGGGACCAGGAGCAGATCGAGGCGGCCCGCGTCGACGGCGCGGGCGACTGGCAGATCTTCCGCCACCTCACGCTGCCCCACCTGCGCCGCTACCTCGAACTGGGCGCCCTGCTCGGCTCGATCTACATCGTGCAGAACTTCGACGCGGTCTTCACGATCACGTCCGGCGGCCTGGGCACCGCCAACCTCCCTTACACCGTCTACCAGACCTTCTACCAGGCCCATGAGAACGGCCTGGCCTCGGCCGCCGGCGTCCTGGTCGTCATCGGCTCGATCGTCATCGCGACCTTCGCCCTGCGCGTCGTGTCGTCCCTGTTCCGCGAGGAGGTGTCCCGCGCATGAGCACCGTCGCCGTACGCACCCGCGGCCGGATCCGCAAGGGAGCGGGTCTCGGCCTGGTGGCCTGGCTGGCCGGGATCGTCTTCTTCCTGCCCATCGCCTGGATGGCGCTGACGTCCCTCCACTCCGAGCAGGACGCGGCCACCAACCCGCCGTCCTTCACCGCCGCCCTCACCCTGGACGGCTACCGCGAGTTCTTCGGCGCGGGCGGCGGCGCGAGCCCCTGGCCGTCCCTGATCAACTCGACGGTGGCGTCCGTGGCCTCGGTGGTCCTGGTCCTGCTGCTCGCACTCCCGGCGGCGTACGCCCTGTCCATCCGTCCGGTGAAGCGGTGGACGGACGTCCTGTTCTTCTTCCTCTCCACCAAGATGCTGCCGGTCGTGGCCGGCCTGCTGCCGATCTACCTGTTCGCCAAGAACGCCGGGATGCTCGACAACGTCTGGCTGCTGGTCCTGCTCTACACCTCCATGAACCTGCCGATCGCCGTGTGGATGATGCACTCCTTCCTCTCGGAGATCCCGGTCGCGGTGATCGAGGCCGCCCGAATCGACGGAGCCCGGCTGCCGACGGTGCTGGCGCGCGTGGTCGCCCCGATGGCGCTGCCCGGCATCGCGGCGACGGCCCTGATCTGCTTCATCTTCAGCTGGAACGAACTGCTGTTCGCCCGGGTGCTGACGGGCGTGGTCGCCGAGACCGCCCCCGTCTTCCTGACCGGCTTCATCACCAGCCAGGGCCTCTTCCTGGCCAAGGTGTGCGCCGCGTCGCTCGTCATCTCCCTGCCGGTGCTCGCCGCGGGGTTCGCCGCTCAGGACAAACTCGTCCAGGGCCTGTCGTTGGGAGCCGTGAAATGAAGGCCGCCGTCATCGAGTCCGTGGGCCGCGCAGTCGTCACCGAGGTCCCGGATCCGACGCCAGGGCCCCGCGAGGTCGTCGTCGAGGTCGCGGCCTGCGGGCTGTGCGGCACGGACCTGCACATCCTCCAGGGCGAGTTCGCGCCGAAGCTGCCCATCGTCCCCGGTCACGAGTTCGCCGGGGAGGTCGTCGGCGTCGGCAGCGCGGTGACCGAACTCTCCGTCGGCGACCGGGTCGCCGTGGACCCCTCCCTGTACTGCTACGAGTGCCGCCACTGCCGCACCGGCCACAACAACCTGTGCGAACGCTGGGCCGCGATCGGCGTCACCACGGCGGGCGGGGCCGCCCAGTACGCGGTGGCCCCGGTGGCGAACTGCGTCAAGCTGCCCGAGCACGTCCGCACCCAGGACGCGGCCCTGATCGAGCCGCTCTCCTGTGCGGTGCGCGGCTACGACGTCCTGCAGTCCCGCCTCGGCGCGCACGTCCTGATCTACGGCTCGGGGACGATGGGCCTGATGATGCTGGAGCTGGCCAAGCGGACCGGCGCGGCGAGCGTGGACGTCGTCGACGTCAACGCCGACCGCCTCGCCACGGCCCGGCAGCTCGGCGTCTCCGCCTCGGCGACCGACGCGGACGAGCTGGACCGGCCGCAGGGCTGGGACCTCGTCGTCGACGCCACGGGCAACGCGGCCGCCATCCAGGACGGCCTGGACCGCGTGGCCAAGGCCGGCACCTTCCTGCAGTTCGGCGTCGCCGACTACGCGACCCGTGTGACGATCGACCCGTACCGCATCTACAACCAGGAGATCACCATCACCGGCTCCATGGCCGTCCTGCACAGCTACGAGCGGGCGGCCGAACTCTTCGCCACGGGTGTCCTGGACCCGGACGTCTTCATCAGCGACCGCATCCCGCTCGACCGCTACCCGGAGGCGCTGGAGCAGTTCGCGCGGGGGGTGGGGAGGAAGACCGTGGTGGTGCCGTAGGGAGAGCGGCCCCTCTTTCTCGCCCTCGGGACGGGCGGAACGTCCTGGCCGGCCCCCTCTCGGCCGACCGAGTCGGGTGGCGGGTGGGCAAAGGCCGGGGTTCCAGGGGCGGAGCGCCCGGAGTCGGGAAGGGGCGGCGGGGCGAAATCCCCTGGGCCGCCCCACCTCCGCCGCCGTACCATCCGCACATGCCCAAGCCCCACGGCTTCACCCACGAGGCCCGCCCCGACGGCACCGTGCACATCACCCACCACAACCGCCCCGCGACCACCCTGAACGGTGACCGTGCCGCCCGTTTCCTCACCGAGGTCACCAGCAGCGACCCCCAGCTCGTCATGGCCCGCTGGACCGGGAACTACAAGCGCGGCAACGAGCGCACCGCCCGCGACCACCCCCGCAACCGGCGCTGAGAGTCAATGCCCATTCGGGCCGCAGGTAAGGGAACAGTAAATCGTCCCCGCTCGTTCACCCGGCATGACAGCTATGACCCCCGGCTCGAACATCCCCCTCCCCACCGCCCGAGTGACGGTGGACGTCGCCGCACCCGTGCGCCTCGACGTTTCGGGCCTGCTGCTCACCGCCGACGGCAAGGTGCGCTCCGACGACGACTTCATCTTCTACAACCAGCCCGCGGGCCCCGGTGTGACCTACCGTTCCGGCGGCGGCACGGCCCCCGACGCCATCACCATCGACACCGCGGCCGTCCCGCCCGGCATCGAGAAGATCGTCGTCACCGCGAGCCCCGACGCCCAGGGCCAGACGTTCCAGGGCATCGAACCGACGGCCACCGTCCGGAGCGCCGACGACAACGCGGTCCTGGCCACCTTCACGCCCCCGCGCCTCGGCACCGAGACCGCCCTGGTGGTCGTCGAGATCTACCTGCGCAACGGCGCCTGGAAGGTCCGCGCGGTCGGCCAGGGGTACGCCAACGGCCTGGCCGGCATCGCCACCGACTTCGGAGTCATGGTCGAGGAACCGGCCGCTCCCACCCAGCCGGTCGCCCCCGCCCAGCCGGCCACTCCGCCCCCGCCCGCCGTGCAGCCGCCGGTGACCCCGCCGGCCCCGCCGATGTCCGCCCCGCAGGCCCCGCCGGCGCCCACCGCTCCCCCGGCGCCGCCCGCCGCCGCACCCGGCACCGGGAAGATCAACCTGGACAAGGGCCGGGTCAGCCTCCAGAAGAACCAGACCGTCTCCCTGATGAAGGGCGGCCGACCGCTGCTCTCGCAGGTCCGGATGGGCCTAGGCTGGGAGCCCGCTTACCGGGGCAAGGACATCGACCTCGACGCCTCGGTCATCGCCTACGGCCCGCAGCGCAACCACGTCGACAGCTGCTACTTCGGCAAGCTCCAGATCGTGGGCGGCGCGATCCAGCACTCCGGCGACAACCTCACGGGCGAGGGCGGCGGGGACGACGAGACGATCACGGTGGACCTCGGCCGCCTCCCGCAGGACGTCACCGGTCTGGTCTTCACGGTCAACTCGTTCTCCGGCCAGAAGTTCACCCAGGTGGCCAAGGCGTACTGCCGTCTCCTGGACGCCACCACCGGTGAGGAACTGGTCCGCTTCGACCTCACCTCCGCCGAGCCGCAGACGGGCGTGATGATGGCGAAGCTGATCCGCCAGTTCTCCGGCGAGTGGGAGATGACCGCGATGGGCGAGTTCGTGAAGTCCCGCACGGTACGGGGCATGGTCAAGCCCGCCGCCCAGTCGCTGTAGCCACGCCTACGAGCCCGCGGGCGCCCCGGCCATGGGGCGCCCGCTCAGAACCGGCTGCTCACCGGCCACTCAGAACAGCGCGCTGTACGCGTTCAGCGCGGGCTGCCCGCCCAGGTGGGCGTAGAGCACGGTGGACTCGCGGCCGATCTCGCCGCGGGACACCAGGTCGATCAGCCCGGCCATCGACTTGCCCTCGTACACGGGGTCGGTGACCATCCCCTCCGTGCGGGCCGCGAGCCGCATCGCGTCCAGCGTGGTGTCGTCGGGGATCCCGTAGGTGCCCGCGTGGTACCGCTCGTCCAGTTCGACGTCGTCCTCGGTCAACTCGGCCTTGACCCCGATGAGCCGACCGGTGTTCTGCGCGATCCGCGCGATCTGTTCGCGGGTGCGGACGGGTGCCGCCGACGCGTCGATCCCGATCACCCGCCGGGGGCGCCCGCCCGCCTCCTCCAGGGCGCGGAAACCGGCGACCATGCCGGCCTGGGTGGACCCGGTGACCGAGCACACGATCACGGTGTCGAAGAAGACGCCCAGCTCCCGCTCCTGCTCGGCGACCTCCTGCGCCCAGTTGGCGAAGCCGAGCCCGCCGAGCGGATGGTCGGAGGCGCCGGCCGGGACGGCGTAGGGCTTGCCGCCGGCTTCCTCGACCTCCCTGAGCGCCTGCTCCCAGCTCTCCTTGAAGCCGATCCCGAAACCGGCCCGCACCAGGCGCACATCGGCTCCGGCGAGCCGGCTGATCAGGATGTTGCCGACCTTGTCGTACACGGCGTCCGGCCACTCCACCCAGCTCTCCTGCACCAGTACGCACCCCAGTCCGGCGCGGGCGGCGACGGCGGCGACCTGGCGGGTGTGGTTGGACTGCACCCCACCGATGGAGACCAGGGTGTCGCAGCCCTGGGCGAGCGCGTCGGCGACCAGGTACTCGAGCTTGCGGGTCTTGTTCCCGCCGTAGGCCACACCGGAGTTGCAGTCCTCACGCTTGGCCCACAGGGTGGCGCCGCCGAGGTGCGCGGTCAGCCGCTCCAGCGGATGCACGGGCGAGGGTCCGAAGAGCAGGGGGTAACGCTCGTAGGCAGACAGGGACATGGGCGATCCTTCCGTCAGGGAGCCTCGGGAACGTCGGCGAGCTCTTCCAGGCCCCGCCAGATCTCCGCCGTGACCCGGACCGCTTCGTCCGGATCTCCGGCCGCGCAGGCCTCGATCAGCCGTTCGTGCAGCCCGGCGGAACGGCAGGTGCCGCCCTCGCCGAAGCGCTGCCGTTCCAGCCGACGGATGAGGGGGGTGTAGCGGGCGGCGGTCGCGGCGGCGGCGCGGTTGCCGCTCGCCCGTACGAGTACGTCGTGCAGTTCGTCGTCGGCGCGCAGCGCGCCGTCCACGTCGCCGGCCCGTACGGCGGCGGCGAACCGCTCGTTGGCGGCACGCATGAGGTCCACGTCGGCCTCGCGCAGCCGCGGTACGGCGACGCGGGTGACCAGTTCGTGCATGGCGCCGACGACGGCCGCCGCGTCCCGGACGTCACCGGCGACCAGGGGGGTCACGCGGGTGTAGCTCTGCGGCTTGCTCTCCAGCAGCCCCTCGTCGACCAGTCGCGAGAACGCCTCGCGCACCGGTGCGCGGGACAGCCCGAGCCGCTCGGCGAGCTCGGCGTCCCGCACCACCGCCCCGGGTTCGATCTCCCCGGCCACGATGGCGTCCCGAATCGCTTCGTAGGCACGCTCCCTGAGCAGGGTGCGCCGTACGGGTCGCATGGCCTCCATAACTGAAATGTTAGATGTCAGTGGGTGCGCCGACAAGACCGTGAGCCGGGCCTCCCCGGGGACCGGCTCAGACGACCCACGGCCAGTCGGCGTCCCGCCCGGCCTCGAGCAGCGGGACCATCCGGAAGGAGGCGTCCGAAAGCCCCCCGAAGGTGTGCCGGTCCGCTGTGCCCGAAGGGCCGTGGCCCGCCCGGTGGCCGGCGAGGTTCCAGGTGTAGACCGGGACTCCGGCCGGGACCTGCTCGGTCGGGTCGCCGTGGTGGCTGTGGGTGTACTGCTCGTCGGTGACGATCAGCACCCGGTCGTGCTTCCGGTAGTGCCGGCGCACCGCCGCGGTGGTGTCGGTGCCGCCCAGGTCCCCGAAACGGCCGAGCACCTTCAGCACCGACTCGCCCTCGCGGAACCGCACCCGCTTGCTGATCGAGCCGAACTCGACGAGGTCCGCGTCGGCCGCCCGCAGGGCGAGTGCCGTGCCGAAGACCGCCGCCGCGTCCGCGCGGGTGAGCTCCGAACGGTCGGACAGCCGCGAGTGGAACATGGAGCCCGACCGGTCGACGAGCACCAGGGTGCGGCCGGGCAGCGCGGGCACCTGGGCCAGCGAGTGACCGAGTGCCCGCTCCAGCGGGTACGACCAGCGCAGCGACGGAGCATGCCGGTGGGCGGCGAGGTACCGGAAGGGGAACTGCCGCGACCGCGCGACCTCTGCCGGATCGGCGATCCGGGCGGCGACCCGCTCCGCGACCTCGTCCGAGACCCCGGCCGTGTCGAAGTTGCGCAGGTTGCGCACGAGGGCCATGACCCCCATGGACGGAATGACGGCCTCCCAGGCCGCCCGGTCCATCGGCCCCTGCAGCCAACCGGCCAGCGCCTCCCAGGTCATGCCCGCCGCTGCCAGCCGCTCGGCCCCGTCGGGCGCGGTGACGACCGCGCGCCGCGCCTCGACGGGCAGCGCCATCAGCGCGCGGTGCGCGGTGAGGAGACGGTCCGAGACGGGCGGCACCGCGGAGTCCGGGTGGTGCCGGCGGTCGAGGGCGTACCGGAACAGCTCGCCCTGCCACGGCTTGTCCGGGTCGGGGGCGGCGTGCACCAGGTTGAGGATGTCGCCGAAGCGATAGCCCTTGGACGCGGTGTCGTACTTCAGCAGCGCCTTGCCGCTGTAGAGACGGCGCACCGCGTCGGCGATGCCCCGCTTCACAGGCTTGGGGATGCTGCGGCCGTACCGGGCGGTCCAGTAGGCGAGCAGTTCGCCGGGCTCGTCCGGCCGCCGCAGTACGGAGTCCACGACCTGCCGGTTCGACGGGCCGTCGGTCGCGCCGGCCGCCAGGCGGGCCTTGACGTACTCGGCGGCGCCCACGACGGAGGCGGTCCGCAGGTTGCCCTCGCCACGCAGCCAGCCGAGCAGGCCGGCCGTCCAGGCAGGGTCGGTGACCGCGAGCTCGCGCACGAGCTTCGCGAAGCGGTCGTCGCGGTCGGCACCGCTCTCGTAGAAGGTCTGCTGCGTGACGAAGTGGGAAACCGCGAGCAGGTAGAGCTCGGAACGCGGGTCGCGCTCGCGGCCGCGGCCGCCCTCGTGGGTACGCAGTACACGGCCGGTGGAGGTCACCCGCGACGTGGGCTGCGCCCTGGCCGCACGGATGTTGAATCGCGCCATGCCGAATTCCCCCGAATTCATTTTCTGTTTCCAGTTCCGGAGGGAGGCACGACAAATGGAGGATGCCCGAGAAACAGATCGGCTACGGGACAGTCAGGCGCGTCTTCCCTTTCCGCCACACCGGCCCGGAGCCGATGACGGGATTCGAACCCGCATATGTCCCTGATCCCGAAGTACCCGCTGCCTGCGCACCGGGCACCCACCAAATGCCGTAGCCTCCCGAGATCCAGGTCGGCGGCGGCCTGGATTCGATCTCGACGAAGGAGCCGTCGCCTGCGCACCGGGAGGTGCGATGAAGTTGTGGTGTCCAGAGATCGAGGTCGGCGGAACCGACGTGGCGCTCTTGCCCCTGAGCTACACCGGCGTGTGGTGCCGATGGCGGGACTCGAACCCGCGGCCGCCCCATTAAGAGTGGAAGTAGGTCCTGCCTTCGCACCTGGACAGGCATGACTTTAGAAGGAAGACCGCGGGCCGGGCCAATCAATTAATTCCGCAGAGGGTTCAGCTGCGCTTCTGGCGCTTCCAGGGGCCGGTGACGGCGAGCATGATGCCCGGTTCCTGGATGTTGGCATACAGGGTCTTACCGTCGGGCGAGAAGGTGACGCCGGTGAACTCGCTGAACTCCGGCTCCTGTTCGGTGCCGATGTTCAGCTCGTTGCGGGCGATGGGGTAGGTGCGTCCGCTGTCGGTGGCGCCGAACAGGTGCTGCACGCCGTCACCGTCCTCGGCGATGACCAGCCCGCCGTACGGGGAGACGGTGATGTTGTCGGGGCCGTCGAAGGCGCCGTCCTTGTCGGGGTCGGGGTTCACGCCGAGCAGGACCTTGAGGGTCATGGTGCGGCGCCGGGGGTCGTAGAACCACACCTGGCCGTCGTGCTGAACGGGGCTCTCCTCACGGGCGTACGAGGAGACGAAGTACGCCCCGCCGTCGCCCCACCACATGCCCTCCAGCTTGCGGCCCCGGGTGATCTCGCCGGGCCCGAACTGCTCGCGCACGGAGACGGTCCGCGCGTCGCGGTCCGGTACGTCGACCCAGTCGACGCCGTACACCGTGCCGGTCCTCGTGGCGCGGGAGAGGTCGTCGACGAACCGGCCGCCGGAGTCGTAGCACTTGGGCGCCTGGAGGACGCCCGCGTCGTCGGCGAGGGTGCGGAACCTGCCGGGGCCGTGGCGGAAGTCCCCGGGCGGGGTCCAGCGGAAGAACAGGCCGTTGGGCTCGTCGGCGTCCTCGGTGAGGTAGGCGTGGCCGCGCTTGGGGTCGATGACGACAGCCTCGTGGTCGTAACGGCCGAAGAACTTCAGCGGCTTGGGGTCGCGGTTGGCGCGCCGGTCGGCCGGGTCGACCTCGAAGACGTAGCCGTGGTCCTTGGTCATGCCGTTCTCTCCGGCCCGGTCGGAGTTCTCCTCGCAGGTGAGCCAGGTGCCCCAGGGGGTGCTGCCGCCCGCGCAGTTGTCGGCGGTGCCGGCGATGCCCACCCACTCGGCGACGCTGCCGTCGGGACGCACCTCGACGACCGTGCAGCCACCGGGGGCACCCGGGTCGTAGACGAGGCCCTCGGCGAGCGGGACCGGGTGCTCCGCCTCGTCGCGCGGGCCGTCGATCTCGTGGTTGTTGACCAGGAGGGTGGTGCCGCGGGGACCCTCGAAAGCGGCGGTGCCGTCGTGGTCGGACGGGGTGAACTCGCCGGACTCCAGCCGGGTCCTGCCCGTGTACGTGAGGATGCGGTACGAGAAGCCGGCGGGCAGGGCGAGGATGCCGTCGGGGTCGGGGACCAGGGGGCCGTAGCCGACCACGGGGTGGTGCCGCCGGGCCTGCTCCCGCTCCTCCCCCACGCTCTCGGCGTCGTGGGACGCGAGGGCGTTGGGTGCGGAGGCGAGGGCGCCGACGCTGCCCACCAGTGCGACACCGGCACCGGCGACCGCGGATGTCCTGGCGAAGTCCCTGCGGGTGAGTGACATGGAGTCTCCTGTGGCGGTGGGTTGCCGTGGGGGGCCGACCTCTTACGCCGCCACGCTTCCGCCCGCGCCTGAACGCCGGTTGAACTCCGCGGGGCACCCCGGCGGCCGCTTCGGTGAACCGCACGGGGCCACCCGGCCCCGTGCGCGCTGCACGGCCTGCCCCGAGCGGGAGGGCCCGGAGAGCATCAACCCCCGTGCTGCGACCGGGCCTTGAAGGCCGCCTTGCGGGCCTCCTTGGCGATCTTCTTGTCCGGGTGCAGTCGGCCCATCGCCTCCAGCACCTCCGCCGTGGCCGGGTGCTCCACCCGCCAGGCCGTGGCGAAGAAGCCGCTGTGCTGGCGGGCCAGTCCCTCCACCAGGGCCCGCAGTTCCTCGGAGTTGCCCTCGGCGGCGAGCTGCGCGGCGACCGTGTCGACGGTCAGCCAGAAGATCATCGTCTCGGAGGGCGGTGGGACGTCGGTGGCCCCGTGCTCGGTCAGCCACACCCGGGCCAGCCCGCCGAGTTCCGCGTCGTCGAGCACCTCCCGCAGGGCGGGCTCGGCCGAGAGGCCGACCAGCGACAGCGCCTGCTGGCACTGCAGCCGCCGCAGCGGGGCGCTCTTGCCGCTCCCGCGCGCCGCGGCCAGCAACTCCCGTGCCGCGGCGAGGGGTTCACGCCGGGCGAGCCACTGTTCGGTCTCCGCGTGGGCCGCCGCCGGCGGGAACACGGCCGTGCCGTCGAGCAGCGCGTCGGCGCCCTTGTCCGCGAGGTCCCCGACCGCCGGTGCCTCGAACCCGGCCTCCAGCAGCCGGGCGCGCAGCCCGTACAGCCCGAGCGGGGTCAGCCGCACCACGCCGTAGCGGGAGACGTCGGTGTCGTCCTGCGACTCCGCGGGCCCCTCGGGTTCCGCAGGCTCCGCAGACTCTGCGGGCTCTTCATCGGGTTCGACCAGCAGTGCTTCGTCGACCGGCTGGTACTCCACGAGTCCGACCGGCTCCAGCATGCGGAACTGGTCGTCCAGCCGCATCATCGCGTCGGACACCTGGTGCAGGACATCGTCGGTGGGCTCCGGCATGTCCTCGGGGACGAGCACGGACGCGGCCAGCGCGGGCAGCGGCACCGACGCCCCGGCAGGGCCTTCCTCTCCGGCGGTCAGCAGGTAGAGGTTGCGGAGCACCCCGTCCAGGAACTCCGCCTCGGCCTCGGGGTCCCAGTCGAGCGAGGAGAGGTCGAGTTCGCCGGATCCGTCCCCGGCTGCGATGGCGTCGACGAGCCCGTCCAGGTCGGGCACGCTCGCGTCGGCGAGCACCGTCTCCAGGGCGGCGAGCCAGACCGTGAGGACGTCCTGCGGCGAGCCCCCGGTGAGCAGCGCGAGGTCGGCACCCGCGGTGACGGTGCCCTCCTCCTCGTCGACCACGTCGACGAGCCCGGCGTCCACGGCGACGCGCCATGCCTCACTGGCGTCGGCGGCGGCCTCCTCCCCGCTCAGCCCGAGCGTCTCGGCCGCCGCGGGCAGCTGCTCGTCGACGAGCCCACCACCGGCGTCGACCCGGGTCGCGGGTCCGGCCCAGCGGGCGAGCCGGGCCGCCCGGGACAGCAACGGCGTGGACAGTGCTTCACGCGCCAGCTCCGCGTCGGGGTGCAGCCGCGCCGGCGGCAGGGTGGAGCTGTCTGACATCGGCTGTTTCTCCTAGGTGCTGTCCTCGGCGCCTCTTGTGACTCAACCGCTCAGCCTAGACGGATTTCCACTCAAGCCGCCCGCTTCACCTCTCCTTCAACCTCCGTACAGGGCTGAAACCTTGACAAGTGGCCTGGCCAGGCTGGAGATTGACGCGCGTAGAAAACGGCGGACGGTGGTTCACCGGACCCGTACGGGCCCACCCCGTCCCGCATGTCCCGCATGCACGCCCCGCACGTCGCACCTGCCACTCTCGCCCCGGCACTCATCACGTTTCCCGGAGGGAATCCGTTGCCGAGCAAGTCGTCCGCGCGCCTCGCCGCGCTCACCGTCGCCGCCGTCTGCGCGGCGACCGCCGCCCAGTGGGCCGTCCTCACCTCCCCGGCGCACGCGGAGTCCGTGCGCATCCACGACATCCAGGGCGACACCCGGATATCGCCGTACGCCGGACAGCAGGTCACCGACGTGACCGGAATCGTCACCGGTGTCCGCACCTACGGCTCGTCCCGCGGCTTCTGGATCCAGGACCCGAACCCGGACGCCGACCCGGCCACCAGTGAGGGCGTCTTCGTCTTCACCGGTTCGACCCCCCAGGGGGTCGCCGTCGGCGACGCCGTCACGGTGTCCGGCACGGTCACGGAGTTCGTCCCCGGCGGCACGGCCTCCGGCAACCAGTCGCTGACGGAGATCACCCGCCCCACGGTCACCGTCGTCTCCCGCGGCAACCCGGTCCCGGCCGCCACCGGGATCGACGCGCGGTCCGTCCCCGCCGCCTACGCCCCGGCCGGCGACCCCGCCGCGAACGGCTCGGTCAACGCGCTCCCGCTGCGCCCCGAGCGGTACGCCCTGGACCTCTACGAGTCCCTGGAGGGCATGAACGTCCGGGTCTCCGACGCCCGGGTGGTCGGCGCCACCGACCCGTACACCGAACTCTGGGTCACCGTGAAGCCGTGGGAGAACCGCAACCTCCGCGGCGGCACGGTCTACGGCTCCTACGACGACCGGAACACCGGCCGTCTGCAGATCCAGTCCCTGGGCCGGGCCGCGGACTTCCCCGACGCGAACGTCGGCGACACCCTCGCCGGCACCACCGCGGGCCCGCTGGACTTCAACCAGTTCGGCGGCTACACGCTCGTGGCGGGCGAACTCGGCACGCTGAAGGGAAAGGACCAGCGGCGCGAGTCCACCCGTCGGCAGCACACCGGTGAGCTGGCGATCGCCACCTACAACGTGGAGAACCTCGACCCGTCCGACGACACCTTCGCCGCGCACGCCGACGCGATCGTGCGCAATCTGAAGTCGCCCGACATCGTGTCCCTGGAGGAGATCCAGGACAACAACGGTTCCACCGACGACGGCACGGTCGCCGCCGACGAGACGATGGCCGAGCTGATCGACGCGATCGAGGCGGCCGGCGGCCCGCGCTACGACTGGCGCTCCGTCGACCCGGCGGACAAGGCCGACGGCGGCGAACCGGGCGGCAACATCCGTCAGGTGTTCCTCTTCGCCCCAGAGCGGGTCTCCTTCACCGACCGCGCGGGCGGCGACGCCACCACGCCCGTCGACGTCACCGAGGTGCGCGGCAAGGCGGCCCTGACGCACTCCCCCGGCCGGATCGACCCCACGTCCAAGGCCTTCGAGAACAGCCGCAAGCCGCTGGCCGGCGAGTTCGTCTTCCGGGGCCGCACGGTCATCGTGATCGCCAACCACTTCGCCTCCAAGGGCGGCGACCAGAGTCTGACCTCGCAGTACCAGCCGCCGTCGCGCGGCTCCGAGACCCAGCGCCACCTCCAGGCGAAGGCGGTCCACGACTTCACCGCGAAGATCCTCAAGACGCAGAAGAACGCGCACGTCGTCTCCCTGGGCGACATCAACGACTTCGAGTTCTCCCGGACCACGAAGATCCTCGAGGGCGACGGCACTCTCTGGTCGGCCGTCAAGTCCCTGCCGAAGAGCGAGCGTTACTCTTACGTCTACCAGGGCAACAGTCAGGTCCTGGACCAGATCCTGATCAGCCCGTCGATCCGCCGCGGCGGCGCGTTCTCGTACGACAGCGTGCACATCAACGCCGAGTTCCACGACCAGATCAGCGACCACGACCCGCAGATCCTGCGCTTCCGCCCGTAGGGCGTGCACCGCCGCAGCGAGGGCCGGCCGAACATCCCCTGTTCGGCCGGCCCTCGGCCGTACCCACCCGGCCCGCTCGGTCGGCCCTCAGTGCGCCCCGCGCCGCCGCAGCACCTCCATCCCGGCTGTCGCCGCCAGCCCGGCCACCGTCCCGCCGGCGATCATCACCGGCCACGGCTTCCGCGTCCCCGCCCGGCGGGCCTGCGTGGCACTGCTCCGCAGCTGTACGGTCATCGCCCCGGCCCGGTCGCGCAGCTCCTCCACCCGGGCCATCGCCTGCCCCTTGACGTCCATCTTTCCGGCCAACTGCTCCACCGTGTCACCGAGTTCGTGACGGGTCCGTTCGATCTCCTGCCGCAGCTCGTCCGGCCCCTTGGCTCCGCGGGCGGCATCCTGACGGCTCCCGGGCTCGATGTGGGACCCGGAACCGGTTCCGTGACCCTCCGCCTGCGCGGGCCTGCCCGCACCCTTCACCTCCCGCGTCATCGGTGTGCCCTTCCCTTGATCTCCTCCACGTCGGCCTTCACGCTGCCCAGCGTCCGCTCCGGCGTCGCGGGTGTGGCCTTCCGCAGCTGTCCCCGGCCGAGCACGGCCAGCACGCCGGCGATCACGAACAGCACGGCCGTGATGATCAGCGCCGCCGCCCACACCGGCAGGACCAGCGCGAGCGCTGCCGCACCGGTGGCGGCCGCCCCGAGCAGTCCCGCGTACGCGAAGGCGCCCGCGGCGCCCAGCATGCCGCCGCCGCGCCCGGCACGGCGGCCCTTCTCGGCCAGCTCGATCTTGGCCAGGGCCACTTCCTGCCGTACCAGCCGGGAGACCTGCTCGGTGGCCTGTCCGACGAGCTCACCCACACTGTGGTCCTCGTCGCGGACCGGCCGTCGCTCGATGGTTGCGGTCACGGTGCTCCGCCTCCTCTCGGTCGGGAACACCCAAGTACCCACCCCGCGCGCCGGCTATCAAGCCCGCCCATCCATCACCGATGCTTACTGATAATCGACAGCAATTTTAAGTAGTGCTACACGATCGCTCGGGCGGACACTACCGCCATGACCCCACCGACACCCCCGCTCCCCTTCGGCCGCGCCCTCTGCGCCATGGTCACCCCCTTCACCCCCACGGGCGCCCTGGACCTGGACGGCGCCGGACGCCTGGCCGACCACCTGGTGACCCGCGGCTGCGACGGCCTGGTGCTCTCCGGTACGACGGGCGAGTCCCCGACCACCACGGACGCGGAGAAGTCGGCCCTCATCGCGGCGGTACGGGAGGCCGTGGGCAGCCGCGCCTCGATCGTCGCCGGCGTAGGCACCGCCGACACCGCGCACACCGCCGCCCTCGCCCGCGAGGCCGAGAAGGCCGGCGCGGACGGCCTCCTGGTCGTCGCCCCGTACTACAGCCGCCCTCCGCAGGACGCGGTCGAGGCGCACTTCCGCACGATCGCGGACGCCACGGACCTCCCTATCGCCCTGTACGACATCCCGGCCCGAACCGGCACCCGCATCGAACCCGACACCCTGCTCCGGCTCGCCGAGCACCCCGGGATCGTGGCGGTCAAGGACTGCTCGTACGACTTCCTGGCCGCCCAGAAGATCCTCGCCCGCACCGACCTCGCCTACTACGCGGGCTGCGAGGAACACATCCTGGCGTTGTACGCGGTCGGCGGCTCGGGCTACATCAGTACGGTCGCGAACGCGGTCCCGGACCACCTGCGCGCCGTCCTCGACGCGTTCGACGCGGGCGACACGGCCCTCGCGGCCGACCTCCAGCAGCGGGCCACCCCCCTCATCGAGGCGATGATGGCGAACGGCCTCCCCGGCACCGTCACCGCCAAGGCCCTCCTCACCACCCTGAACCTCCCCGCAGGCCCGGTCCGCCCACCCCTACGCCCCGCGTCCCCCGAGACGACCGCCACCCTCAGGTCCCTCCACGAGACCCTGACCACACCCTGACCGCCGCCACCGGCGCAGCTCCCGCCCAGAGTTCAGTCCCGCGTCGGACGCAGGATGAGGCAGACGAAGCCCAGCACGTCCCGGTAGCCACGCAACCACTGGTCGCGGTGAGTGGTGGCTGCCTCGAGCGCCTGGGCGCTGTCCGGATCGCCGGGATGGTCCAGGGCCCATGAGGCCAGCGACCCCGTCCAGGCCCACTCGTAGTCGTCGAGCTCCTGACGGGTGCTGATATGCCCCTGGACAGGCGTCCACCCGTCCGCGACGACCCGATCCAGCGTGGTCGGCAGGTCGGCGAGGTCCCCGAGCAGCTCGACAGCCTCGGAAGAGGGCTCCTGGTCCCAGAATCCCTCACCGACCAGAACGCACCCCCCAGGGGCCAGGTGCTCACGCGCCGCCGCAAGAGTGGGGAGCAGGCCGCCGAAAGCGTGCGTGGCTCCCACACAGAGCACCAGGTCGAAGGCGCGGGAGGCGACGAAACGCGCAGCGTCCTGATGGTGGAGGACCATGCGGTCCTCCACGCCGAGCCGACGCGCGGCCTGACGCGCGTGTGCCAACGAGCTCTTGGAGATGTCGACGCCCTCGGCCCGCAGCTGCGACTGCATGGTCAGGGCACGCAGGAGCCACTCCCCGCCGCCGCAGCCGAGGTCGAGTACGCGCTCGCCACCGCGCGAGAGACCGCGTTCCAGCAGTCGGCGCACCGAGTCGTCGTCGAGCGGGGCTGCGATCGGATGGTCCGCATGAGCACGCCTGGAGATCTGTTCCCGGTCCACGGGCGGAGCCTGACATGCCCGGTGATTCACACGCACCTGATTTCCGCCCGGCCCCCGGGCCGGAAACCGGATTCGACCATTCTCACGGTCGAGGCAGGCGGCCGGGATCAGTCCGTGGTGAGGCCGTCGACAAGGCGGTTGAGGAATCGGGTGAAGGTGGCTTCGGGGGCGAGCGGGCGTCCGGGGGCGGAGAGGGCTTCGGCGAGTTCCGGGTGGCGGCCGTCCGCGGCGACGGCGGCGAGGTAGCGGGCTTCGGCTGCCGCTCGGTCGGGCGACCGCGCGGCCGCGGCCTGCGCGATCTCGTGAGCGGCGTGCCCGGCCACGAATGCCGTGAGCTGGGCGAAGATCTCCAGCTTCGCCGCACCGTCCAGCCCGGTGGGCCGCAGGGCGGTGAGCGCGCGCTCCAGGAAGGCCAGGGTGCGGGGACCGGGGGTGCGGTGGGTGGACAGGGCGGCGGGCAGGCAGGGGTGCCGCAGCTACGACGGCTCCACGCGGCGCCCCGACATGCCACAGCGGGCGCTGGAGCCTGTTGCGGAAGCCGGGGAGAATGTCGGCTCTGGAGGGAGGCGTTCGTCGTAGGGTGAGAGGCGTCCGAAGGAGGCCACCGGCCGAGGGAGCCATGGATGGCGCGGTACCTGATCTCGTTCGATGACGGCGCGATGACCTTCCCCGAGGAGGAGTTGCCCGAGGTGGCCGAGGCCTCGCACGAGGTGGTGCGTAAGGCTCGAGACGCCGGTGTGTGGGTCTTCGGCGGTGGACTGGAAAGGCAGCAGGCGAGCGTCGTGGCCACCGACGGGACCGTCACCGACGGCCCGTACCCGGAGACCAAGGCGGTGCTCGGCGGGTTCTCGATCATCGATGTGCCCTCACGCGAGGACGCGCTGGAGTGGGCTGCCAAGATCGCCGCCGCGTGCCGCTGCGCGCAGGAGGTCCGGGAGATCATGCCCGACCCGACCGTCTGATCGAAGACGCCCCGCCGCGGCTGAGGCCTGCCGCGCGCAAGAAGCCGATCTCGCCGGCGCTCAGAACCATTGCTCCGCCGGCACAGGCCACGTGCTCGCTTCGCCGCGGCGCCGACCGAAGCACACCGTCCGTTCCGACCACGAAGGTGAACGGTTCGGCCGGTTCCACTGCCGATCGCTCAGCGCCCCAGCTTCCCAAGTCAGCCGCCGAGTTGATCCGGCATCCGCCGCTGCCGGGCAGGACCGCGGCCTTCAGCTCGACCGGTCCGACATATCGGTGACTCCGCCCCCGCGCACTCACATGAGCCGACCTGGTGGGCCGAGTCGGAGATTCGCCGTCCACTGTCGGCGAATCTCCGACTCAAATCACCAGGAAGCGGGGCCGGTCCTTGACGGGCACGGCCCCGCTCATCCGACGGAGCATCAGCCCGCCCAGACGTCGGCCTCGTCGGCCGGGACGGTGGTGGCCAGGCCCAGTTCCTTGCGGGCGGCGACCGACTCGTTCGGGTCGATGTCGGTGAACGCCGGGTCGTAGGCGGTGTAGAACGCGTCGACGTCGGCGGCGTTCGCGGCCTTCTTCCAGTTCCCGGCCGCCTTCGTCAGCGTCGCGTGGAGCTTGCCGACCTCGGTGCCCTCGATGCCTTCCAGGCCCTTGAGGTGTGCGTCGAGGGCGGCCGCGACGGCCTTGGCCTGCGCCTTGTAGCCGGCCAGGTCGTCCTCGACGGTGTCCTTCTCGGGCTGGTTCGCCCACAGGGCCTCGTAGACCGCGTTCGAACCCTTGAGGTACGTGGCCTGCTCGGGCTTGAGGGACTTCACGGTGTCCAGCG
Source organism: Streptomyces sp. M2CJ-2 (assembly GCF_016757295.1). Classification (NCBI taxonomy): domain Bacteria; kingdom Bacillati; phylum Actinomycetota; class Actinomycetes; order Kitasatosporales; family Streptomycetaceae; genus Streptomyces; species Streptomyces sp. M2CJ-2. The sequence continues at coordinate 13,730 of NZ_JAESIF010000016.1, read as the reverse complement.
AGCCCTTGAACGTGCCCTTCTCCGCGGTGTAGGTGCAGCTCACCGCGCGGTCACCCGTCGCCCAGCTCTCCTTGGTGGGGGTGTAGTAGTAGAGGTCGACACCCTTGGGGAGCGCCCAGGTGTCCGGGGCGTACTTCTGCGCCTCGACCGGGCAGCGTTCGTCCGCGATCGTCGCGACCTCGTCGTCGCCGGGGTACTCCTTGCCCTCGTCGATCGCGAACTCGCCGACGACCTGGCCCTCGTGCGCCTCGTCGCAGGGCACGATCTCGACGGCGTACGCCTCCCCCTCGGCCTTGCCGTTCGGGTTGTAGCAGTCGCCGAGGTCCAGCGAGAACACCGAGCGCTGGCGAGCCACCTTCTTCGCGCCGTTCTTGGCACTGTCGACGGCGTCGGAGACGTCCGAGCATCCCACCGCACCGATCGCGAGCAGGGCGACAACGGCGGATATGCCGCGAAGGGAACGGTACGAGGCACGAATTGCCATGAGGTGTACATCCTATTATTTGATCTTCACGAGATGAACACGCATCGTATGCCATCCCTGTGGCCCGGCCGCACGAAGGTCCTCACCTCATCGCAACGTCTCTGACCCGCGACGGACCGCAAGGGTTGTATCCGGGCTGCTCGCAGATGGGAGCCGAGAGGGCCATGTGACACTTCTGTGGAGCCGGACACCGTTGAACCTGGGGTCGGTTGAGCCGGCGGCGACCGAACTTCGGCACCTGGGAGTGGGCATGGAGGACAGCGTGGCAACGGAAGTGCGCCAGGAGCGTGCGTGTGCCGAGCGGCTGACCGAAGGACTGACCGTCGCCGTGGCGTCTGTCCTCTCGTTCGGTCTGCTGGCCTACCCGGCGGTCGTTCTCGGCGCAGCCGCCCGGCACCTGGTCACCGACACCGGCACCACCGTGTTCAGCCGGCTCTCGGCGCTGCTGGTCTTCCTCGCCCTCGTGGCGCTGCCGCTCGCCCTGGCCCACATGGTGTTCCGTTCGGTCCGGCGCAAGGGCGGGGAGCGGCTGACGGCGGCGGTCCCGGCGGTGCTGACGCTGCTCGGCTCGTCCGCCGTGTCGTTCGCGGCTCTGGGCCTGATCGTCGTGTACGCGAGCTGACCTCCGGCTCCCGCACCGGCGGGACGACGAATGCCGGCACGAGCGATGCCGGGGCCCCTGTTCACGCACGAGCGCCCTCCCGGGCCGTTCTGGGGCCGTGGGAGGGCGCTCGGTGCTGACCGGTACGACAGGTCAGGTGGGGCTGGCTGCCGGTGGTCAGTTGTGGTTGTGCAGGACGTCGTTGAGGCCGCCCCAGACCGCGTTGTTCGGGCGGGCCTCGACCGTGCCGGTGAGCGAGTTGCGGCGGAAGAGGATGTTGGAGGCGCCGGACAGCGCGCGGGCCTTGACGACCTCGCCGTCGGGCATGGTCACCCGGGTGCCCGCGGTGACGTACAGGCCGGCCTCGACCACGCACTCGTCGCCGAGCGGGATGCCCACACCCGCCTCGGCGCCGATCAGGCAGCGCTCTCCGATGGAGATGATCACGTTGCCGCCGCCGGACAGCGTGCCCATGGTGGAGGCGCCGCCGCCGATGTCCGAGCCGTCGCCGATGACGACGCCCGCGGAGATGCGACCCTCGATCATCGAGGTGCCGAGGGTGCCCGCGTTGAAGTTGACGAAGCCCTCGTGCATGACCGTGGTGCCCTCGGCGAGGTGGGCGCCCAGGCGGACCCGGTCCGCGTCGGCGATGCGGACGCCCTTGGGAGTGACGTAGTCCGTCATCCGGGGGAACTTGTCGATGGACGTCACGGCCAGGTGCAGGCCCTCGGCGCGGGCGTTCAGCCGCACCTTCTCGATGTCGTCGACGGCGACCGGACCGAGCGAGGTCCAGGCGACGTTGGCGAGGAAGCCGAAGATGCCCTCCAGGTTCTGGCCGTGCGGCTTCACCAGGCGGTGCGAGAGCAGGTGGAGGCGCAGGTAGGCGTCGTGGGCGTCGACCGGCTTCGCGTCGAGCGAGGAGATGACCGTGCGGACCGCGACCACCTCGACGCCCCGGCGGGCGTCCGGCCCGATCGCCGCGGTCGCGCCGCCGCCGAGCAGCTCGGCGGCGCGCTCGGCGGAGAGCCGCTCGGTGCCGGACGGGCCGGGCGCGGCGGAGAGTTCCGGGGCGGGGAACCAGGTGTCGAGGACGGTGCCGTCGGCGGCGAGGGTGGCGAGGCCGGCGGCCACCGCGCCGGTGGTGCTCTGAGCAGTCGTGTCGGTCATGAGGGCAACCTAACCGGCCAGGGCCCGGCGATGCGAACCGGTGTCGCGCCGTCTCAGGTACCGGAAATGACCCGGTCCAGCATCTCCCGCGCGTACGCCTCGTCGTACGGCGTGCCGGTCAGCAGTACCTGGAGGCAGATGCCGTCCATCAGGGCGACCAGGGCGCGGGCCGTGACCGGGTCCGTGCGGCGGGACAGCAGCACGGTGACGTCCTCGCACCACTCGGCCGCCACGGGGCGCAGCGCGGGCCGGCGCAGGGCGGCCAGATACAGTTCGTACTCCAGCTCGACGCCGGTGCGCTCGCCGGCGAGCCATTCGCCGAGCAGCCCGGCGAGTTCGGTCGCCAGGTCGGTGCGCGTGTCCTCCAGGCCGCCGCGTGAGGCGATGGCCTTGGCGAAGCCCTCGTTCGCCTGGCGCAGCGCGGCGACCATCAGCTCGTCGAGGGTCTTGAAGTGGTACGTCGTGGAGCCGAGCGGCACATCGGCCTCGGCTGCGACGCTGCGGTGGCTGAGCCCCGCGATACCGCTCCTGCCGACCACCCGGATCGCCGCGTCGATGATCCGCCGGCGCCGCTCGGGGTCGTACCGCCGGGCCATCAGTGCGCGCCGCCGAGGTTGAGCACGACCACGCCCACGATGATCAGCGCGATGCCGAGGGCCTTGACCGCGGTGAGCCCCTCCCCCATGAACAGGACGCCGATCGCGGCGATGGCGGCGGTGCCCACCCCGGCCCAGATGGCGTACGCCGTGCCGATGGAGAGGGTGCGCAGTGTCTGGGCGAGCAGGCTGAAGGAGACCACGTAGCCGAGCAGGGTCAGCAGCGAGGGCCAGAGTCTGCTGAAGCCGTCGCTGTACTTCATGGCGGTGGTGGCGCCCACCTCCGCGACGATCGCTCCGGCGAGCAGCAGGTATCCCATATGTACGAGCGTACACAACGAACGCCCGCACCAGCACGGAGAAGGGAAAAGAGGAACGGCGGGTGCCCCCCACAAGGGGTCACCCGCCGTTCCTCCGACGTGCGTGCGGCCGACCGGTCGGCCGTGCGTCGGCTCAGACGTTGAAGCCGAGCGCCCTCAGCTGCTCACGACCGTCGTCCGTGATCTTGTCGGGGCCCCACGGGGGCATCCAGACCCAGTTGATGCGCAGCTCGTTGACCAGGCCGTCCGTCGCGGACTTGGCCTGGTCCTCGATGACGTCCGTCAGCGGGCAGGCCGCGGACGTGAGGGTCATGTCGACGGTCGCCACATTGCCGTCGTCGACGTGGACGCCGTAGATCAGGCCGAGGTTGACGACGTCGATGCCCAGTTCGGGGTCGACGACGTCCATCAGGGCCTCGCGGACCTCCTCCTCGGAGGCCGGTTTCATCTCCACGGTCTCGCTCATGCCGTTGTCCTTTCGGCGTCGGTGCCCAGTGCCTGGGCCGTCGCGTCCTTCCACGCCATCCAGCTGAGGAGGGCGCACTTGACCCGGGCCGGGTACTTGGAGACCCCGGCGAACGCGACCGCGTCCTCCAGGATCTCCTCCATCGCGTCGTCGGGTTCGATCTTCCCCTTGGACTGCATCAGTTCCAGGAAGGTCTCCTGGATCGTCTGCGCCCTGGCGAGCTCTTCTCCGACCAGCAGCTCGTTCAGCACGGAGGCGGAGGCCTGGCTGATGGAGCAGCCCTGCCCCTCGTAGGAGACGTCGCTGATCGTCGTGCCGTCGTACTTCACGCGCAGCGTGATCTCGTCGCCGCACGTCGGGTTGACGTGGTGCACCTCGGCGTCGCCATCCCGCAAGCCCCGCCCGTGCGGGTTCTTGTAGTGGTCCAGGATGACTTCCTGGTACATCGAATCCAGCTTCATCCGATCGCTCGCCAATCCCTCAGCCGAAGAAGTTCCGTACGTGCTCCAGTCCGTCGACCAGAGCGTCGATCTCGGCCGGCGTGGAGTACAGATAGAACGACGCTCGCGTGGTCGCGGGAATTCCGTACCGGAGGCAGACCGGCCGCGCGCAGTGGTGGCCGACCCGGACCGCGATGCCCTGCTCGTCGAGGACCTGGCCCACGTCGTGCGGGTGGATGTCCCCCAGCACGAAGGAGATCGCGGCGCCGCGCTCCTCGGCCGTGGCGGGGCCGATGATGCGCAGGTCCGGGACCTCGGACAGGCGCTTGACGGCGTACTCGGTGATGGCGTGCTCGTGGGCGAGGATCTTGTCCATGCCGATGGCGCTCAGGTAGTCGATCGCCGCGCCCATGCCGACCGCCTGCGCGACCGGCGGGGTGCCCGCCTCGAACTTGTGCGGGGCCGGGGCGTACGTCGACGAGCTCATCGACACGGTCTCGATCATCTCGCCGCCGCCGAGGAACGGAGGCAGGTCCTCAAGCAGCTCCTGGCGGCCCCACAGGACGCCGATGCCGGTCGGAGCGCACATCTTGTGGCCGGTGAAGGCCACGAAGTCGGCCTGGAGGGCCTGTACGTCCAGCGGCATGTGCGGCGCCGCCTGGGAGGCGTCGATGCACACCAGGGCGCCGACCTCCTGGGCGCGGCGCACGATCGCCTCGACCGGGTTGACGGTGCCCAGGATGTTGGACACCAGCACGAAGGAGACGACCTTCGTCTTCTCGGTGATGATCTCGTCGATGTTGGACAGGTCGAGGCGGCCGTCGTCGGTGAGGCCGAACCACTTCAGCTTGGCGCCGGTGCGCTGCGCGAGCAGCTGCCACGGCACGATGTTGGAGTGGTGCTCCATCTCCGTGATGACGATCTCGGTCTCGTGGTCCACCCGGTAGGGCTCGTCGGCCCAGCCGAGCATGTTCGCCACGAGGTTGAGCGACTCGGAGGCGTTCTTGGTGAAGATCACCTCGTCGCGGCTGGGCGCGTTGATGAACGCGGCGACCTTGTCGCGTGCGCCCTCGTACAGCGCCGTGGCCTCCTCGGCGAGGACGTGTACGCCACGGTGGACGTTGGCGTTGTGGCGCTCGTAGTACTCGCTGAGCGCGTCCAGTACCTGACGGGGTTTCTGGCTGGTCGCCGCGTTGTCCAGGTAGACCAGTTTCCGCCCGTCGTGGAGCTGGCGGTCCAGGATCGGGAAGTCCTTGCGGATCGCCTCGGTGTCGAGGAGGCCCGGCAGCTGTGTCACTCGGATGCGCCACCCTTCACGTAAGCCTCGTAGCCCTCGTTCTCCAGCTTGTCCGCGAGCTCGGCGCCGCCGGACTCGGCGATCCGGCCGTCGGCGAACACGTGGACGTAGTCGGGCTTGATGTAGCGCAGGATGCGCGTGTAGTGCGTGATCAGCAGGGTGCCGACCTCGCCGGACTCGCGGACCCGGTTGACGCCCTCGGAGACGATGCGCAGCGCGTCGACGTCCAGGCCGGAGTCGGTCTCGTCGAGGATCGCGACCTTGGGCTTGAGCAGCTCCAGCTGGAGGATCTCGTGGCGCTTCTTCTCACCGCCGGAGAAGCCCTCGTTGACGTTGCGCTCGGCGAAGGCGGGGTCCATGTGGAGGCGCTCCATGGTCTCCTTGACCTCCTTCACCCAGTGGCGCAGCTTGGGCGCCTCACCGCGGATGGCGGTGGCGGAGGTGCGCAGGAAGTTGGAGACGGAGACGCCGGGGACCTCGACCGGGTACTGCATGGCGAGGAACAGGCCGGCGCGGGCGCGCTCGTCGACGGTCATCTCCAGGACGTCCTCGCCGTCGAGGGTGACGCTGCCGCCGGACACGGTGTACTTGGGGTGACCGGCCAGGGCGTAGGCGAGGGTCGACTTGCCGGAGCCGTTGGGGCCCATGATGGCGTGCGTCTCGCCCTGCTTCACGGTGAGGTCGACGCCCTTGAGGATCTCCTTCGTGGCGTTGTCGGCCTCGACGGTGACGTGCAGGTCTCGGATTTCAAGCGTTGCCATGGGTGCCTCAGGACTCCTGGGTGAGGGAGACGAACACGTCGTCCCCTTCGATCTTTACGGGGTATACGGGGACGGGGCGCGTGGCCGGAAGACTGTCGGGCTTGCCCGAGCGGAGGTCGAAGCGCGAGCCGTGCAGCCAGCACTCGATGTGGCAGTCGTCGACCTCGCCCTCCGAGAGGGAGACGTTGGCGTGCGAGCAGATGTCGTTGATCGCGAACACCTCGCCCTCGGTGTGCACGATGGAGACCGGCGTGCCGTCGAGTTCCACCCTTTTCGGGGTGTCCTCCTCCAGCTCGCTCAGCCCGCAGGCGCGTTGGAAGGTCATGCGACCGCGGCCTCCAGCTCCTCCTCGATCTTGGCGATCAGGCGCTCCTCGATGTCCGGGACGCCGATCTGCTGGACGAGTTCGGCGAAGAAGCCGCGGACCACCAGACGGCGGGCGTCCTTCTCGTGGATGCCGCGGGCCATCAGGTAGAAGAGCTGCTCGTCGTCGAAGCGGCCGGTCGCGGAGGCGTGGCCGGCGCCGACGATCTCACCGGTCTCGATCTCCAGGTTGGGCACGGAGTCGACGCGGGCGCCGTCGGTCAGCACCAGGTTGCGGTTCATCTCGTAGGTGTCGGTGCCCTCGGCCTTGGCCTCGATGAGCACGTCACCGATCCACACGGCGTGCGCGTCGTCGCCCTGGAGCGCGCCCTTGTAGGCGACGTTCGACTTGCAGTGCGGAACGTTGTGGTCGACCAGGAGGCGGTGCTCCTGGTGCTGGCCGGCGTCGGTGAAGTACAGGCCGAGCAGCTCGGCCTCACCGCCGGTGCCCGCGTAGACCACCCGGGGGTGCAGCCGGACCACGTCGCCGCCGAAGGTGACGACGACCGACTTGAAGGAGGCGTCGCGGCCGACGAGGGCGTTGTGCTGGGCGACGTGCACGGCCTTGTCGTCCCAGTCCTGGATGGAGACGACGGTGAGCTTGGCGCCGTCGCCGAGGACGTACTCGACGTTCGCGGCGAGCACCGCGTCACCGGTGTGGTCGATGACCACGACCGCCTCGGCGAAGGCGCCGAGCTCGATCACCTGGTGCCCGTAGGCGGCGCCGCCCTCGCCGTGCACCGCGATGCGGATCGGCTCGGTGAGGACGGCCTCCTTCGGCACGGTCACGACCGAGGCCTGCTCGAAGGCGGAGTACGCCTGGGCGGCGACGCGGTCGACCGGCTTGCCCGCCCGGCCGAGCCGCGCGTCGTCGCGGCCGACGGTCTCGACGCGGACGCCCTCGGGCACGTCGACGGCGACCTTGACGCCTTCGCCGGTGGCGACGGCGGTGCCGTCGTGCAGGCCGCGCAGCCGCTCCAGCGGGGTGAACCGCCATTCCTCCTCACGGCCGTGGGGGACGGGGAAGTCCGCCACGTCGAAGGACGGGGGCGCGCTCATGCGGGTGGCGACGGTCGACTCGGCGGCGACCGCGATCGAGCCCGCGGTGGTGGAACCCACGGGGATGTTCTGAGCCTCAGCCATGGCTGTCGTAGTGCTCGCTTTCCTTTGCGTAAGGGGCTTGACGGAACGGCGTGGTGTGTTAGCCGACCGCGCCTTCCATCTGCAGCTCGATCAGCCGGTTGAGCTCGAGCGCGTACTCCATGGGGAGTTCCTTGGCGATCGGCTCGACGAAGCCGCGCACGATCATCGCCATCGCCTCGAACTCGGACAGACCGCGGCTCATCAGGTAGAAGAGCTGGTCCTCGGAGACCTTGGAGACGGTCGCCTCGTGGCCCATGGACACGTCGTCCTCACGGACGTCGACGTAGGGGTAGGTGTCGGAGCGGGAGATGGTGTCCACGAGCAGCGCGTCGCACAGCACGTTGGACTTGGCGCCGGGAGCGCCCTCGCCGATCTCGATCAGACCGCGGTAGGAGGTACGGCCGCCGCCGCGCGCCACCGACTTGGAGACGATGTTCGACGAGGTGTTCGGGGCCATGTGGACCATCTTGGCGCCGGCGTCCTGGTGCTGGCCCTCGCCGGCGAAGGCGATGGACAGGGTCTCGCCCTTGGCGTGCTCGCCCATGAGGTAGACGGCCGGGTACTTCATCGTCACCTTGGAGCCGATGTTGCCGTCGACCCACTCCATGGTCGCGCCCTCGTAGGCCACGGCGCGCTTGGTGACCAGGTTGTAGACGTTGTTCGACCAGTTCTGGATCGTCGTGTAGCGGCAGCGGCCGCCCTTCTTGACGATGATCTCGACGACGGCGCTGTGCAGCGAGTCCGAGGTGTAGATCGGGGCGGTGCAGCCCTCGACGTAGTGGACGTAGGCCTCCTCGTCGACGATGATCAGCGTCCGCTCGAACTGGCCCATGTTCTCCGTGTTGATACGGAAGTAGGCCTGCAGCGGGATGTCCACGTGGACGCCCTTGGGGACGTAGATGAACGACCCGCCGGACCACACGGCCGAGTTCAGCGACGCGAACTTGTTGTCGCCGACCGGGATGACGGTGCCGAAGTACTCCTGGAAGAGCTCCGGGTGCTCCTTCAGCGCGGTGTCGGTGTCGAGGAAGATGACGCCCTGCTCCTCCAGGTCCTCGCGGATCTGGTGGTAGACGACCTCGGACTCGTACTGCGCGGCGACACCGGCGACCAGGCGCTGCTTCTCCGCCTCGGGGATGCCGAGCCGGTCGTAGGTGTTCTTGATGTCCTCGGGCAGGTCCTCCCAGGAGGCGGCCTGCTGCTCGGTGGAGCGCACGAAGTACTTGATGTTGTCGAAGTCGATGCCCGACAGGTCCGAGCCCCAGTTCGGCATGGGCTTCTTGTCGAACAGCCGCAGACCCTTCAGCCGAAGCTTCAGCATCCACTCCGGCTCGTTCTTCTTCGCGGAGATGTCGCGGACGACGTCCTCGTTCAGACCGCGCTTGGCCGCGGCGCCTGCCTCGTCGGAGTCGGCCCAGCCGAATTCGTACGTACCCAGGCCCTCGAGTTCGGGGTGGGCAGTCTCCGTGGGGAGAGTCATGCGGGGTTCCTCCCGGCCGTGTTTGCAGATGCGTTGTGGGTGTGCGGCGAAGTCTTCTTCGCAGAAGTCTTCGAAGTCTGTGAGGTGCGCGCGGTCCCGGCGGACCGCGGCGCGGGCTGCGGTGCGGACGTCGCCGCCTGCGAACCCTTCGGGATGAAGGTGGTGCAGACACCGTCGCCGTGCGCGATGGTGGCCAGCCGCTGCACATGAGTACCGAGCAGCTCGGCGAAAAATTCCGTCTCCGCCTCGCACAGCTGCGGGAACCGCTCGGCCGCGTGGGCGACCGGGCAGTGGTGCTGACACAGCTGCTCGCCCTGCTGCGGGTCGGGGGCGCTGCGCGCCATGGCAGCGTACCCGTCCGCGCTGAGCGCCTTGGCCAGCGCCCGGGTCCGCTCCTCGGGGGCCGCGGCCTCGACCGCCTCGCGGTACGCGCCCGCCTGGGCGGCGATCCGGGCGCGGGCGAACGCCGCGATCGCCTCGTCGCCGCCCCCCTGCTCGCCGATCCAGTGCAGGGCGTCCACGGCCAGCTTGTCGTACGACTGGTCGAAGGCGTCCCGCCCGCAGTCCGTGAGGGCGAAGACCTTGGCCGGGCGCCCGCGGGTGCGTGCTCCGTAGACCCGTCGTTCGCGCGCTTCCACGATTCCGTCGGTGGCCAGGGCGTCGAGGTGGCGGCGGACGGCCGCCTGGGTCAGCCCGAGCCGCTCGGCGAGTTCGGAGACGGTCGACGGGCCGTGGTCCAGCACGGACCGAGCGACCCGGTTGCGGGTGGACCGCTCACCGGTCGCAAGTTCCTCCTGGGGAGCCTCGCCAACCTTTTTCACAACGCCATTGTTGCGTAATTCATCAGGGCCGGGCAAGCCGCGCCCGATCACCCTCCGGGTGCGCTGCATCACTTAGGTAAACCTAATCCGACCTGCGAAAACGATCTTTGATCGATCGGATCAGTGACGTCCGGTGCCGCTTCCGGCGCCCTCCCGGGCATGCCCGCACCCTCCCCCGGCGTCCGGGGGCCCCGGCGCGTCCCTAGACTCGTGACCCATGCGAAGTGAGCCCGTGGTCCAGGTGCAGGCCCTGGTGAAGCGGTACGGCACGAAGACCGCGGTGGACGGCCTCGACCTGGTGGCACGGCAGGGCGTGACGGCCGTGCTCGGACCCAACGGGGCGGGCAAGACGACCACGGTCGAGACCTGCGAGGGGTACCGGCGGCCGGACTCCGGCACGGTGCGCGTCCTGGGCCTGGACCCGGTCCGGCAGTCGGCCGCGCTCCGGCCCCGGGTCGGCGTGATGCTCCAGTCCGGCGGCGTCTACTCGGGCGCGCGGGCCGACGAGATGCTCCGCCACATGGCGAAACTGCACGCCCACCCCCTGGACGTGGACGCGCTGATCGAACGCCTCGGGCTCGGCTCCTGCGGCCGTACGACGTACCGGCGGCTCTCCGGTGGCCAGCAGCAGCGGCTCGCGCTGGCGATGGCCGTGGTCGGGCGCCCGGAGCTGGTGTTCCTGGACGAGCCGACCGCCGGACTCGACCCGCAGGCCCGCCGCGCCACCTGGGACCTCGTACGGGATCTGCGCGCCGACGGGGTCTCCGTCATCCTCACCACGCACCACATGGACGAGGCCGAGCAGCTCGCCGACGACGTCGCGATCATCGACGCCGGCCGGGTGGTGGTCCAGGGCAGCCCCGAGGAGCTGTGCCGGGGCGGCGCCGAGAACACCCTGCGCTTCTCGGGCCGGCCGGGGCTGGACGTGGCCTCCCTGCTCAAGGCCCTGCCGCCCGACTCCCAGGCCGCCGAGCTGACCCCCGGTTCGTACCGGGTCGTCGGCGAGGTGGACCCGCAGCTGCTCGCCACGGTCACCTCCTGGTGCGCACAGCACGGCGTGCTGCCGGACCGGATCTCGGTCGAACGACACACCCTCGAGGACGTCTTCCTGGAGCTGACGGGCAAGGAGCTGCGTTCGTGAATCCGGTGAATCAGGTGGATCAGGTGAACCAGGTGACTCCGGCACCCCCGGGGACCGGCGCCCACGCGCCGCGGCCGGGCGCGGCCCCGCTCCCTCGCATGATCGCGGCGCAGGCCCTGCTCGAGACGAAGATGCTGCTGCGCAACGGCGAGCAGCTGCTGCTCACCGTGGTCATCCCCACACTGCTGCTGGTGCTGTTCAGCACCGTGGACATCGTGGACACCGGCGAGGGCGAGGCCGTGGACTTCCTCGCCCCCGGGGTCCTCGCCCTGGCGGTGATGTCGACGGCGTTCACCGGACAGGCCATCGCCACCGGCTTCGAGCGCCGGTACGGGGTGCTGAAGCGGCTGGCGGCCTCACCGCTGCCGCGCTGGGCGCTGATGACCGCGAAGACACTGTCGGTGCTGGTCACCGAGGCGCTCCAGATCGTCCTGCTCACGGTGATCGCGTTCGCGCTGGGCTGGTCGCCGCAGGGCAACCCGCTCGCCGTGCTTCTGCTGCTGGTGCTGGGCACGGCCGCCTTCTCGGGGCTCGGTCTGCTGATGGCGGGCACCCTGAAGGCCGAGGCGACGCTGGCCGCCGCCAACCTGGTGTTCCTGCTGCTGCTCGTCGGCGGCGGGGTCGTCGTGCCGCTGGACACCTTCCCGGAGGCCGCACGGGACCTCCTCGGCCTGCTGCCCATCGCGGCGCTGTCGGAGGGCCTGCGGGACGTGCTCCAGCACGGGGCGGGGCTGCCCTGGGGCGACCTCGGGGTCCTCGCCGTGTGGGCGGTGGCGGGGCTCGCCGCGGCGGGCCGCTTCTTCCGCTGGGAGTGAGGAGGCTCCCCGGTCCCACCGACCTGGCGACCGGGACCCTCGTGAAAGCGTGCACAAGCGGGCGCCCTACGATGGGACGCGTGCCAAACGTGACCCGCGCCGACGCCCAGGCGGTCCTGCGCAACCCGCTCGCCTTCATCGCCGCACGCTGGACCCCGGACCCCCGGACGGTCCGGCGGGCGGCCCTCGCCGCGCTCGTCATGGCGGTGGTCATCGTGGTCACCGGTGGAGCCGTGCGGCTCACCGGCTCCGGCCTGGGCTGTCCCACCTGGCCCAAGTGCACCGACGACTCGCTCGTCTCCACCCGGGAGATGGGCCTGCACGGGGTCATCGAGTTCGGCAACCGCCTGCTGACGTACGTGCTGTGCGCCGCCGTCGGCTGGGCGATCGTCGCCGCGCGCTCCCGGAAGCCGTACCGGCGCAGCCTGACCCGGCTGGGCTGGGCGCAGTTCTGGATCGTGATGGGCAACGCGATCCTCGGCGGCATCGTGGTCCTCGTCGGCCTCAACCCGTACACGGTCGCGGCGCACTTCCTGCTCTCCTCGGCGCTGATCGCGGTGGCCACGGTGATGTGGCAGCGCGTCCGCGAGGGCGACGGGGAGCCCCGGCCGCTGGTCGGCGCAGCCGTGCGGCAGCTGGTGTGGTTCCTGGTGGTGGCGTCCGTCCTGGTCATCACGGTCGGCACGGTGGTGACCGGCTCGGGGCCGCACGCGGGTGACTCCAGCGAGGTCGCGCGGATGCCGCTGGACTCGGCGATGGTCAGCAAGGTGCACGCCGTGCTGGCGTGGATCGTGGCGACGCTGACGTTCGCCCTGTGGTTCGTGCTCAAGGCGGTCGACGCCCCCGAGGGCCCGCTGCACCGCACCCGCGAACTGTTCCTGATCATTCTCGCGCAGGGAGCGGTGGGTTACATCCAATACTTCACCGACCTCCCCGAGGTCCTGGTCGGTCTGCACATGTTCGGTTCCTGCGTCATGTGGATCTGGGTCGTCCGGGTACTGCTGTCGCTGCGTGAACGCCCGATCGGGAATCCGTCCCTCCCGGCTCCGGACCCCACTGACCGGCTCGAGTCCGTTTCCGGCTGACCACGGCGTGCGCCGCACGGGGTGGGGAATGAAACTCGCCCATGGCGTGATCGGGTACGTCCACGGACCATCCCCACAGGCGGCGCACGCCGCCTGTGCAACGAGCCGCCCGTGCCTCAGTCACCCGGCCCGTACACCCGGCCCGCGTTCCCCGACGCGATCATTCCGGCCACCCGCTGCGCGTCCTCCGGGGACCAGGCACCCTCGGTCGCCCAGGCGCCCAGCACCCGGCCGAGCGCCTCACGGAACAGCCGGGCGCCCACGACATGCAGTTCGGGCAGCCCCTGGGCGCCGCTGGAGAAGAGGATCTTGCCGAAGGGGGCGAGTTTTCCAGAACCTCCTCGAGGACGGTCGCCGCGCGGGCGCCGGTGCGGGCCGGGCGGCGCCGGAGTCGACGTAGACGTGCGGGTGGGCGCCGCCCAGATGGGCGGCGCGGCGGTGGTCCGGGTAGCCGTGCAGCAGGACGAGGTCGGTGCCGAGCCCGGCGGTGGCCCGGACGAACCCGTCGAGGAACCCCTGGTCGGTGCCCTGCGCCCGGGAGCTGCCGGGCGCGCCGAGGCCCGCGTGCAGTTGCAGGGGCCGCGGCCCGAGGCGACGGCGGTCCACAGCAGGTGCCGCAGCAGCACCGGGTCGCTCGGCTCGTCCCCGACCCGGCGGGCGGCCGGCCACCTCGCGGCCGCGCCGGGCACCTGGCCGATCACGGCGGCCTGGATACGGCGCTCCACCCCGAGCTTGGCCAGCAGCCGGGAG
>NZ_JAESIF010000159.1:0-4890 GCF_016757295.1 Streptomyces sp. M2CJ-2 | reverse complement strand
CAGGAATGGGCGGAGGACGGCCGTCCCCGCCGGGCGGGTGTCTCCTCCTTCGGCATCAGCGGCACCAACGCCCACATCATCCTCGAACAGGCACCGCAGACCAGCTCTCCCGAAGAGCCCACCACGCCGGCTTCCCCGGTGCCGTGGGTGGTGGCCGGGCGCACCCCCGAGGCGCTGAGCGCTCAGGCGCAGAAGCTGCTGGAACGTTTCGAGGACGACGACGCCCTGGACGTCGCGACGTTGGCGCGATCGCTGGCGACGACCCGTACGGCCTTCGAACACCGTGGCGTGGTCACGGGGTCGGACCCGGCCGATCTGCTGGCCGGCCTCAGGGCACTCGCCGCAGGTGAGAGTGCTCCGAACCTGTTCCAGGGCAGGGAGCAGGACGGCTCGACCGCGTTCCTGTTCTCCGGCCAGGGCTCCCAGCGGGTCGGCATGGGCGCGGAGCTGGCAGCGGCCTTCCCGGTGTTCGCCGAGGCGTACGACGCCGTCTGCGCGGAGCTGGACCGCCACCTGCCGCGCCCGCTGCGCGAGGTGGTCGACGGCGACGGGCAGGCGCTGGAGCAGACCGAGTTCACCCAGCCGGCGCTCTTCGCCCTCGAAGTCGCCCTCTTCCGCCTGCTCGAGTCCTGGGGCATCCGCCCCGACTTCGTGGCCGGCCACTCCATCGGCGAGATCGCCGCCGCGCACGCCGCCGGCGTCCTCACCCTCCCCGACGCCGCCCGCCTCATCACCGCCCGCGGCCGGCTCATGCAGCGCCTGCCCGACGACGGTGCCATGGCCGCCGTCGGCGCCTCCGCCGAGGAGGTCACCGCTCTCCTGGCCGGTCACGAGGACGGGGCCGGTATCGGCGCGGTCAACGGACCGGAGTCCGTGGTGGTCTCCGGCCGGCGCGACGCCGTGGCCGCCGTGGTCGACGCGGCCACCGAGCGCGGGTACCGCACCAGCTGGCTCAAGGTCAGCCATGCCTTCCACTCGTCCCTGATGGAGCCGATGCTGGAGGAGTTCCGCGCCGTCGCGGCCGGCATCTCCTACGCGCCCGCGCAGATCCCCTTCGTCTCCACCGTCACCGGCGCCCGCGCCGGGGACGAGCTGTGCACCCCCGCGTACTGGGTGGACCACGTCCGCGACGGCGTGCGCTTCGCCGACGCCATCGCGGCCCTCGCCGCCGACGGCGTACGGACCTTCGTCGAGATCGGCCCGGACGCCGTCCTCGCCGGCATGGGCGCGCAGTGCGTCGACGCCGACAGCGGCGCCGTCTTCCTGCCCGTACTGCGCCGCGGCCGCCCCGAGGACGCCGAGGCCGTCGCGGCCCTGGCCCGGCTGTTCACGCGGGGCGCCGACGTCCGGTGGGCCGGCCTGCTGGGCACGGGCCCGGTGGTCGACCTCCCGACCTACGCCTTCCGCCACCGCCGCTTCTGGCTCGACGCCGCCCCCGCCACCGACGTGGCGGGCGTCGGACAGGTGCCCGTGGGCCATCCCATGCTCGGCGCGGCCGTCGCCCTCCCCGGCACCGACGGTGCGGACGGGTTCGTCCTCACCGGGCGGCTGTCGGTGCAGGCGCAGCCCTGGCTCGCCGACCATGTCGTACGGGGCTCGGTGCTGCTGCCGGGTACCGGCTTCGTCGAGCTGGCGCTGTGCGCCGGCGAACAGGCCGGCTGCCCGCAGGTCGAGGAACTCACCCTGCACGCCCCCCTGGTCGTCCCCGACCAGGGCGGCACCGCCCTCCAAGTCGTTGTCGGCGCACCCGACGACAGCGGGCGGCGCACCGTGAACGTCTTCTCCCGCGCCGAGGGCGGACCGGTCGACGGCGAGTGGACCCGGCACGCCTCCGGCACGCTCACCCAGGCCGCCCCCGCCCCGCCGAGCGGCCTGACGGTGTGGCCGCCGGAGAACGCGGTCGCCCTCGACGTGACGGCCGCCTACGACGGCCTCGCGAGCCGCGGCTACGGCTACGGCCCCGCTTTCCAGGGCCTGCGCGCCGTCTGGCGCCGCGGCGACGAGGTCTTCGCCGAGGTCGAACTGCCCGCCGAGACCGCCGCCGGCGCCGCCGCGTACGGACTGCACCCCGCCCTCTTCGACACGGCGATGCACGCCGACCTGCTCAACGACACCGACGGCCCGACCCTGCTCCCGTTCGTCTGGAACCGGGTCTCGCTGCACGCCACCGGTGCGTCCGCCCTGCGCGTCCGCATCCTGCGGATCGACGGCGACGAGGTGTCCGCGATCGAGCTGGCGGACGCCCAGGGCCGCCCTGTGGCGTTCGTCGAGTCGCTGGTGTCCCGGCCCGTCACCGGCCGGGAGCTGACCGCCGCGGCCGTCGCCGCCCAGGGCCCCGGCCTGCACCGCACCACGTGGCAGCCGCTGTCCCTCGCGGCCCACGCCCGTACCGCCCCCGGCAACTGGGTGCGCCTCACCGCCGACCCGCAGGCCGCCGGCCACCCCGACGTGCCCGCCCACGCGGACCTCGCCGGCCTGCTGGCCGCCGTCACCCGGGGCGCCGCCGTACCGGACACCGTCCTCGTGGACGCCACGGCCGGCGCGTCCGACGACGACGTCCTCGCCGCCACCAGGTCCGGCGCCCTCGGCCTGCTCGCCACCGTTCAGGGCTGGCTGGCCGACACCCGGCTCGCCGGGTCGAAGCTCGTCGTCCTGACCCGCGGTGCCGCCCCCATCCACGGCGACGTGTCCCCGGCGCAGGCCGCGCTGTGGGGACTGGTGCGCGCGGCGCAGGCCGAGCACCCGGACCGGTTCGTCCTCGTCGACACCGACGGCAGCGACGCCTCCGCCCAGGCCCTGCCCGCCCTGCTCGCCACCGGCGAGCCCGAGTGCGCCCTGTACGACGGCGACGCCCATGTCCCCCGTCTCACCCGCGTCGCACCGCCGGCGGACACCGGCGAGCAGGACGCCGCGCCCGGCTGGGACCCCCACGGCACCGTCCTCATCACTGGCGGCACCGGCGGACTCGGCGGCCTCGCCGCCCGCCACCTCGTCGCCGAACTCGGCGTACGCCACCTGCTGCTCACCAGCCGACGCGGCCCCGACGCGCCGGGCGCCCGCGCGCTGAGCGACGAGCTGACCGCCCTGGGCGCCACCGTCACCGTCGCGGCATGCGACGTCGCCGACCGCGGCGCCGTCGCCGGCCTGCTCGCCGGCATCCCCGCCGCGCACCCGCTGACGGCGGTCGTCCATGCCGCCGGAGCCGCCGACAGCGGAGTCGTCGACGCCCTCACCCCCGAGCAGTTCGACGCCGTGCTGCGGCCGAAGGCCGACGCCGCCTGGCACCTGCACGAGCTGACCCGCAACCTCGGCCTCGCCGCGTTCGTCCTCTACTCCTCCGCCGGCGGTATCGTCCTGGCCGCCGGTCAGGCCAACTACGCCGCCGCCAACGCCTTCCTCGACGGACTGGCCGCCCACCGCCGCGCCGCAGGGCTGCCCGCGACGTCCCTGGCCTGGGGCCTGTGGGCGGAGAACACCGGCCTCGGCGGCGAACTCGGCGACGCCGACCTGGCCCGGATGGCCCGGCTCGGCCTCCCCGCGCTCACCGTGGCCGAGGGACTGGACCTGCTCGGTGCCGCCCTGCACAGCGACGAGGCCGTCCTCGCCCCGCTGCACATCGACACCGCGGCGCTGCGCGACCGCACCGACGACCTTCCTGCACAGCTGCGCGGCTTCGTCCCCGTCCGCCCCCGCCGCCGTGCCGCGAGCGCCGCCACCCGCGCGTCGGGGACGTCGCTGGCGCAGACTCTCGCCGGACTCACCGACGCCGAACGCGACCACACCCTGCTCGACCTGGTCACCACGTACGTCGCCACCGTCCTCGGCTACCAGGACAACGCGGCCGTCGACGGCAGCAAGGCGTTCAAGGAACTGGGCTTCGACTCGCTCGCCGCCGTCGAACTGCGCAACCACCTCGGCACCGCGACCGGCCTCGCCCTCCCCGCGACCCTGATCTTCGACTACCCCACCGCGCGGGCCGTCGCCGAGCTCCTGAAGGCCAGGCTCGTCGACGTCCACGACAGCGCCCCCGCCGCGGCGGCCGCCGGAACACCGGCCCGTACCACCGCCGCCGGCCATGACGAGCCGATCGCCATCATCGGCATGGCCTGCCGCTACCCCGGCGGAGTCACCTCACCCGAGGACCTCTGGCAGATCGTCGCCGAAGGCCGCGACGTCATCACCGAGTTCCCCACCAACCGCGGCTGGGACATCGACGGCGTCTACGACCCCGAGCCCGGAAAACGCGGCAAGACCTACGCCCACGAAGGCGGCTTCCTGCACCAGGCCGCCGACTTCGACCCCGCCTTCTTCGGCATCGGCCCGCACGAGGCCCTGGCCATGGACCCGCAGCAGCGGCTCCTGCTGGAGACCGCGTGGGAGGCGCTGGAGCGCGCCGGCATCGACCCGACCACGCTGCGCGGCAGCCAGACCGGCGTGTTCACCGGCGCCATGTACGACGACTACGGCAGCCGGCAGCACAACGCACCGCCGGAGGTCGCCGCGTACCTCGCCAACGGCAGCTCGGGCGCGGTCGTCTCGGGCCGGATCTCGTACATCCTCGGCCTCGAAGGCCCCTCCATGACCGTCGACACGGCCTGCTCGTCGTCGCTCGTGACCCTGCACCTCGCCGTCCAGGCGCTGCGCGCCGGCCAGTGCTCGCTTGCCCTGGCCGGCGGCGCGACGGTGCTGTCCGCCACCGACCTGTTCATCGACTCCAGCCGGCAGGGCGTCCTCGCCCCCGACGGCCGCTCCAAGGCCTTCTCGGCCGCCGCCGACGGCGTCGGCTGGGCGGAGGGCGTCGGTCTGCTCCTCGTCGAGCGGTTGTCGGACGCGCGCCGCAACGGGCACCGGGTGCTGGCCGTGGTGCGGGGTACGGCGGTGAACCAGGAC
>NZ_JAESIF010000158.1:0-5045 GCF_016757295.1 Streptomyces sp. M2CJ-2 | reverse complement strand
GGCCTTTCTCCAGGCCGTCGGCGTCGGCTCGATCAGGGCCCACCGGGCGTCGGACAGGTCGCTGGGGTACGGCTTCCGCCGGCTCACGGGCCAGCGTGGGCACGGGAGGGCCGGAAGGTACCGTTCCGCTGATCATCGGGAGGTTCTGCCGCATCTTCGAACCAGGCGGACTTCCAGTGGCAGAGGTGAGTGAAACGGATGGCGGGCCTCGAGTGGCGGGAAGAGGCAAAGGTCGTATACGGCTCGGACCATCGCAGATCGGGTCAGCCATGAAAGCCGCTTTTCGGAACGGTCCTACGTAAACGCCCCCTAAGAGCTCGTAACACGATCTTGTGACTCGTTGCTGGTGGCGTGTGAGCTGGGCTGAGATGCAGGGCGCCGCTGGACCTACCATGACGTCATGGCCGTCGACCTCTTCGCAGGCATCCCCGTAACCGACTACGCAGCAGCGCTGGCCTGGTACGAGCGGCTACTCGACTCCCCGCCGACGTTTATCCCGAACGACACGGAGGCCGTGTGGGAACTGGCGGAACACCGGTATGTGTACATCGAGCATCGGCCCGAACATGCCGGCCACGCCATGCACACCGTCTTCGTCGACAACCTCGACACCCGCGTCGCCGGGATCGCTGATCGGGGACTGAAGCCCAGGAGTCGCGAAACCTACTCAAATGGCGTGCGCAAGGTCACGTACCAGGATCCGGACGGAAACGAGATCGGGTTCGGCGGCGCTCCGCTCTGACCTCAACCAGCCTCCAAGGTGACTTAGTCCACGATCCACAGTCGGTTCCCACACCTCAAGAATGGCGGAATCGTCGTACTGGTCACGCCCGACCAGCGCACCTCAACAAGATCGTGTCACGAACACGAAGAGCTGTCCCAGACAGGATGTCTGGTCCCAGGTGATGTTTGGCGTTCTGGTCCCAGCTGTTGCCTGACGGTGGGCCTAGACAACATCGGAAACCCTGGGGGGCCTGTTCGCCTTCACGTTACGGACCGGGACGTCGATCGTGCGCCGGATCACCGACGCGATCACGCAGTACCGGGAATGATCGTCCACCCCCGTCACGACCTTCGCCTCGCGCAGTTCCCCGGTCACCGGATCGACCAGCATCACCCCGCCGACTATGTCCATCTGCCACAGCTGCATCGGCCTATCCCGCTGCCAGCGCCTGTAATCCGACCGCTTCCGGCGCCGCACCCCCGGCTCCACCAGCCCATGGCGGACCAGGATCCGATACACCGTCATCCGCGACGGCACCGGGCTCACCGTCCCGGACCGCTCCAGCACATGAGCGATCCGCCGCGGACCCCACCGAGGATGCTCACGCCGCAACTCGCACACGGCCGCCTCCACCTCGGCAGAGGCCTGATGCGGACACGAGGCCGGCCTGCGCGAACGGTCCGCCAGCCCGGCCAGGCCCGAGGCCGCATACCGGGACTTCCACCCGCTCACCGTCTACCGCGACACCCCCAGCGACGCGGCGACCTCCGTCACCGTCGCTCCCGCCAGCACCGCAAGCACAGCCCGGTATCTCTGCTCGACAACCGACAACTCCACCAGTGCCAATCCCGGCCTCCCCACACGCGCCGCAACGACACGCACAGAAAAGCCGAACACGGCCACCGTCAACCATCAGCTGGGACCGAAGTGTCAAGCATCTACCGGGACCGGACAGAGGGGGATCGATCACCGCGGTAAGAGTTTCCCTACTTCATCAAGGCCCGCGCACGGCGCGGGCGCGCGCCGCCTCTGCGGCGCGGCCCGCCTCCTGTCTTCGCCCCGGCTGGCCGCGCCCGGCGGCGCGCTGCGTGCATGCGGGCAAGGGCGAGACGTCATCCGCGGGCACAAGATGATGCCTCCGGCGGGGGATCGGCCGGCACCGGGATGGAGGGGGCACCGTTGCCGACAGCGGACGGGATGGGAGCTGGGGTGAGGGGTGGGTTGTTGTGGTCTGCGGGTGCGTGCACCACGCCTATAGGGACGATGCCCAGACGACAACCCCGGCAGGGACGAGGGCAGAGGCGAGGCCGAAGCTCAGGCATGCATAGGCCAGCGCCTTGAAGGCCTTGTGCTTTTGAGCCCGAAATGCTGCGAAACAGGTGAAGTTGACGATGGCGAGGCACGGCAGAGTGATGAAGACGAACCCCAGCGCTGCCATGATTCCCCCGATCAACCAACCGCCCCATAGCCGGAAGCTACAGCAACTAGCGCGGCCGCCCACCACCAGGCCAGGCGACGGTTGGACGGCACACCCAGGCCGCTACGTAGGCCACGCGTGCCCTCCGCATGCCCGATCGAGCAGCGACCGGCGGGGAACGACGAGGAATCTCGGCGAGCGTCCCGAGGATGCGCAGGTCATCGTCACGCCAGGTCATCGGCCGTCCGCGTACGCGATCTTCCA
This sequence comes from Streptomyces sp. M2CJ-2, assembly GCF_016757295.1. Classification (NCBI taxonomy): domain Bacteria; kingdom Bacillati; phylum Actinomycetota; class Actinomycetes; order Kitasatosporales; family Streptomycetaceae; genus Streptomyces; species Streptomyces sp. M2CJ-2. The sequence goes on along the minus strand of NZ_JAESIF010000158.1, from coordinate 2,640 downwards.
AACCAGGGACGTAGAGGGTGGTTACCGGTACCAGTCGCCATCGCCCGCGAGGGAACGGTGCAGGTAGTCCTCCAGCTCGCGCGCAGCCCACAGCCGACTGTCATTCTCGTGGTCCCAGACGAAGATGTCCGGACGCTCAGGCGTCAGCACGAAGGCGAACTGGTCGCCCCCGCCGTTGTCGCCGAAGAACAGCAGCGGATCGAAGGGCATGTACAGGCCTGGGAACGTATCGGGGGACCAGAACAGCAGGTTCTGCTCCACAATCCGATCCAGGGACCATACGACGCCAGTCCCGTACTCGCCGACCATCCCGTTGGTCTCCATCAGCAGAGCAGTCAGCTGCGCCGGCAAACCTCGGCCGAGGCGCCGTTCCGCCTCGGCTAGAGCAGTCGCGTCAACGGGTGCGCGGAACTCGGTCTCGGGCAAGGCTTCGGCAGCGGCTTCTTTCCACATAGGCGCAGCCTAGGCCGAAGGGCTGACCGCCCCGACAACAGGCGCTGTACAGCAGTGAAGTACAGCAACCACAGCAAACGCCCCCGATCGGCAACGCACTTACAGGACCTCAGCGCAACCGATATGACCGCCACCGACCGATCCACATAGAGCTACGGATCAGAAGTGGGGGTCGTCGAAGCGACGGGCGGATCTGTCAAGAGAGCATCCAGCGCCTGACATCAGCGGCTGACACCAACAGGCGTGAACTTCGACGGTCAACGCTGGACCTCAGCGAACCATCGTCCGAGGACTTCAGACGGTCGACTGGCATCGCTGACGTCCCATGATCGACCTGATAAGGATGAGGCGCGAACCTGTACCAGGCGGGCCGCCGCCCATTGTTTGAGGGCGGCGGCCCGCCGGCTTGCCGCCGTCATTGAGACTCCGCCGACAGTAGGCAGCCGGGCCGTGTCCGGTGTGCCGACACCAACACGTGATGCCAACTCAACACACTGTTAACCCTGTTCATTAATGTGGATACGAGGTGCAGTCCACGTGTGAGACGTGGTGCACCGCCTCGACACGAACTGAAATGAAGGCAGAAGAGAAAGAGTGAAGGCGGAGGACTTGACAGTGGGACAGTGGTGGATCGTGGCGCTAGTCACTTCCGCACTGCTCGTCGCAGCATTCTACTTTTGCCTCAAAAGCAAGAAGGGCGCAGTGTATTCACTGATCGCTCCCGCCCTCGGAGCGATCTCCGTCACGGGGCACAGTCACATACGAGGCCATATGGAGATAGAAGCTCTCGTCATCTTCTCCACCTCCATGCTCTCCTTGGCTCTCCTGCTCGTTGCCATCAGGCCAGACGTACGGAAGTACGCAGAAAAAGCCCGGCTCGGCGAGGAGTACGAGATTCCGAAGTGGAAGATCAACCTCTATGCAGTGCTGGTGCTGACCTTCGCGATTGTCGTCGGGTCCATGCTTCTTTAAGCCCCTCATGGTAGCTATTCGGGACAGCACGGAAGTACAGCAACCACCGGCAACCAACCCCGACCACCAACGGCCCTGAGCGACCTTCTGACGTGCCCGGCAGACCTCAGCGACCACCCTGCCCATAGTTCGCACCAAGGGGCGACCTGACATCCACGGCTGACATCAACGACGCCGGACGTCAGCACTCCTGGGCGGTCCGACACGGCCAGTGCGACCGGGTGGTTCCCCGGCGGTGCCGAGGAGCGATCGAACTCCTAAAGCGGGTGTCGCAGGTCCGAATCCTGCCGGGGGCACCAGGCAAAAAGCCCCGGACCGATCACGGTCCGGGGCCTGATGAGCATCCCAAGCTCCGGGCGCACCCAGCCCTCGCCATAGGGTCCGTCCCATGACGACGCATGCTTGGTTCGAGATCGATGATCCGGACGACGACTTCGAGTTCGACGACACTGAGAGAGCCTTCGTATCTGCGCTGAGCGGGCGTTGCATGGCCTGGGCGCCAGCTGATGTTGTCGGGGAGGTCGGACGCCCGGACAGCTGGGAATCGCTCCTCGCTCATGTCAGCCTGTCCGACCGGGCGGAGCCCCGTCTGCACTTGATCGATCTGGGTGTGCACCTGGTCGGTAACCGCATCCGCGGGGACCGTCTGCACAATCAGCTGTATCTGCTCCCGGATCGTCCCAGTGACTGGGCACTTGATGCCACGGGCTCCACGGAACGGCTCGCCGAGCTTGCCGCCGAGTGGTTCCGCGCGGTTCTGGACAAGCCGATCGTGTTGTATGTCTGGCTCCACGAGGGCTACGCCTACGCTGCCCGCTACGCGTTCGCCGACAGCGGCGAGACGATCTGCCAAAGCTACGTGGAGAGCATCGCCCCACCGGGCCAAGCCGCGGAACTGACAGCCGCCGGCCACGTGCACGGCAAGGGCTGGATCCAGACCGTCGGCTTGCCGACGCCCTCCCTCTATCTGCACATCCGGGGCGACCTCGAGAGGGGCAGCACCATATCCGAGGTTCCGGCAACGACCAAGCGTGGACCGCTTCCCGGACTTTGGTACGAATGATCATCTGCCTCCCGTTGACCTACGCCGCACCACAACCGCACCAGATCGAGCGGGGAACAGCGGGGAACCACGGTGTAAGTGCCTGTCCATGAACTGATCATTTCGAGGTTGGCGGGGCGGTGGCGCGGGCGAGGCGGCGTCGCATCAGGAGG
>NZ_JAESIF010000157.1:0-5083 GCF_016757295.1 Streptomyces sp. M2CJ-2 | reverse complement strand
TGCGGGATGGCGGAGGCGGCCGCGATCGACAACACGAACAGCACCACCGGCACCAGCACATCCAGCGCACCGACCCGGACACCCACCCCCCGCCACCCACCACCGATCACCACCATGCCCCCCACCGTAGAACCGGCACCCGAACCCCGCACACCACCACCCACCCCACCACCCCACCGGACACCAGACACCACCGGACACCAGACACCGGACACCCCACCCACCGACAAGCCCGACCACCGGTGCAGGGCCTCGGCGGCAGCGTGCTCCTCCTCCTTGCGCCACCGGTCCTCCTCCGTAAGCCTGTCCCGCCCCTCCGCACACTCGGGCAAATATGGACGATCGAACATACGATGGGCGGGAGCCGGCTCGGTGCCGCAGGGGTGCACCTGGCCGCCTGTCCGACCACGCGGGGTGACAGACACATGGCACAGGCCGTGGAGCCGACGCGGACCGTCATCATGACCGTGGACGACGACCCGGGGGTCTCCCGTGCCGTCGCCCGGGACCTACGGCGGCGCTACGGCGCCTCGTACCGGATCGTGCGCGCGGAGTCCGGCGAGTCCGCGCTGGACGCGCTGCGCGAGCTGAAACTGCGCGGCGACCTCGTCGCCGTCATCCTGGCCGACTACCGCATGCCGCAGATGAACGGCATCGAGTTCCTTGAACAGGCCCTGGACGTGTACCCGGGCGCGCGGCGGGTCCTGCTGACCGCGTACGCGGACACCAACGCGGCGATCGACGCGATCAACGTCGTCGACCTGGACCACTACCTCCTCAAGCCCTGGGACCCGCCCGAGGAGAAGCTCTATCCGGTCCTGGACGACCTGCTGCAGGCCTGGCGATGCAGTGACTACCGGCCGGTGCCCAGCACCAAGGTGGTCGGGCACCGCTGGTCGGCGCGGTCGTCCCAGGTGAGGGAGTTCCTGGCCCGCAACCAGGTGCCCTACCGCTGGTACTCCTCCGACGAGCCCGAGGGCAGGCGGCTGCTGGCCGCCGCCGGGCAGGACGGGCAGCGGCTGCCACTGGTGGTCACCCCGGACGGCACGCCCCTGCTGGAGCCGGAGGCACCGGAGCTCGCGGCCCACGTGGGGCTGGCGACGACACCGGCGGCCGACTTCTACGACCTCGTCGTGGTGGGCGGCGGCCCGGCCGGGCTCGGCGCTGCCGTGTACGGGGCCTCGGAGGGGCTGCGGACGGTGCTCGTGGAGCGCTCGGCGACCGGCGGGCAGGCCGGGCAGAGCTCCCGGATCGAGAACTACCTGGGTTTCCCCGACGGCGTCTCCGGCGCCCAGCTGACCGGCCGGGCCCGTCGGCAGGCGGCGAGGTTCGGCGCCGAGATCCTCACCGCACGCGAGGTGACGGGCCTGGAGGTGAGCGGCGCGGCCCGGACCGTACGGTTCTCGGACGGCTCGGCGGTCGCCGCACACAGCGTGATCCTGGCGACCGGGGTGTCCTACCGACAACTGCCCGCGGCCGGCGCGCGGGAGCTGACCGGCTGCGGGGTGTTCTACGGTTCGGCTCTGACCGAGGCGCCGTCCTGCCAGGGCCAGGACGTCTACGTCGTGGGCGGCGCCAACTCGGCGGGGCAGGCGGCGATGTACCTGGCACGAGGTGCCAAGTCGGTGACCCTGCTGGCCCGGGGCTCCTCCCTGTCGGCGTCGATGTCGTACTACCTGGTCCAGCAGATCGAGGAGGCCCCCAACATCTCGGTGCGCACGGGCACCGTGGTGGAGGCCGCGCACGGCTCCGGCCATCTGGAGAAGCTGACCCTGCGCGACACGGAGAGCGGGCGGAGCGAGCTGGTCGACACCCAGTGGATGTTCGTGTTCATCGGCGCGGCCCCGCTGACTGACTGGCTGGACGGCACGGTGTTGAGGGACGGCCACGGGTTCATCCTGGCCGGACCCGACCTCACGCCCGACGGACGTCCGCCTCCCGGCTGGGAGCTGGACCGGCCGCCGTACCACCTGGAGACCAATGTGCCCGGCGTGTTCGTCGCGGGTGACGCGCGCGCGGAGTCCGCCAAGCGGGTCGCGTCCGCCGTAGGAGAGGGAGCCATGGCCGTGATGCTCGCCCACCGGTATCTGGAGCAGTCATGAGCGGCCGGCCGATGCCGTGCAGCCCGAAGGAGATCGGCTCGCTGTTCCTGTTCGAGAAGCTGTCGGGCGAACAGCTGGGCCGGCTGTGCCACGAGGGGCGGATGGAGCGGTTCGATCCCGGCCCGGTCTACACCGAGGGCGAGCCGGCCGCCTGCTTCTACGTGATGCTGGAGGGCACGGTGGTGCTCTCCCGCCGGGTCGGTGGCGACGACGTGGAGGTCATCCGGTCCTCGCAGCGCGGGGTTTATTCGGGCGCCATGCAGGCGTACCTCGGGGACCGGCTGCGGCAGGTCTACAACAACTCGATGCGCGTCACGGAGCCGACGCGGTTCTTCGTGCTGCCCGCCGAGACGTTCGCGGACATCATGCGCGAGTGGTTCCCTATGGCGGTGCATCTGCTGGAGGGGCTGTTCTTCGGGGCGAAGAGCACCCAGGCTGCCGTAGGGCAGCGGGAGCGGCTGCTGGCGCTCGGGTCGTTGTCCGCCGGACTCACCCATGAGCTCAACAACCCGGCGGCGGCCGCCGTCCGAGCCACCGCGACGCTGCGGGAGCGGGTGGCCAGGATGCGGCACAAGCTCGCCCTCATCGCCGAAAGCTCTTTCTCCAAGGACCAGTTGGCGAATCTCATCGACATCCAGCAACGTACTGCCGAGCGGGTCGCCAAGGCACCGGTACTCACCCCGCTGGAGGTGGCCGACCGCGAGGACGCCCTCACCGACTGGCTGGAGGACCACGGCATCGAGCAGGGCTGGCAGATCGCTCCGACCTTCGTGCAGGCCGGGCTCGACGTGGACTGGCTGGAGCAGGTCGCGGCGGCCGTCGGGCAGGAGATCCTGCCGGGCGCCGTGGGCTGGCTCAACTACACGGTGGAGACCGAGCTGCTCATGGACGAGATCGCGGACTCCACCACCCGAGTCTCCCGTCTGGTGGACGCCGCCAAGCAGTACTCCCAGCTGGACCGCGCCCCCTACCAGGTCGCCGACGTGCACGAACTCCTCGACAGCACGCTGCTGATGCTGTCCGGCAAGATCGGGCCGCGGATCAGGATCGTCAAGGAGTACGACCGTACGCTGCCGCGGATCCCCGCCTATCCGGCGGAACTGAACCAGGTGTGGACCAACTTGATCGACAACGCGCTCTGTGCGATGGACGGCGCGGGCGGCGACGGCACGCTGACCGTGCGCACCGCGCTCCACGACGACCAGCTTCTCGTCGAGTTCCGGGACACCGGGCCCGGCGTGCCGCCGGAGATTCGCGACCGCGTCTTCGACCCGTTCTTCACCACCAAGCCGGTCGGCCGGGGCACCGGCCTGGGGCTGGACATCTCCCGGCGGATCGTCGTCACCAAGCACCATGGCAGCATCGGCGTGGAATCGGTGCCTGGCGACACCCGTTTCCGGGTACTGCTGCCCCTGGCCGCCGTCGGACCCGACGGAACGGCACTCTCCTCCGCCTCGTCCGACGGGCCGCCGCTCACGTCCGAGGACCGTACGACACCCCAGGAGCCGGCATGACCAGCGACACCGAAATCGACCCCCGCGTCCCGCCCAGCGGCACCGGCTGCGCCGAGTGCGACGCCGCGGGCGGCTGGTGGTTCCATCTGCGGCGCTGTGCGCAGTGCGGCCACATCGGCTGCTGCGACGACTCCCCCGGCAAGCACGCCACCGCCCACCACCGGGCCACCGGGCACCCGGTGATCCGCAGCTACGAGCCGGGCGAGGGCTGGTTCTGGAACTACGACACGAACGAGCTGTACGAGACCGGCCCCGAACTCGCGCCGCCGGTGAGCCACCCGGCGGACCAGCCGGCGCCCGGCCCGGCGGGCCGCGTCCCCGCGAACTGGGCGGACGTGCTGCGCTGAGCCGTCCCGGCCTGCCTGCCGTCGCGCGCGGCATATTGTCACGCGCATGCCATAAAGCATCCTGTGCTGCTCGGAAAGTCACCGCTGCACGTCACGCCGCATATCTGTACTCGTTGATCAGACCGCCCAGGATCCGGGTCCGCAGCACTCGGCGGGGTACTGTCACGTTGGCGGACCGGGTGGGGATGATCTTCGGGTTGAAGATGCTGGGAGGGGTCATCCGTGGACAACGCGCCGCCCTCGTACAAGGGGCACCGGCACCCGGTGGAGATCATCTCCCACTGCGTGCGGCTGTACTTCCGCTTCCCGCTCAGCTTCCGCGAGGTCGAGGAGCTGATGCTCGAGCGCGGCATCATCGTGTCCTACGAGACGATCCGCCGGTGGTGCCTGAAGTTCGGGCAGTCCTACGCAGGCGCGCTGCGCCGCAGGCACCCCCGTCCCGGCGACAAGTGGCTCTACCTTCTTTCTGGGCTCACCGCAGCCGTTCGTAGGGTTGTGGGACCCAGGGGAGCCACTTGTCACCAGGCCCCGGACGGCGCCGACGCAGAGCAACGGCATAAGCCGGGCCGAACCGGCGCGTCCACTGGTGGACTGTCTCGTGGCTGACCTCGATGCCGCGCTCGAGCATCAGCTCCTCAATGTCGCGCAGGCTCAGGTGGAAGCGGTGGTACAGCCACACGCAGTGGGAGATGACCTCCGGAGGGAAGCGGAAACCCTGGTACGACGGCGTCACCACGGACAGCCCCTCCAGCGATTCGACCAGACGGATGATCACGCCGCCCGAGAAGGCCACCACTCAACCTGACAACGCCTGCCGAAGAACATCAAAGGCACCCGAGCCAAGCTGAAACGCCTGGTCAAACTCGGCATCCTCACCGAAGCCGACACCGGCAGCTTCACGGGCTCCCCCTGAAGACCACACTCGGATGATCCGTCCGGGGTTGTGCTGGTCAAGGGGCACCGGTGCTCACCTCTCGAGGTCGGACCAACTCGCCACAAGTGCTCGCCGATCCGGAAAGCGGGGACCAGGGACCATCTCCTGGGCGGTCTCACCGTTGAGCCAGCACACTTGCTCGGGGCCGCCGTCGCCGGTGTCGAACAGGCAGCACACTCCGCCGCT
>NZ_JAESIF010000156.1:0-5109 GCF_016757295.1 Streptomyces sp. M2CJ-2 | reverse complement strand
GCGGCGACCGCGTCGACGCCGGGGCGGACGTACCGCTCCAGGGAACGGACGGAGGCGGGGCGGGAGCGGGCCGGCCGGCGACCGGCTCCAGGACCCCCACCGCGGAATTGTCTGATCAGCAGCGCCCCTGATCCCTTCGGGCGACTCCGCTCCACAGCCTGCGTGCCTGATCAGTGGGGTGCTCGTTGTTCCCGACAGGATGACAGGCATGGGCCGATGGGTGTACGAGTTCACGGGTTGCCCCGACTCGGGGGACTGCCAGCAGATCGCGGATGATGACGAGCCGGGCGATGTGGTGCTGCGTGAACGCCCGAGCGGTCTGGGCATCGTGGACGGGTACGTACGGGAGAGCGTCGACGACCTGATGAGGGTGGCCCGCTTCCGGTGGGTGGCCGGCGGAGACCCGGCCACGGTGGCGCCGGCGGTGCTGCAGGTGTCCGGGCGGCGCTGTCACGTTGTTGGGCGGGTGAGTGTCTGACGGCGTCGTCGGGGCGTGGTGGGCTTGCGACCCGGGCCCGGGGTCACGCCGTGGTGGCCCGGCCGGCAGCGCCGGTGACCTGCTCCCAGACGACGAAGCGGAAGGTCATCTCGGCGCGGTAGTCGGCGGCGGTCATCCGGTGTCGGCGGGGCCGGAAGCGGGGTGAGATGCCGCCGAAGGCGGACAGGAATCTTTGTGCGGCGCCGGCGGAGCAAAAGCCCTGCATCGCCCGTTCGCGCTGCCTCGTCGGCTGGTGGCTGTTCTCGGCCCGGTGGTTCAGGCCCTTGTGCGAGCGGTGCTCGACCGAGGGCATCAGCTCCCGGTGGGCGGTGCCGTAGGAGCGGAGCTTGTCGGTGACCATGACCCTGGGCACCCGCTGCTGCTTCCTCATGAGCCTGGCCAGGAACCGCTTGGCGGCCTTCGCGTCCCGCTTGGACTGCAGCAGGATGTCCAGCACGGTGCCGTCCTGGGCGACGGCCCGCCACAGGTACGTCAGCTCACCGTTGATCTTGACGAACACTTCGTCGAGATGTCACGTGTCGCCGGGCCGGGGCCGGCGGCGGCGCAGTCCGGCGGCACAGGCCTGGCCGAACGTGGCGCACCAGCGGCTGCACGGTCTCGTGGGAGACGAGGACGCCGCGCTGGAGCATCAGTTCCTCGACCTCGCGGAAGCCGAGCGGGAAGCGGACGCACAGCCACACGCAGTGCGCGATGACCTCAGCCGGGTAGCGGTGGCCCTTGTAGGACGGCGGCGTCGACGGCACGAACGAACCCTTCCCGGAACGATCACTCCAAGATCATCCCACGCCCCAGCCAACGTGACAGCGCCCCGACTGGTCCATCTCGCCCAGGGCCCCGACCAGATTCTCCGCGACATCGTCGTAGGAGTCCTGCTGGAACAGAGCCAGAGCAAGCACGAAGTAGACCATGAACTGGCCTGACAGGGGGCGGGGCTTGGCATCCCGCCGACCACACGCGGTCAGCACCTCGTCCACCAGCTCAGGAACGATCCACTCGGTGAGCAACCCGAGCCGAACCTCATCGGATAACCCGATCCATGGATGCATGTCCGGTCAACGAACCAACACACCGGCGGTCACCGTGCCGGGGAGAGGAACTACCTGTACCTCTCAAGCAACGGTATTGGCCGTTGTCGACGAGGTAGCGCACCGCGTCGATCATCTGCCGGTGGCAGTAGCCCTCCGGCCGCCCGCCCCGGCCCGCCAGCCATGCCGGCACCGGCAGCAGGTCCCGCACCCGTGCCCACTCGGCATCGCTCATGTCCGAGGCGTACCGGGGCCGGCGCTCCGGCCGGTCGGTCGCGTTGCCGAACCGATGGGCGAGGCAGTCACACCCAGGAGTGGACGAACTGGACTCGGCGACTGCGACCACGCGACACTTCGACACCAGGGCCTCTTGCTTCTCGCTGGATTCGACAACCGCGAGCTACCAAGAGGCCCTTCCTTCATGCCTCCGCACCGGCCGACTCACCCGAACCAGGCCCCTGTTCGAATCGGACCGACCACACGGACGGATAGAGAACAGCCAGTCAGACAACCTAAACAGCGGGAAGGCCATCGGCGTAGGCCGCAGGTACATGTACCTGGCTGAGATCACCGATCGCTACCAGCGCTGCGACACTCGGCGGATCCTCGAGCGAATCCACCAGCGCGGGACAACCCCCGCACGCCCAGACTTCACCGGCGAGGTCTACGACCCGCGTTCCGAGCGGGGGTGGGGAGCCCGTCCCTCGGCCGCCCCAGATGCGGGAGGCAAGCCGAGCTGGGGCTGGTGGCGTGCGGTGCGTGAGACCGGCCCGCGGCCTCTGTACCGGATGCCCGACCCGTATGCGGGCGAGGGCGAGCCGCCCGTCGACTGCGCCCCGCCGCCGTGGCCCGGTCCTCGGGGCCGGGCTCGGCGCCGGCACCGCACGCCCGCGCCAGCGGTCCCTCGATCCAGTCGGCGAACAGCGCCAGGTCGTCTAGGGACAGCGCGGGGCGGGCCCGCACGTCCTCGACACAGACGCACTGCTCGGACACCGTCGCGAGCGCCTCGACCGACGCCCCGTCGGCGAAGGCCAGCCGCACATGCAACCAGCGCGTCACGCGCTCGCCCTCCCGCGCCTCCCACGCGGGCCACACGGACACCGCACCGTCCGCCGGAGAACGATCGGAAAGATGAAGAAAGGATGCCTCAAGCGCACACGCAACGTAAGCGTGCGGTCACTTTCCAGGCGAGCGAACACGCACCCCTCGTGGCGGACGGCACCCTGTCAGCGGAGCACCGGTGGTGCGATGCTGGAGACATCAGCGATCTCCTGTCGGTCCGTGGGGTGAGGAGTTCCGCCGTGCTGCGTGTCGCCGTCGTAGGTTCCGGACCGAGCGGGTGCTACACCGCACAGAGTCTGGTCCAGCAGGACGCCCAGGTGCGCGTCGACGTCCTGGACCGGCTGCCGTGCCCGTACGGGCTGGTCCGCTACGGCGTGGCACCGGACCACGAGAAGATCAAGTCGCTGCAGAACAACCTCCGCGCGGTCCTGGAGCACGAGCGGGTGCGCTTCCTCGGCGGGGTGGCGGTCGGCCCCTCAGGGGTGTCGGTCGCCCGGCTGCGGGAGTTGTACCACGCGGTGGTGTACTGCGTGGGCGCCGCCACCGACCGGCGGCTGGGCATCCCCGGTGAGGACCTGCCGGGGAGCTGGTCGGCGACCGAGTTCGTGTCCTGGTACAGCGCCCACCCGGACTCCCCCGGGCAGGGAGGCACCCCCACCGACGACGGGTTCCTGCGCGGGGTCGGGTCGGCCGTGGTCATCGGCGTGGGGAACGTCGCCGTGGACGTCACACGAATGCTGGCCCGGGGGGTGCCGGAGCTGAGCCCGACCGATGTGCCGCACGCCGCCCTGACCGCGCTCGGGGCGAGCCGAGTGACGGACATCGCCATGGTGGGCCGGCGCGGTCCGTCCCAGGCCCGCTTCACCACCAAGGAACTGCGCGAGCTGGGCACCCTGCCGAACACCGGGATCGCCGTGGACCGGGCCGAGTTGGCGCAGGATCCGGCCTACGCCGATCCCTCCGGGCTGCCCGCCCCGCAGCGCCGCAACGTGGAGGTGCTGCGTGGCTGGTCCGAGACCCCCGTACCGAGTTCCCGGCGGCGGATCCGGCTGCGTTTCTTCCTCCGCCCGGTCGAACTGCTCGCCCGGGACGGCCGCGTGGGCGCGGTGCGCTTCGAGCGGACGGTGCCGGACGGGCACGGTGGCGTGACGGGCACGGGTGCGTACGAGGACATCGAGGCGCAACTGGTGCTGCGTTCGGTGGGGTACCGCGGAGTGGCGCTGGAGGGTCTGCCGTTCGACGCCTCGGGCGGCACGGTGCCGCATCTGGCCGGGCGGGTGCTGCGGGAGGGTGCCGTGGCGCCGGGCGAGTACGTGGCGGGCTGGATCAAGCGGGGCCCGACGGGTGTCATCGGTACGAACCGGCCGTGCGCCAAGGAGACGGTGGCCTCCCTGCTGGCGGACACGGCCGCGCTGGTCCGCCGTGACGTGCCCGGGGATCCGCTGGTGGCGCTGCGTACCGAGGGGATCGAGCCGGTCGAGTGGGCCGGGTGGCGGGCGATCGAACGGGCCGAGGCGGAACTCGGCGCCTCGCTGGACCGGAACGTGGTCAAGCTGCCCGACTGGGCCTCGCTGCTCGATGCGGCGCGGAGGACGGGAGCGTAGCGGCTCGGCGGGCGCCGCCACCTGGCCGACCCCCAACGACGGCCAGGGCTCGCGGCCCCCGCGGAACATCCCGATTGTCCGGGACAGCGACAAGCCGCCGTCTCAGGTACCGCCCACGAACGCACTCACGCATCCGCCGCCGACGACCTGATCCCACTGAGCCTCCGCCAACCTGAAGCCGCAGGTCAAAGGGCTGGTGTGACCGGCTCTCGCGGTGCTCACGCTACTCGTGGGCGGGAGTCCATGGAGAAGATCGTCTGACAGAGGTCGGGATTGTCTCCGAAACGGAGGCCAGTCCGGGGCGGCGCTCTGGCCTGTGCACCTGGGCTGGAAGGCGCAGTCCGTCCTGCTGGCCAGCGCATGACATCCTGGCCCAGTGCTCCTGAACGATCTCGCCAGCAGTGTCGACCTCCGCCCAGTGCGCTATCAGTTCGCCACGGTCCGGGGCGACTCGTACGACGACAACTGGCTGGTCATTGATGGCACGGTGATGACTCCTGAGGGAAGCTGGTCCTTCGCCGATCCGTGTTTGCTCACCGGTGAGGCCCACCAGGTGTCCGCGTGGCTGCGCGCGGTGGCCGCGGGGACGGTGGCCGTCACCGAACCTGATGCCGCAGGTGAGCTGTCGCCGGACACGTGGTTCATCGAACCGGTCGTGGCTTTCAGCCTCGGCGATCGAAGCGAGGGCGGGACCGCGGTGATTCGCGTTCATCTGTCCTTGGAGGCGGCACCCCCGTGGCAACAGGGTGATGACGGGGCTGACATCTACCAGTACGTCGTGGAGGTCGGGATGAACGCCGCGGCGCTGCTTCACGCGGCTGACCAGTGGGACCTCTCTCTGGCTGGTGTTGTCAGGTTGAGCGAGTGCTCGAGGGTGTGAGCCGGTTCGGCGCGTTTCGGCTTCGGTGGTGACAGCGGC
>NZ_JAESIF010000155.1:0-5152 GCF_016757295.1 Streptomyces sp. M2CJ-2 | reverse complement strand
CGGCATCGAGTCACCATCCCGCCGCCCGGCATCATCACGCACCGCAACCGTCACGTTGCCGAGAAGACCTCACTGTCGGGGCCCAGGGACGTGGTCATCGGTAAGGTTTCTGCTGGCCGTCTTTGTCGTAGCACGCCACGCGGCGAGAGCGGACTGGCCATCGGCACGGCGATGTCCGCTCAAACAGGTCTAAATCTAAGCTTTTTGCTGAATCTGATGTTTAACCTCGGCGGTTCACCTGGCCTGCTGATCTTGGCTTCTCCTTGAGACAGCAGGACGGCCGTTCTTTACGTCGAGGTGTCGAGCAACGTCGCGTGAAGGAACGGCCGCTGTGAAGCAGTCTCGCCCTTGAACAGTCCGCTGACGCCGTGCTGGGCCTCCTGTCCCACTTTCGTGTCGAGTTCTACGACTGCCTCTACACCCGGGCGGATGCGCTCTTCGAGCTCACCGACGCGGTGCTGTGTGCGGACGGTCCGGTGACGTCGCTGGTCGAGCTGACGCTCACGGCCGAGCATCGGCGCGGGCACGGCGCGATGTACGACGTGTCTGGGTGAGGTCCTCTCCGCGCGAGCGGAGGTGAGCCGCCCTCGAGTACGCACGTCTCAAGCGTGCTGCCGTCCCGGACACCTGCTGCTCTGCGGATCTCGCGTCCACCAGTTGCGTGAATTTCATACGCACCTGGGTCCCTGGCAAGTGCAGGCCGCTCCGAGGCGGGTCACGGTGAAGGCACCACGCGCTTCACGAGGAGAGCCGCCATGCCGATGCTGCTGATCAAGGGCACCTACCAGATCACCGGAGCCAGTCCCGACGGGGATTCCGTCCGCTTCTACCCCGACGACCCCAACCAGTGGGACCTGCTGCGCGGGCGGCGGGTGCGGCGCAACCGCCGCGGCGGCGCACAGCTCCGGCTCGACGGCATCGACACCCTGGAGACCCACTACCGCCCGCCCCGGGGCCCCGAGCTCCATCAGCCGGCCCCGTTCGCCAGCCAGGCCGCCGACGAACTGGTCACCTGGCTGGGCTTCAGCGGCGTACAGCGCAACGCCCACGGCATCGTCACCAGCAACCACGATCCCCAGCCCGGCTACATCCTCACCCGCAGCGCGGACGTCCACGGACGCTGCGTGGCCCTCGCCGGCCGCGGCACCGACGCCCCGGGCAGCAGCGGCACGTTCATCAACGTCACCCCGGAGCACCTGCGCCTGACGGCCAATCGTCACCAACTCACCGAGGGTCTGGCCTACCCCACCTTCTACCGCCAGCTCTTCGTCGACCTGCGCACGGAGATGACCGCGGCCGCCCAGCAGGCTCGGCAGGCCGACCTGGGCCTGTGGCCCAAGGACCAGACCCAGAGCGGGGCGAAGGTGGAGGGGATGTCCACCCTGACCGACACCGCGGTGCTGCTGCCCAAGCTGTTCCGCCGGCTGGCGGACTACCTTCAGCTCAACGACGGCGACCCCTCGCTGGCCGGCTTCCGCGCCTACCTGGCGCAACGGGAGGACAGGCTGTTCATCCTCTCCACCGGGCAGTGGACAGGATTCGACACCGTCGTCGATGTCACCAACGGCAATACCGTACGGCTTACCCATACGCCGGAGGATCTCGTCTTCGACGAGAAGTAACCGACCACCGCTGCCGTGATCGGCATCCTGGCCTGCGCGTTTCAGTCGCCGCAGTGTCCGGAGAGTCGACAAGATCACGGTCGTCATCACAGAGATCGACCGAGCGCGACGCAGACTGGCCCTCTCTCGACGACAGGCCTCTACGGCTCTCGAATGACCTTTCCAGGTATCACCGCAGCCTGAAGCAAGCTCTGAACCTCCGTCTCCGTCCAGCCAAACTTCCCTCCTGAACCTGTGGGTTCGTCGCGAACACCCTTCAGAATTCGCGAACTCGCGGACGTTCGGCATCGAGAGCTTCTACTGCCGGCCGGGCATCGAGGGCGCCCACGAGAAGGGCGGCGCCGAAGGGATGATCGGCTACTTCCGCCGCAACCACTTCGTCCCCGTCCCCGAGGTCTCCTCGCTCGCCAAGCTGAACGAGATGGTCGAGCAGTGGGACCGGCAGGACGACGCACGCCGCATCGGTGCCCGGCCCAGGACCGTCGCCGAATGCTTCGCACTCGAACAGCCGCTGCTGATACCCCTGCCCGAGGAACCGTTCGAGACGGGCCGGCTGTTCACCCCGCGGATCGACCGCTACGGCCAGATCCCGGTCCGCACCAACCGCTACTCGGTCCCCATCCGGCTGATCGGCAAGCGGGTGCGGGTCGTCCTGCACACTTCTCACCTGGTGGTCTACGACCAGAACGTGGAAGTGGCCCGGCACGAGAGGCTGATCGCCAAGGGCGCCGTGCGCCTGGAGCTGGATCATTATCTGGAGGTCCTGGTCCGCAAGCCCGGCGCGTTTCCCGGGTCCACCGCTCTGGAACAGGCCCGCTCGGCGGGCAAGTTCACCCCGGTCCACGACGCCTGGTGGGCTCAGGCCCAGAAGGTCCACGGCGAGCGGGACGGCACCCGGGCCCTGATCGAGGTCCTGCTGCTGGGCCGACACCTGCCGCACGAGCACACCGTCGCCGGCCTGGCCGCGGCCCTGCGGGCCGGGGCGATGACCGCCGACGCGGTCGCGCTGGAGGCCCGCAAGGCCGCCCAGGCCGAGACCGAACCCGCCCCCGCAGACCGGCCCTCGCCCGGCAAGCCGCCGGCGAACGTGACGTCCCTGCACGAGTGGAAGCTGTCCCACCTCCCGCCGGACACCAGGCCACTGCCGTCCGTGACCCCCTATGACCAGTTGCTCCGACGCCGTCGCGCCAGCGGCGGTGACCACCGAGAGGGAGAAGCACAGTGATCCTGCCCCGCCAGCGAGGCTTGACCGAGCAGGCCGCCGACGCCGCCATCGACACCGCCTGCTGCGGCTGCCGTCGATCCGCAACGAGTTCCCCGACATCGCCGACCGGGCGATGAAGGACCAGCTGCCCTACCGCGGCTTCCCCCCGAGCTGCTGATGGCCGAGTGCGACGACCGGGC
Source organism: Streptomyces sp. M2CJ-2 (assembly GCF_016757295.1). NCBI lineage: Bacteria > Bacillati > Actinomycetota > Actinomycetes > Kitasatosporales > Streptomycetaceae > Streptomyces > Streptomyces sp. M2CJ-2. Next base: position 2,126 of record NZ_JAESIF010000155.1, on the reverse strand, counting down.
CCGCCGCCGCTCGGAGCGGCGGATCAAGGCGGCCGGCTTCCCGCGGGAGAAGTCGCTGCGGACCTTCGACTTCGACGCCAACCCCAACATCGACCCGGCCACCACCCACACCCTCACCAGCTGCGAATGGATCAAGAAGAGCCAGCTGCTCTGCCTGATCGGCGACTCCGGCACCGGCAAGTCCCACATGCTCATCGCGCTGGGCACCGAGGCCGCCATGAAGGGCTACCGCGTCCGCTACACGCTCGCCACCAAGCTGGTGAACGAGCTGGTCGAGGCCGCCGACGAGAAGCAGCTGAACAAGACCATCGCCCGCTACGGCCGCGTTGATCTTCTGTGCATCGACGAGCTCGGCTACATGGAACTCGACCGGCACGACGCCGAACTGCTGTTCCAGGTTCTGACCGAGCGCGAGGAGAAGAACAGCGTCGCCACCGCCTCCAACGAGTCCTTCGGCGGCTGGACCAAGACGTTCACCGACCCCCGCCTCTGCGCGGCCATCGTCGACCGTCTCACCTTCAACGGCACCATCATCGAGACCGGCACCGACTCCTACCGCCTGGCCAGCACCCGGGCACGAGCCGAAGAACCTGTTAGGACCGGCTGACTCCAGCAGGCTCGGCACCGCTGGGCGCGTGTCGCTGTCGCCGCTAAACGCTCGCTTACGGCTTGGTGGCGGACGCGGCCGCAGCGGCCGTGGCCAGTGGATCGCGGGCTGCGCGGCCAAGGAGGTCGGTGAGGTCGGGGGCGGTACCGTCCAGGAAGCCGTGCCGGATGCCCGTGGCGATCGAGGCGAGCATCGGCGGCTGGAACGGCAGCAGCCCCGGCGTCTCCTCAAGGAGCCTGCGTCGGTACTCACCCAGGCTGATGGCGCGATGCGCGACACCGAGTTCGTCGGCCACCTGCCCCGCCGCGATCGGCGTGCCGACGAGGTCGTAGACGCGCCCGCTATGAGGTGCCGGATCCGACGCCACCACCGCCGCGACCTCGGCCAGGTCTCCTCGCGAGACCGCGGCCAGGGCACCGTCCCCGAACGCGGACTCCACACCGTTACCGGCCCACATCAGCAGGCCGCCGAAGAGTTCGGCATACAGGCCGTTGCGCAGGATCGTCCACGGCAACCCGCTCGCCCGCACCATGCGCTCGGTCGCGCGGTGAGCCAGAGCGAAACCGAGATGATCGCCGGCAGTGGTCAGGCTCGTGTAGACGATGTGGCCGATGCCGTCACGGACGGCGGCGTCCAGGACCGCCGTGTGCCGGGCGACGACCTGGTCGTCCTCGGCATAGCCGGCGGAGATGAGCACCAGAGTCGACACCCCGGCGAGGTCGAGGCTCACGTGGTCGTCGAAGTCGAGACGCCGCGTCCCCTCGCCCGGCGTGCGGCTGCCGCCTATCGCAACGGCACCATGGGCGTGCAGCGCCGCAAGAGTGGCCGAGCCGAGGTTCCCGTTCGCTCCGGTCACCAAAATCATGATCACTCGCAGTCTTCCGTCGTGGTTCTCATCAGTAACTACGCTTGATCCTCGACCGCACGCTCACCGGCCACAAGAAGGCAGTCTGATGTCACTCACGCACACCGCGGTAACCACCACCCCCGCCGCACTCGACCCGTGCGGACGCGAGGACCACCCCGACTGCGGCATCCGCGATGTTCTGGATCGCATCGGGGACAAGTGGTCGGTGCTCGTGATCGTCGAACTCGCCGGCGGGCCACGTCGCTTCCGTGAACTTCAGCGCGCCATCGACGGCATCTCCCAGCGCATGCTCACCCTCACCGTGCGCAGGCTCGAACGTGACGGCCTCGTGCTGCGCACCGTGTATCCGACCGTGCCGGCCCAGGTCGACTACCGCCTGACCGAGACCGGGGCCGACCTGACCCACTTGGTCAAGGCACTCGCCGACTGGTCCCTCGCGCATCGTGCCGTCATCGCCGAGGCGCGGCATGCGTACGACCAGGCCCACCCCGACCACGACATCCGCTGACACGAGCAGCTATCGCCGCATGCCGGACACCTGCCAGGGCGCTGTCAACAACATCATGACCAGCAACAACTAGGGCCTGTTCGGGATCGTGATCATGTGGCGGGGGCAAGGCTGCGCAGCCAGATGATGGCGCCGCGCAGCTG
>NZ_JAESIF010000154.1:3448-5305 GCF_016757295.1 Streptomyces sp. M2CJ-2 | reverse complement strand
TCAGAACCAACACAGTGGACGCGAGCAACTGAGGACAAGCCCTCGGCCTATTAGTACCGGTCAACTCCACACCTTACGGCGCTTCCATATCCGGCCTATCAACCCAGTCGTCTGCTGGGAGCCTTACCCCATCAAGTGGGTGGGAGTCCTCATCTCGAAGCAGGCTTCCCGCTTAGATGCTTTCAGCGGTTATCCCTCCCGAACGTAGCCAACCAGCCATGCCCTTGGCAGAACAACTGGCACACCAGAGGTTCGTCCGTCCCGGTCCTCTCGTACTAGGGACAGCCCTTCTCAAGACTCCTGCGCGCGCAGCGGATAGGGACCGAACTGTCTCACGACGTTCTAAACCCAGCTCGCGTACCGCTTTAATGGGCGAACAGCCCAACCCTTGGGACCGACTCCAGCCCCAGGATGCGACGAGCCGACATCGAGGTGCCAAACCATCCCGTCGATATGGACTCTTGGGGAAGATCAGCCTGTTATCCCCGGGGTACCTTTTATCCGTTGAGCGACGGCGCTTCCACAAGCCACCGCCGGATCACTAGTCCCGACTTTCGTCCCTGCTCGACCCGTCGGTCTCACAGTCAAGCTCCCTTGTGCACTTACACTCACCACCTGATTGCCAACCAGGCTGAGGGAACCTTTGGGCGCCTCCGTTACCCTTTAGGAGGCAACCGCCCCAGTTAAACTACCCATCAGACACTGTCCCTGATCCGGATCACGGACCCAGGTTAGACATCCAGCACGACCAGACTGGTATTTCAACGACGACTCCACCACCACTGGCGTGGCGGCTTCACGGTCTCCCAGCTATCCTACACAAGCCGAACCGAACACCAATATCAAACTGTAGTAAAGGTCCCGGGGTCTTTCCGTCCTGCTGCGCGAAACGAGCATCTTTACTCGTAGTGCAATTTCACCGGGCCTATGGTTGAGACAGTCGAGAAGTCGTTACGCCATTCGTGCAGGTCGGAACTTACCCGACAAGGAATTTCGCTACCTTAGGATGGTTATAGTTACCACCGCCGTTTACTGGCGCTTAAGTTCTCAGCTTCGCCAGGACGAATCCTGACTGACCGGTCCCCTTAACGTTCCAGCACCGGGCAGGCGTCAGTCCGTATACCTCGCCTTACGGCTTCGCACGGACCTGTGTTTTTAGTAAACAGTCGCTTCTCGCTGGTCTCTGCGGCCACCCCCAGCTCACCGAGTAAATCGGATCACCGGTGATGGCCCCCCTTCTCCCGAAGTTACGGGGGCATTTTGCCGAGTTCCTTAACCATAGTTCACCCGAACGCCTCGGTATTCTCTACCTGACCACCTGAGTCGGTTTAGGGTACGGGCCGCCGTGAAACTCGCTAGAGGCTTTTCTCGACAGCATAGGATCATCCACTTCGCCGCAATCGGCTCGGCATCGGGTCTCAGCCTTGATGCGCGACGGATTTGCCTATCGCACGGCCTACACCCTTGCCCCGGGACAACCACCGCCCGGGCTGGACTGCCTTCCTGCGTCACCCCATCACTCACCTACTAACCGCTTGGGCCGGCGGCTCCACCACTTTCCTTTCCCCGAAGGGTCCGGAACGGCTTCACGGCCTTAGCATCACGATGCTCGGTGTCTGTCGCTTCACAGCGGGTACCGGAATATCAACCGGTTGTCCATCGACTACGCCTGTCGGCCTCGCCTTAGGTCCCGACTTACCCTGGGCAGATCAGCTTGACCCAGGAACCCTTGGTCAATCGGCGCACACGTTTCTCACGTGTGAATCGCTACTCATGCCTGCATTCTCACTCGTGAACCGTCCACAACTCGCTTCCGCGGCTGCTTCACCCGGCACACGACGCTCCCCTACCCATCCA
>NZ_JAESIF010000154.1:0-3353 GCF_016757295.1 Streptomyces sp. M2CJ-2 | reverse complement strand
TGCAATGACACGACTTCGGCGGTACGCTTGAGCCCCGCTACATTGTCGGCGCGGAATCACTAGACCAGTGAGCTATTACGCACTCTTTCAAGGGTGGCTGCTTCTAAGCCAACCTCCTGGTTGTCTGTGCGACTCCACATCCTTTCCCACTTAGCGTACGCTTGGGGGCCTTAGTCGATGCTCTGGGCTGTTTCCCTCTCGACCATGGAGCTTATCCCCCACGGTCTCACTGCCGCGCTCTCACTTGCCGGCATTCGGAGTTTGGCTAAGGTCAGTAACCCGGTAGGGCCCATCGCCTATCCAGTGCTCTACCTCCGGCAAGAAACACACGACGCTGCACCTAAATGCATTTCGGGGAGAACCAGCTATCACGGAGTTTGATTGGCCTTTCACCCCTAACCACAGGTCATCCCCCAGGTTTTCAACCCTGGTGGGTTCGGTCCTCCACGACCTCTTACAGCCGCTTCAACCTGCCCATGGCTAGATCACTCCGCTTCGGGTCTTGAGCGTGCTACTAAAAGCGCCCTGTTCGGACTCGCTTTCGCTACGGCTTCCCCACCCGGGTTAACCTCGCAACACACCGCAAACTCGCAGGCTCATTCTTCAAAAGGCACGCAGTCACGACGTTGAGTGCAAGCACTCAACGCGACGCTCCCACGGCTTGTAGGCACACGGTTTCAGGTACTATTTCACTCCCCTCCCGGGGTACTTTTCACCATTCCCTCACGGTACTGTCCGCTATCGGTCACCAGGGAATATTTAGGCTTGGCGGGTGGTCCCGCCGGATTCACACGGGATTTCTCGGGCCCCGTGCTACTTGGGTGTCTCTCCAACGAGCCGCTGACGTTTCGGCTACGGGGGTCTTACCCTCTGCGCCGGACCTTTCGCATGTCCTTCGCCTACGTCAACGGTTTCTGACTCGTCCCACGGCCGGCAGACCGTGGAAGAGAGATCCCACAACCCCGCATGCGCAACCCCTGCCGGGTCTCGCACGCATGCGGTTTGGCCTCGTCCGGTTTCGCTCGCCACTACTCCCGGAATCACGGTTGTTTTCTCTTCCTGCGGGTACTGAGATGTTTCACTTCCCCGCGTTCCCTCCGCATACCCTATGTGTTCAGGTATGGGTGACAGCCCATGACGACTGCCGGGTTTCCCCATTCGGACACCCCCGGATCACAGCCTGGTTGACGGCTCCCCGGGGACTATCGTGGCCTCCCACGTCCTTCATCGGTTCCTGGTGCCAAGGCATCCACCGTGCGCCCTTAAAAACTTGGCCACAGATGCTCGCGTCCACTGTGCAGTTCTCAAACAACGACCGACCACCCGTCACACACCACCTGAGCGATGCTTCACCGGGGCCGGCACCGAGAGACGGGCCTCACGGCCGTGCCCTCAGACACCCAACAGCGTGCCCGGCCGGCGCCCGTCCGGAGATCATGCTTTCCACGCTCCTGAGAGCAGTACTCGCAAGCCCCCGGCCCGAGACGGCCGGCCGAATAATCAACGTTCCACCCATGAGCAACCAGCACCGGACGTGCGCCGGTGTACTGGCCCCTGACCGGCCCGGGGGCCGGTGAGAAGTGCTCCTTAGAAAGGAGGTGATCCAGCCGCACCTTCCGGTACGGCTACCTTGTTACGACTTCGTCCCAATCGCCAGTCCCACCTTCGACGGCTCCCTCCCCAGGGGGGTTGGGCCACCGGCTTCGGGTGTTACCGACTTTCGTGACGTGACGGGCGGTGTGTACAAGGCCCGGGAACGTATTCACCGCAGCGATGCTGATCTGCGATTACTAGCGACTCCGACTTCATGGGGTCGAGTTGCAGACCCCAATCCGAACTGAGACCGGCTTTTTGAGATTCGCTCCACCTCGCGGTATCGCAGCTCATTGTACCGGCCATTGTAGCACGTGTGCAGCCCAAGACATAAGGGGCATGATGACTTGACGTCGTCCCCACCTTCCTCCGAGTTGACCCCGGCGGTCTCCCGTGAGTCCCCAGCACCCCCGAGGGGGCCTGCTGGCAACACGGGACAAGGGTTGCGCTCGTTGCGGGACTTAACCCAACATCTCACGACACGAGCTGACGACAGCCATGCACCACCTGTACACCGACCACAAGGGGGCGCCTGTCTCCAGGCGTTTCCGGTGTATGTCAAGCCTTGGTAAGGTTCTTCGCGTTGCGTCGAATTAAGCCACATGCTCCGCCGCTTGTGCGGGCCCCCGTCAATTCCTTTGAGTTTTAGCCTTGCGGCCGTACTCCCCAGGCGGGGCACTTAATGCGTTAGCTGCGGCACGGACGACGTGGAATGTCGCCCACACCTAGTGCCCACCGTTTACGGCGTGGACTACCAGGGTATCTAATCCTGTTCGCTCCCCACGCTTTCGCTCCTCAGCGTCAGTATCGGCCCAGAGATCCGCCTTCGCCACCGGTGTTCCTCCTGATATCTGCGCATTTCACCGCTACACCAGGAATTCCGATCTCCCCTACCGAACTCTAGCCTGCCCGTATCGACTGCAGACCCGGGGTTGAGCCCCGGGCTTTCACAACCGACGCGACAGGCCGCCTACGAGCTCTTTACGCCCAATAATTCCGGACAACGCTCGCGCCCTACGTATTACCGCGGCTGCTGGCACGTAGTTAGCCGGCGCTTCTTCTGCAGGTACCGTCACTTGCGCTTCTTCCCTGCTGAAAGAGGTTTACAACCCGAAGGCCGTCGTCCCTCACGCGGCGTCGCTGCATCAGGCTTGCGCCCATTGTGCAATATTCCCCACTGCTGCCTCCCGTAGGAGTCTGGGCCGTGTCTCAGTCCCAGTGTGGCCGGTCGCCCTCTCAGGCCGGCTACCCGTCGTCGCCTTGGTGAGCCGTTACCTCACCAACCAGCTGATAGGCCGCGGGCTCATCCTGCACCGCCGGAGCTTTCCGTCCCCGCCCATGCGGGCGGGGACGGGTATCCGGTATTAGACCCCGTTTCCAGGGCTTGTCCCGAAGTGCAGGGCAGATTGCCCACGTGTTACTCACCCGTTCGCCACTAATCCGCCCCGAGGGGCTTCATCGTTCGACTTGCATGTGTTAAGCACGCCGCCAGCGTTCGTCCTGAGCCAGGATCAAACTCTCCGTGAATGCTTCCCGGTGATCCGGGGACACCACGGGAGCGGAACCGCCGGAGGAATGATCCGGCGGTTCACAGCGTCCTCGCTGTGTTTCTTCAAAGGAACCTCGTCCCGGCCGGTCGGCCGGAGACGGGGTGTCAACATATCTGGCGTTGATTTTTGGCACGCTGTTGAGTTCTCAAGGAACGGACGCTTCCTTCGTACTCACCCTCGCGGGTTTTCCTCCGGGCGCTTCCCTTCGGT
>NZ_JAESIF010000153.1:0-5336 GCF_016757295.1 Streptomyces sp. M2CJ-2 | reverse complement strand
TCATCGCAGGTCAGCGGGCACCTCTTCTCGTTCCGCCTTCCGCAGCCGGCCGTCATGCGGTGGATCCAGGCTCAGCGGTGGCCAACTCCACCTGGGAGAGCGATTCCCAAGGCCCTCGCGGTTTGGTCAACTCGGTTTTGTACAGACCGATCGGTGATTCCATCAGGGCAGTCGTCGGCGTCGCCGACCGAGCCAATGGAGGCGGCGATGCCGGCAGTGTCCAGATGCTCGGCGGGCTTGAACGATGTGTATTGCGGCCCGGCGTCGGAGTGATGGATTGACGCGCCTGGTCGGATGGGGTATTGGCCGCGGATCAGCCGACGATCCGGCGGAAGAAGGTGTCCACTACGAACGCGACGTGGACGAGGGCGGACCATGCCTTCACGTGGGTGAATTCCGCCACCCAGCACCGGTTCGGAGCGACGGCGACGAAGCTGCGGTCGACCGGATCGGGGGCCCGCTCGGCCTGCCCGCCGGGATCGTGGTGATGACGCGTCTGCCGCGCAACGCGCCCTGGACACCGAGTCCGCGCATCAGGCGCTCGACGGTGCGGCGGGCCACCGCGTGTCCCCGCCGGGTCAGCTCCCATCAGATCTTCCGGGCTCCGTAGGCGCGGTAGTTGGACGTGTAAACCTCCTGGATCCGCTCCTTGAGTTCCTTGTCGCGCACGGAACGGGCGGAGGGGGTTCCGAGGCATTTCTTGTGGGCGTAGTACGTGGAAGGGGCGATCTTGCAGTCGTTCCCGGCCGCGTCCCCGCGTGGTTCTCGTGCTGCTTCAGCCAGTTCCGCGGTGTCTCGCGGGAGCCGATGCCGAGCTTGTCGGCGACCGCCCTGCAGGGCGGCCGTCTCGTTCGGGTGGTCACCACAGACCTCGGCGACCATGTGCACCGCACGTCGGCGCAGCCCAATCGGGTAACGGGAAGGTCGTGGCATGACTCGATCCCTTCATGAAATCGAGTCTCCATCCGAGCCGGGGCGGTTCACTGCTCGGGCTGGAGGATGCCATCCGCCACTAGGGCCTCGACCTCCTGATCGGTCAGACCGAGCAGCGAGGCCGCGATCTCCCGGGTGTGTTCGCCCCGCACCGGAGCCGGCAGCAGCGGGGCGGCTAGGACCGATGTGTACGTCCCGACCTGGAGGTTGGCCCGCAGGGGCATCGGCAGAGCGGGGTGCTCGAGGTCCACGAAGGCACCGCGGGCGGTGAGCTGGGCATCGTCGAGCTGGTCGGGGCCGCGGGCCATCAGCCCAGCCGGGACGCCGGCCTGCTGCAAAGCGGCGATCGACTCCTCCCTGTCGCGGCGGATCAGCCACTGGGTGAGCACCCCGGCGGCCGCGGCCCGGTTCCTGAGCCGGCCGGCCACGTTCCCGAGGAGGGGATGGTCGGCGAGTTCCGGCCGGCCCACGACCCGGCACAGCCGTGCCCAGTCGTCGTCGTCGCGCACCGAGACCACGCACCACTCGTCGTCACCGGCGCACGGGAAGACACCCGACGGCGCCTCGGCCAGCGCGATGTTGCCCTCGGGGCCGACCGAGCCTGGCTGCAGCGACTCGGCGGCTAGGTGGCCACCGAGGTGGGTGAGTGCGACGTCGGACTGGGCGAGCTCGATGAGGCAGCCCCGGCCGGACTCCAACCGGGCGATCAGCCCCGCCAGCACCGAGACCGCAGCGACCTGGGCGGCGACGTGGTCGGGGTAGACGGTCGAGCCGTCGGCCGAGCCGTACTCGACGTCCGGGTAGGCCCAGAGCGCCGAGACACCGCACGAAGCACGGACCAGCGGGCCGTAGCCGAGACGCTTGCGCCATTCCCCCACGTTGCCGAACGCGCTCGCGTCGCAGAGTATGATCCGCGGGTTGATCTCGGCCAGGATCTCGTGGGTGAGGCCGAGGCCAGCCAGTGTGCCGGGCTTGAAGTTGGCGACGACCACGTCCGCGGTGGCCACCAGCGAGCGGAAGATCTCGACGCCCCGGGGGCTGCGCAGGTTCAGACCGAGTCCGCGCTTGTTCCGGTTGCCCCAGGCGAACGACGCCGCGAAGGCGCCCTCTCGTCGCGATTGCCGCAGTCCGTCCGGGTAGGCGGCGTTTTCCACCTTGATGACGTCGGCCCCGTTGTCGGCGAACTGGCGACCGAGCTCGGCGCCGAATACGTTGACACCGAGGTCGAGCACCCGCAGACCCGCGAAGGGCCGGTCGCCGTCCACGAGCTCCGGTCCGGCCGGCAGCACGCGCGGGGGCCAGAAGCCGTCGGCACCGAACACCACGTCGTCGTGCTCACCGAGCTCCGGGGACCGGGACCGGTGCCCGGCGCGGACGCCGTCGACGCGTACCTGGCCGGAGGGGACCCGTGCGGTCACCCCGGGCGCGATCTCGACGTCCGTGAGGACGCCGGAGGTGACGAAGTGCGGCACGGTGAGCACGTCGGCGACATCGACTACCTCAGCGATCGGGATGCCTCGCTCCGCACCCTCCTCGACGAGCTCGGCGCGGGTGTGCCGGTCGAAGAACTCCTGGATCACGGCATTGAGTCGCTCGGCGGCGTGGAAGCGTGCCGGGATGGCGTCGAACTTCGGGTCGGCGAACTCCTCGGGCGAACCCAACCACTCGAACATCGCCCGCCACTGCCGCCGGGAGAGCAGACAGGTACGCACGTGTCCGTCGGCGCAGCGGTAGACCGGGTAGTAGTTGCGCGAGTCGGGCCGACCGCGCGGGAAGGTGTCTGGTCGCGCCGCGGCCGCGGATCCCTGGGTCCCGAAGACCGGGTCGAGACCGTGCACCACGGCCTCGTAGGCGGAGACGTCCACGGACTCACCACGGTGCGTTCGACGGGCCTGGTAGTGCGCCAGTAGCGCGGCCCAGGCGACGTGCGCGCCGGTGTGCCCCTCGACCAGACCCACCGGGGGCAGCAGCGGCTCGGCACCCGGGAACCCGGATCGCGACAACACGCCGCCCATCGCGTACAGGACGTGCTCGGTCGCCTGGAGGTCGCGGTAGGGACCGGTCTGTCCAAAGGCGCTCACCTGGACCACGACCAGGCCCGGCACCTCGGCGGTCAGTCGACCGGGCTCCAGACCCGCATCGGCGAGCCGTCCCGGACCCCAGCAGTCGACCAGGATGTCTGCTGCATCGACGAGGTCGCGCAGCTTCGTCATGTCGCAAACGTCCGCGGTGTCCAGCACCACACCGAGCTTGTTCGCGTTGTTCAGGTGCCACGCCCACCGGCTGATGTCACCCATGGGCGTGCGGCGTCGCCCGGCCGCCCCCTCGGGCGGCTCGACCTTCACGACCTTGGCGCCCAGGTCGGCGAGGAGCCGGGTGCCGGAGTCCGCGAGCTCGCCCGCGAGCTCCACGACTCGTAGACCGGCGAGCGGGAGCTTGGCGGCTGCGCTCATGCGGGCTGCCCTGCCTCAAACTCGGCGAGCTTCCGCGCGAGCTGGCGGTGCAGGTGCTGCGGCCCGGCCTCGTTGCGGCCGTAGATGTACACGCCGCTGACCGCGAGGGCGTTGGCCTGGATGGTCTCCTCCATCGGCCAGTCCTCCTTGGTGGCGGCCTCCTCGAGGATCTCCCAGCTCTTCGCGATCCGCTCGGCCATCTTCTCGTCGTAGGTGTCGGGGTCGGCGAGGAACCGGATGTGGATCGTGCATTCCGACGGCGAGTGGGACGATGGCCACGTCGTCCAGAACTCGATGTGGTGCGGGGTGATCGCGGCGTTGACGTTGGGGAAGACGAACATGCTCGACCCGACGTGCTTGTAGAAGCCCTCGACCTGGTCCTCCTCCCCGGCCTCGACCGCCTTCTCCAGGCGCATCCGCGGGGTGAACGACTGCATGTGCAGGCCGCTGGACTCCACCACGCAGGTGTTGGTCGAGATCAGCTTTCCGACGCCGTGCGGGTGCAGGAACTTCGGGTGCAGGCTGTCCACGGCGCCGTCGACAACGAGCTTCCAGTTCACCGGGACCGTGAACTGCTTGTCCAGCACCAGCAGCGACTTCTCGTAGTTGAACTCCCGGAAGCGTTCCTCCATGTCCGCGCCCAGGTACTCCGCCACGGTCTGCGGCTTCTCCCCAGGGTCCAGCGTGACCCACACCAGGCCGTGTCGCTCCTCGGTATGCACCTGGGTCAGGCCGTGTTCGAGGCGGTCCAGCGGCTCGAAGAACTGGGCATATGGGATGTGCCGCAGGGAGCCGTCGCGGTCATAGGTCCAGCCGTGGTAGGAGCAGGTGAAGGCCCGCTTCTTTCCCGCCTCGCAAACTTCGACCCGTCCACCGCGGTGCTTGCAGATGTTGATGCTGGCGCCCACGCTGCCATCGCGCTGACGCACGATCAGCAGTGGAGTGCCCAGGACATCCCGGGTGACGAAGCTGCCCGGATCGGGCAGCTCTGAGTGGTGCGCGACGACCACGGGGACGGTCCGCATCAGCGCCAGCTCCCGGGCCGCATGCTCGTCGTCGGTGAAATGGGACGTCGGGACCCGAAGCTCGCTGTCCGCCAGATGCGTTGTGTTCTCTTTGAAGTACCGGATCAGCGTCCCGAGCACCTGCTGGTGGTTGGACAAGGGGCCTCCTAGGAACGAACTCGCTCGAGAGAAACGGTGACGGCCATGTCGGCCAGACCATCGTAAACCTACGACCAGAAGTTTTACTAGATGGTCAGGTGCGCAGTGGACGGGGGTCGAAGTCGTGGGCGGCCACGGCCGTCGCCCCCGCCGTGAAGTCGGGCGGTCGGCGCCTCGGCGACGAGGGATGTCGGTCACCCCAGGCTCCCTTACGGCTTGGTAAGGCACCTGGCGGTTCGGCTAATGAGGGTGATCAGCGGGTGGCCGGGCGGACGGGCACCGGTTCGGTGCTGGTGCGCCGCAACGGTCAACAGGAGATTGTCCCCTGGGCGGCCATGCTGCCATGGCCAATAATCTATAGCAATAAGTTTAAAGTCGAGCGGAGAGAAGCATCGCCGATACCTTGCGCACGGCCCTGGCCGCGTCAGCGAGACGCGTGCAGCCGTCCTCGCAGCGCGGGATGCCGGGGCAGTCCGGCGCAGGTTCGCAAGAGGTGCGTCCACCCGTCGGTGCAGATCGCCGGCCGCGAGCGGGCACTCCGGGATCGGCAGCGCCGCCACCGCCGAGTTCTGGGTCGGCGCCCCAGTCCGGGCGTCGGCGGTGGCGCTGCGGCGGTACTCGTGGGCCGGGATCCGCTCTCCGCCCGGCTCGGGGGCGGAGTCCTGGAACCACGCACCCGAAGCGCCTCGCCCTCGCTGGCAGGCGCCAATGCGGGTCTTCGAAGTTGAGCGGTGCGCTGGTTCGGCTTGCTGACGTGGCGTCACGCTCTGTGGCGAAGGGGGTGGCT
>NZ_JAESIF010000152.1:0-5336 GCF_016757295.1 Streptomyces sp. M2CJ-2 | reverse complement strand
CAGCTGCGCGGCGCCATCATCTGGCTGCGCAGCCTTGCCCCCGCCACATGATCACGATCCCGAACAGGCCCTAGCTGGTACCGGCGGGCGGGTCGGCGTAGACGCCGTGCAGCATACCGGTGGCCTGCCCGACCTCGATGAGATAGCCGTCCGGGTCGCGCAAGTAGCACCGCAGCTCGGCCGTGCGATCGATGGGTGGCGTGAGGAATTCGGCGCCCTTCGCACTCCACTCTCGGTGGCATGTCTCGATGTCGGCGACGCGGAGGTTGAGGAAGCCGCTGACCGTGCTGGGGTCGGTGGGCGGGCGCAGGGTGACGTCTGGCTTGTCCGGGGTGGGGCCGCCGCCCGGGTTCATGATGATCCATCCGTTGCCGAGCTTGATGGTGCAGGGGTTCTCCTCGAGCACCACCTCACCGCCGAGAACGTCGGTGTAGAAGGCGCGAGATCGGGCTACGTCGGCCACCGTCAGAAAGTGGGTGAGGAGGAGCCCGGAATCCGGGGCAGGAAAACCATCACGGTGCATGCAAGGCCTCCAGGTAAATCGGATCTTTCCCTCCATAGTGGTGGACGGATGTCCGTAGGCACGACTGAACACGGCCGGGGGAGGGGGGAGACGGCCGTGCCGGGCGCCAGGCCCTCCGCGCGGGCGATCGGGCGTTCCTGGCGGCGTTGCCGCACCCGCTGACTGGAGCACGCGCGCGTGGAGGAGCGCCCGGCCCGGGGACGGCCGAGGGCGGCCCCGGCTGCGGGCAGGGCGTCCGGCTGAGGGCGGTGGCGGAGACCGAACCGAGCGGGTGACGCGGACACGCTCGGCGGCTCGGCTCGCGCGAAGCCACACCTGGCCGCAGAATGTGACTCTGGGTGTACATACGATTACACCCTTGAGTGTGAGGGCGGGGTCGAGCCGTATTCACCCGTGACGGCAAGCGGTTGACCCTTCATTCCCGCGTCACCCCAAGTCAAATGTCGCATGTGCGGTCATGAACTGGGTGCACCTGATGCGGGGTTTCGACTCGGTCCCCGTCCCCGGTCCGGTCCCTTTCGGACCGGACCGGTCTACCGAAGGAGACCTCCCACATGTCCGGACGCCTCAACAGCGCCCAGCCGTACGCTCTCGGCCTCTTCCGCATCGTCGTCGGGCTGCTGTTCGCCTGCCACGGCGCCGCCGCACTGTTCGGTGTGCTAGGTGGCGCGGGCGGCCGCGGCGGCATCGCCGAGCCCGGGGCCTGGCCCAACTGGTACGCGGCCGTGATCGAGCTCGTCGGCGGCAGCCTGGTCCTGCTCGGCCTGGGCACCCGGGCCGCCGCGTTCATATCGTCGGGCGCCATGGCCTACGCCTACTTCAGCGTGCACCAGCCCGAAGCCCTGTGGCCACTCCAGAACAGCGGCGAGGGCGCGGCCATGTACTGCTGGGCCATGTTCCTGCTGGTGTTCACCGGCTCCGGCGCCTTCGGCCTGGACCGGCTGTTCACCCGCCGCCACGGCCCGCGGACCGCGGAACAGCGCCCGGCCGAACAGGCCCCGGTCGCCGCCTGACGTTCCACAGGCCCACCCCACGGTGCCCTCCCCGGTCCTCACCCCTCGGGGAGGGCACCGTCGCGTCCGAGCGGGTGCGACGCAAGAGAGTGCGACTCTCCTGCTGCCGGGCGGGAAGGCGACACCGAGAGCCGAGGCGCGGGCACAGAACGGAACCTCCTTTCCGGGGGCGGCTGCCTGGGGCGAGCAGCTCCGTAAGTTTCGGGAAGCCGCTCCCGGGCCGCTGGCCTGCCCAGTGCGATCCTTGGCGCTCTTGTCGGGCGCGAGGTCCTATGGGATGGGTCTCGAAGAAGTAGATGATCTCCAACTCGTCGAAGACGGGTATGCCCCTTGTGTCCTGGACGTGGGCGTAGCGTGGGTCGTGGGCGGGCGTGCAGAGGATCTTCTCGTCCGGGCCGCGCTCGTCCTTCATGCAGAGCATGCCGACAGCCCGGCATTCGATCAGGCATCCGGGAAACGTCGGCTCGCCGACCATGACAAGTGCGTCGAGCGGGCCCCGTCGCGCTCGAGTGTTCCCTCGATGAAGCCGTGGTCGGCCGGGTACTCGGTCGAGGTGAACAGCATGCGGTCCAGCCGGATGCGGTGCAGTTCGTGGTCCCTCTCGCATGCGTTGCGGGATCCCTCGGGGATCTCCACGATCACGTCGAGTTCCACTGCCTCCTCCTGGTCACGCCATGGGGCCGGGGGCCGTCAGCGGCATACTGCCGCGGTTTGTGGTGAGCCCCATCACCGGCACGCTCCGCGTGCATGTCCATAGTGCCCCGCTGATCGGCCGTGTCCCGTTTCCACGAGGAAGAAGAGGGGTGAGAAGGCATGGCAACGCTGGTCATCGACCACCTGCACTGCCAGGTCCTGACCGATCACGGTCCGAGGGAGATCCTCCGCGGTGTCGACCTGACCGTGCGGCAGGGCGAGACGCACGCTCTCATGGGGCCCAACGGCTCCGGCAAGACCACCCTCGCCTACGCTCTCGCCGGGCATCCCAAATACCAGGTCACCTCCGGCACAGCTTTCCTGGACGGAGAGGACCTGCTCGCCATGAAGGTCGACGAGCGGGCGCGGGCCGGCCTGTTCCTCGCCATGCAGTACCCGGTCGAGGTCCCCGGCGTCTCCATGTTCAACTTCCTGCGGTCGGCCGCCACCGCCGTGCGCGGTGAGGCCCCGCGACTGCGCACCTGGCTGAGGGAGGTCCAGGCGGCGATGGAGCGGTTGCATATCGACCCGTCCTTCGCCGAGCGGAACGTGAACGAGGGTTTCTCCGGGGGCGAGAAGAAGCGCCACGAGATCCTTCAGCTGGAACTCCTGAAGCCGAAGATCGCCATTCTGGACGAGACCGATTCCGGCCTGGACATCGACGCGCTACGCGTCGTCTCCGAGGGCGTCAACCGCGTCCGCGCCACCGGCGCGGTCGCCACCCTGCTGATCACCCACTACACGCGCATTCTGCGCTACGTCCACCCCGATCACGTACACGTCTTCGCGGACGGCCGGATCGTCGACTCCGGCGGCCCGGAACTGGCTGAGCGGCTGGAGGAGGAGGGGTACGAGGCGTACGTGAAGAGCGACGCAAGCCAATGAGCCGGCTGCGGGGCGGTCTGTTGGGTGCCCAAAGTCCTTACATGCGTTGAGCTGGGCGCTTGCCAGAGCGCCATGATCTTCGTCAGGGTGTGTCGCGGTACTCATGGACGAGTCCGCTGAGGACGTCGTGGCGCTGGATCCGCTGGGCTGGGAATGGGATGACGTCCGGGGTGTCGGCTGGTGCGCGAAGCTGCAGGGCCCGGTGCGGCCTTCCGGAGTTGTGATGCTCGGCGTACTCGGCGGGGACACCAGGGCGTGGCCCGTCACCAGCCACAGCGGCAGCCGGGTGACGCCCGCTCGACGCTGCTGCAATCCGTGGCGAGGCAGCCGCCCAGAGCCGCGGTCAGCACCCACCCCACCGGACCTATCACGTGCACTGATCCCACCCCCATCTCCCCACCCTCACCGAATGTTTCGCGGCCCAGCTGAGCGGATCAGGCGGGATCAGGCCAGCTGGAGATCCGGCTATGCATTCATACGAGTGAACCGGATCCCGGAACGGAAGGGGGCCGGCCCAGGCCCTGAACCCGGTCAGCCGGGGACGTCCTCGTAGAGGCGCCGGCGCAGTCGCAGAAGCACCGCGACATCGGTAACCCAGGCGAGCCGCGCCGGCAAGCTCCGGATCGCCGGGTCATTATCAGCCTGGACCGCCGCGACGATCTGGTCGATGAGCAACTCGCCGGCCTCCGTAACGGCCGGCGACCGGGACGAGGCCCAACCATGGTCGTCTCGACCACCCAGCCGTTCCGGATCCGTCCGCTCTGAAGGCATCCACATATTCAACGCCCCCAGCGGCCAGAGGTCATCTCCCCGGAGGGGGGAAAGCCGAAGACCCCGTCTGTGCCGAGCTTTCGGTATGCCGGAGTTCGGCGAGGAGTTCATTCTGTCCGGCCAGGAGTTCGGTGAGGATACGCCGTGCGGCGCGCAGGAGTTCCGCCACGTCGCCGCCGGCGAGGGCGTAGCTGACGGTGGAGCCGTCACGGATGGAGATCACGATGCCGGACCGTCTCAGTACCGCGAGTTGCTGGGAGAGGTTCGATGGTTCGATCTCGATCACGCTCAGGAGTTCGCGTACGGGTACAGGACCGTGTTGGAGCAGCTCCAGTACACGGATCCGGACGGGATGCCCGAGCATACGGAAGAACTCCGCCTTGGCCTGGTACAGCGGCACCTGCATGCGACAACACTCCCCACCCACGGTTCGGCCGTTCCAGGACCGGTAGCTGGACCTGCTGGATCTTCGGTGCCCAGCTCCAGCCATCCTCCCGTCTCCCGGCCCGGCCTGCCCTGGCTTGATCACATTCAGATGTGCTGAGTTGAAGACTTTTTCAACTCGTGGGCATGCGGAGCCGGGAAACAAGGGACGGCTACAGCTCCAGTTCCGCCTCGATGCGCTTGAGTTGGTGTCGGGCCATGGCCAGGTTCGCCCGGCCCTTGTCCAGGATGAGGTACAGGAACAGGCCATTGCCTCCGCGGCCCCTGATCAGCCGGAGGAGGTGGTACTGGCTGCCGAGGGTGATCAGCACATCCTCGATGTCGTCCTTGAGGCCCAGCATCTCCATCGTGCGGACTTTCGCCCGGATCACGTCGGTGTTCCCCGCCGCGGCCACCGTCAGATCGAGGTCCTTGCCCCCGCCCAGCGTTCCCAGCGCCATGCCGCTCGTGTAGTCGACCAGCGCGGCCGCCACACTCCCCTCGATCGAGGTCATCGCCTCCTTCAGAGACGTCTCCACAGTCAGCATCAGTACCCGCTCCCTCAGTTCTGGACGACCCCGACCGGCCTCACACTCCGGCCGAGTGATGACCGCAGACGCTACCCACACGCCGCCAGGAGTTACGGGAACACCGGGAATCTGGCAGGAATCAACCTCCTGTGCCCTAGCATTCGCCCTCACGAAATGCCCGTCGACGCACCGCCCGAGACGACAGCACCACGGCGTTCGGGGGCCAGGCCGAACGAGCCGAGTTGTCCCCTTCCCTTCTCCTCCGCGACGCGACGCCGGTGACCGCGCGGGCGGTGGCCGCATCCCTCTGTCACTCGTACGGAGTTCGTCCGGGGGCGTTGTCACGTTGACTGACCGGCCTGGGATGATCTTGGAGTTGGTCGTGCCGGGGAGAGGATCGCTCGTGTCGTCCGCGCCGCCGCCGTACTAGGGCCTGTTCGGGATCGTGATCATGTGGCGGGGGCAAGGCTGCGCAGCCAGATGATGGCGCCGCGCAGC
>NZ_JAESIF010000151.1:0-5407 GCF_016757295.1 Streptomyces sp. M2CJ-2 | reverse complement strand
GGTGCTGGACGCCGAGGCCGCCCGGCCCGAACTGCGTGTCACCGAGACCACCGCCGGGGAGCTGGACGCGGTGCTCGCGGAGGCCGCCGGGGAGGGCTTCGACCTGGCGACCGGGATCCCGCTGCGGGCCCGGCTGTTCGCCCTGGGCCCGGACGAGCACGTGCTGCTGGTCGTGGTGCACCACATCGCGGGTGACGGCTGGTCGATGGCCCCGCTGGGGCGGGACCTGTCGGCCGCGTATGCGGCCCGCTGTGCGGGCACCGCCCCGCAGTGGGCGCCGCTGCCGGTGCAGTACGCGGACTACACGCTGTGGCAGCGGGAGGTCCTCGGCGACGAGGAGGACGCGGACAGCGAGCTGGCCCGCCAGGTGGGCTACTGGCGGGACACGCTGGCCGGCCTGCCCGAAGAGCTGGTACTGCCCACCGACCGACCCCGCCCGGCAGAGATGAGCTACCGCGGGGACACCGTTCCGGTGCGGCTGTCGGCCGAGGCACACGCGCGGCTGGTGACGGTGGCCCGGGAAAGCCGGGCGAGCGTGTTCATGGTGGTGCAGGCAGCCCTCGCGACGCTGCTGCACCGGCTCGGCGCGGGTGACGACATTCCGGTCGGCAGCGTGATCGCGGGGCGTACGGACGAGGCGCTGGACGAGCTGGTCGGGTTCTTCGTCAACACCCTGGTGCTGCGCACCGACGTCTCCGGTGACCCGACCTTCCGCGAGCTGGTGGAGCGGGTGCGGGAGGCGGACCTGGCGGCCTACGCCCACCAGGACGTGCCGTTCGAGCGGCTGGTCGAGGTCCTCAACCCGGCCCGCTCCCTGGCCCGCCACCCCCTGTTCCAGGTGATGCTGGCCTTCCAGAACAACGCCGAGGCCGCCCTGGAGCTGCCCGGCGTGCAGGCCGGACCGCAGAACGTCGGCGTGGACGCGGCCAAGTTCGACCTGCTGGTCTCCCTGGAGGAGCGGCACGCCGCGGACGGCAGCCCGGCCGGGCTGCACGGCGTGGTCGAGTACGCCGCCGACCTGTTCGACCGGGAGACGGCGGAGCGGTTGGTGGCCCGGCTGGTGCGTGTCCTGGAGGCGGCCACCGCCGACCCGGCGGCGCGGATCGGCACGGTGGAGGTGCTCTCCGACGAGGAGCGGCACCAGGTGCTCGAGCAGTGGAACGACACCGCTCTCGACATCACCGTGGCCACCCTGCCGCAGCTGTTCGAGGCGCAGGCGGCCCGCACCCCCGACGCGACCGCGGTGGTCTTCCAGGGGGACGAGGTCTCCTACGCGGAGCTGGACGCGCGGGCCAACCGGCTGGCCCGGCTGCTGATCGCCCGCGGCGCCGGCCCGGAGCGGCTGGTGGCGCTGGCCCTGCCCCGCTCGGCGCAGATGATGGTCGCGCTGCTGGCCGTGCTCAAGGCGGGGGCCGCCTACCTGCCGGTCGACCCGGGCTACCCGGCCGACCGGATCGCCTACATGCTCACCGACGCCGCCCCCGCCCTGGTGGTCACCACCAGCGGCGCCGCGGGCGTGCTGCCGACCGGTACCGCCGCCCTGGTGCTGGACGACCCGGGCACCCGCGAGCTGCTGGAGCGGCAGCCGGCCACCGCGCCGTGCGACGCCGACCGGCTCGCCCCGCTGTCCGTGCACCACCCGGCCTACGTGATCTACACCTCCGGCTCCACCGGCCGCCCCAAGGGCGTGGTGGTCCCGCACGGCAACGTCGCCGACCTGGCGGCCTGGGCCGCCGCCTCCTTCGGTCCGCAACAGCTCTCCCGGGTGCTGGCCGCCACCTCGCTCAACTTCGACGTCTCCGTCTTCGAGATGTTCGGCCCGCTGCTCAGCGGCGGCTGCATCGAGGTGGTGCGCGACATCCTCGCCCCGCTGGACGACCCCTCAGAGGAGTGGAGCGGCAGTCTGATCAGCGCCGTGCCCTCCGCGCTGACCCACATGCTCGGGCAGGGAAGCGTCAGGCTCGGCGCCGACACGGTGGTGCTGGCCGGTGAGGCGCTGTCGGCGCACGCCGTGCGCACCATCCGGGCCGCCGTGCCCGGCTGCCGGATCGCCAACATCTACGGGCCGACCGAGGCCACCGTCTACGCGACCGCCTGGTACGCCGACGGCGACATCGACCGCACCCCGCCGATCGGCCGGCCCATCGCCAACACCCGCGCCTACGTTCTCGACGGCGCGCTGCGTCCGGTGGCGCCGGGCGTGGCCGGCGAGCTGTACCTGGCCGGCGCGGGCCTGGCCCGCGGCTACCTGAACCGCCCCGGCCTGACCGCCGAGCGGTTCACCGCCGACCCGTTCGGCGCGCCGGGGGAGCGGATGTACCGCACCGGTGACCTGGTCCGCTGGACCGCCGACGGTGAGCTGGAGTACCTGGGCCGGGCCGACGACCAGGTCAAGCTGCGCGGTTTCCGGATCGAGCTGGGCGAGATCGAGACCGTGCTGGCCGGCCACGAGCTGGTGGGTCAGGTCGCGGTGGTGGTCCGGGAGGACCGGCCGGGCGACAAGCGGCTGGCGGCCTATGTGGTGCCGGCCGGTGGCGGGGTGCCGGAGGCGGCGGAGCTGCGTGCCCACGCGGCCGCGGCGCTGCCGGAGTACATGGTGCCCTCGGCGTTCGTCACCCTCGACGCGCTGCCGCTGAACCCCAACGGCAAGCTGGACCGCAGGGCCCTGCCCGCCCCCGAAGCCGAGGTCCTGACCACGGGCCGGGAGCCGCGCACGGCGCTGGAGAAGGAACTGTGCGCCCTGTTCGCCGAGGTGCTGGGCCTGGAGAAGGTCGGCATCGACGACAGCTTCTTCGACCTGGGCGGGCACTCGCTGCTCGCCACCCGGGTGGTCAGCCGGGTGCGCGCCGTGCTGGGGGCGGAGCTGCCGGTGCGGGCGCTGTTCGAGGCGCCCACCGTCGCCGCGCTGGCCGAGCGGCTCGGTGACGCCGACGGTGCCCGCCAGGCGCTGCGTCCCATGGAGCGGCCGGCGGAGATCCCGCTGTCGCCGGCCCAGCGGCGGCTGTGGTTCCTCGGCCGTTTCGAGGGGACCAGCGCGACGTACAACCTGCCGATGGCGGTGCGGCTGACCGGCGGGCTGGACGTGGAGGCGCTGGCCGCGGCACTGGCCGATGTGGTGGCCCGGCACGAGTCGCTGCGTACCGTCTTCCCCGATGTCGACGGCCGGCCCCGGCAGCTGGTGCTGGACGCCGAGGCCGCCCGGCCCGAACTGCGCGTCACCGAGACCACCGCCGGGGAGCTGGACGCGGTGCTGGCGGAGGCCGCCGCCACCGGCTTCGACGTGTCCGTCGAGACGCCGCTGCGGGCCCGGCTGTTCGCCCTGGGCCCGGACGAGCATGTGCTGCTGGTGGTGGTGCACCACATCGCGGGTGACGGCTGGTCGATGGCCCCGCTGGGGCGGGACCTGTCGGCCGCGTATGCGGCCCGCTGTGCGGGTCAGGCGCCGGTGTGGGCGCCGCTGCCGGTGCAGTACGCGGACTACACCCTGTGGCAGCGCGAGGTCCTCGGCGACGAGGAGGACCCGGACAGCGAGCTGGCCCGCCAGGTGGGCTACTGGCGGGACACGCTGGCCGGCCTGCCCGAAGAGCTGGTACTGCCCACCGACCGACCCCGCCCGGCAGAGATGAGCTACCGCGGGGACACCGTTCCGGTGCGGCTGTCGGCCGAGGTGCATCAGCGGCTGCTGTCGCTGGCGCAGGAGAGCCGAAGCAGCCTGTTCATGGTGATGCAGGCCGGACTCGCCGCGCTGCTGCACCGCCTCGGCGCGGGCGAGGACATCCCGATCGGTTCGCCGATCGCGGGGCGGACCGACGAGGCGCTGGACGAGCTGGTCGGGTTCTTCGTCAACACCCTGGTGCTGCGCACCGACCTGTCCGGTGACCCGACCTTCCGTGAGCTGGTGGAGCGGGTGCGGGAGGCGGACCTGGCGGCCTACGCCCACCAGGACGTGCCGTTCGAGCGGCTGGTCGAGGTCCTCAACCCGGCCCGCTCCCTGGCCCGCCACCCGCTGTTCCAGGTGCTGCTGTCCTTCCAGAACAACGCCGAGGCCGCCCTGGAGCTGCCCGGCGTGCAGGCCGCCGCCCACCCCGTGGGATTGGATGCGGCCAAGTTCGACCTGTCGGTCGCCCTGGAGGAGCAGTACGCCGCGGACGGCAGCCCGGCCGGGCTGCACGGCGTGGTCGAGTACGCAGCCGACCTGTTCGACCGGGAGACGGCGGAGCAGCTGGCGGCCCGGCTGGCGCGGCTGCTCGAGGCGGCCACCGCGGCCCCGGAGACGGCCGTCGGCGCCCTGGAGGCACTGCTGCCCGGGGAGCTCGAGCGGGTTTTGGTGGAGTGGAACGGCACCGGGGGTGAGGTGCCGTCGGGGACGGTGCCGGAGGTGTTCGCGGCGCAGGTGGTGCGCACGCCGGAGGCTCCGGCGGTGGTCTTCGGTGACGAGGTGCTGACGTACGCGGAGCTGGACGCGCGGGCGGATCGGCTGGCCGGGGTGCTGGTGGCGGCCGGGGTGGGTGCCGAGGACCGGGTGGCGGTGCTCATGGAGCGGTCCGCGGACCTGGTGGTGGCGCTGCTGGCGGTGCTCAAGGCGGGTGGTGCGTATGTGCCGCTGGATTCGCGGTTCCCCGGGTCGCGGCTGGAGCACATCGTGGCCGAGACCGGTGCGGTGGTGCTGCTGGTCGATTCCGCCGGGGTGGGTGAGTCGTTCGTGCACCGGGCGGCGGTGGTCGAGGTCGGCCGGGCGTTGGCCGACGGGGCCGCGGGTGTCGGTGCCGGGGGTGTCGGTGCCGGGGTGGTGGAGCATCCGGGCCGGTTGGCGTATGTGATGTTCACGTCGGGGTCGACCGGGGTCCCCAAGGGGGTGGGGGTGGCGCACCGGGATGTGGTGGCGCTGGCGTGTGACGGCCGGTTCAGGGCCGGGCACGAGCGGGTGCTGCTGCACTCGCCGACGGCGTTCGACGCGTCGACCTATGAGTTGTGGGCGCCGCTGCTGCGGGGTGGCCGGGTGGTGGTCGCGCCGCCCGGTGACCTGGATGCGGTGCGGCTGGGTGAGGTGGTGGCCCGGTACGGGGTGACCGGGTTGTGGCTGACGGCGGGTCTGTTCCGGCTGGTGGTGGAGGAGGAGCCGGGCTGTCTGGCCGGGGTGCGTGAGGTGTGGACCGGTGGGGACGTGGTGCCGGCCGCGGCGGCGCGGCGGGTGCTGGAGGCCTGTCCGGGGCTGGTGGTGGTCGACGGGTACGGTCCGACGGAGACCACGACGTTTGCCACCACCTTCCGGATGGAGTCGCCGGCCGGGGTGCCCAACGTGGTGCCGATCGGCCGGCCGCTGGATTCCATGCGGGTGTATGTGCTGGATGGTGGGTTGCGTCCGGTGGCGCCGGGGGTGGCCGGTGAGTTGTATATCGCGGGGGCG
>NZ_JAESIF010000150.1:0-5503 GCF_016757295.1 Streptomyces sp. M2CJ-2 | reverse complement strand
CGGCGGGTGCGGCGGGCGGGTCGGGGAAACGGGCTGGTCGCAAGGCCAGTACCGCGCCCCGGCCCGACCCAACCCAGCCGCAAACGGCGATGATCTTGCGAGGGTGTCATCCGTGCGGGTGAGCCCGAGGCCGTATGGCTGCGGTGGGTGAAGCCTCGCGAGGACGATCGACGACTGTGGCCCGTACCCCGTTGGACCTGGACGAGCTGGTCGAGCACTGGACGCTGCTGAAGGACGAGCAGGAACTCGTGTCCGGCAAACGCGGTGCGACGCGGTTGGGCTTCGCGGTGCTGCTGAAGTTCTATACGCAGCACGGCCGGTTTCCCCGGGGCCGGTTCGAGCTACCGGGCGAGGCGGTGGAGTTCGTAGCCCGACAGGTGCAGGTGTCCGTGTCCGAGCTGGGGACGTACGAGTGGACCGGCCGGACGATCGAGTACCACCGTGCACAGATCCGCGGCACCTGGGCTTCCGCGAGTGCAGCGTCGCGGACGCGGACAAGCTGGCGGCCTGGCTCGCCGAGCACGTCGCGTGCAAGGAGCGGCGGCCGGAGCAGGTGCGGGTGGAGCTGCTGGCCCGCTGCCGCACGGAGTGCATCGAGCCGCCCACTCCGGGGCGGTGTGACCGGATTGTGGCGTCGGCGTTGTGGGCGGCCGAGGAGAGGCTGACGGCTCGGATCTCGGCGCGGCTGACGGCGGACAGCATCGAGCGGATCGTGGCCCTGGTCGCCGGCGCCGACCAGGAGGACGACGCCGTACCCGGTGATGCCGGTACCGGTGAGGGCGGGGACGGCCCGCCGGTGTTGGGGAAGATCAAGGAGGCTCCGGGCAACGTGAGCCTGGAGACGATGCTCACCGAGATCGACAAGCTGCTGGCGGTCCGTGCGGTCGGCCTGTCGGCGGACCTGTTCGCCGATGTCGCGCCGAAGGTGGTGGCCGGATGGCGGGCGCGGGCCGCGGTGGAGTCTCCGTCCCATCTGCGGACGCACCCGCTGCCGCTGCGGGTGACGCTGCTGGCCGCACTGCTGCACGAGCGGGAGCGAGAGATCACGGACACGCTGGTCGAGTTGCTGATCTCCACGGTGCACCGGATCGGGGCGCGGGCGGAGAAGAAGGTCACCGAGCAGCTGGTCAATGCGTTCAAGAGGGTGTCGGGCAAGGAGAACATCCTCTTCAAGCTTGCCGAGGCATCGCTCACCGAGCCGGAGGGCACGGTCCGCGAGGTCGTCTACCCGGCGGTCTTGGGCGGGGAGCAGACGCTGCGGGAGCTGGTGCACGAGTTCAAGACCCGCGGCCCGGTCTACCGGCGCACGGTGCAGACCACGTTGAAGGCGTCCTACACCAACCACTACCGGCGCGGGCTGATCAAGCTGCTGGATGTGCTGGAGTTCCGCTCGTCCAACCACACGCACCGGCCGGTGATCGAGGCCCTGGCGCTGGTGGCCTGGTACGCGAACGCCGGGAACACGACGTACTACCCGCTGGGCGAGACGGTGCCGGTGCACAAGGCGATGGGCGGGGACTGGGCCGAGGTCGTCCATCGCACTGACAAGCGGGGCCGGCGCCGGGTGGTGCGCATGGTCTACGAGGTCGTCGCCTTCCAGGCCCTGCGCGATCAGCTCAAGTGCAAGGAGATCTGGGTCGTCGGCGCCGACAAGTGGCGCAACCCCGACGAGGATCTCCCCCAGGATTTCGCCGAACGGCGCGAGGAGAACTACCGCGAGCTGCGCAAACCGCTGGACGCCGCCGTCTTCATCGACGAGCTGCGCGAGCAGATGACCACCGAACTGACCCTGCTCAACGACCAGATACCCAAGCTGAGCTGGCTGGACATCGCCGAGCGCAAGTCCGGGGCGATCCGGCTGACCCCGGCCGAGGCCCAGCCCGAGCCGCGCAACCTGCGCAGGATCAAGGGCGAGGTACAGCGCCGGTGGGGCATCGTGCCGCTCATCGACATGCTCAAGGAAGCCGTGCTACGCACCGGCTGCCTGGACGCGGTCACCTCCGTCTCCGGCGGCGGCTCCCTCTCGGCGGAGGTCCTGGCCGAACGCCTGCTCCTGGTGATCTACGCCTACGGCACCAACACCGGGATCAAGGCCGTCGCCTCCGGCGGCCACGGCCACACCGAGGACGAACTGCGCTACGTACGGCGCCGCTACCTGTCCGCCGAGGCCGCACGCGCCATCGCCATCCAGATCGCGAACGCCACCTTCGCCGCCCGCAGCACCGAGCTGTGGGGCCAGGGCTCGACCGCGGTCGCCTCCGACTCCACCCACGTGCGCGCCTACGACCAGAACCTGTTCACCGAGTGGCACTCCCGCTACGGCGGCCGCGGAGTGCTCATCTACTGGCACGTGGAGAAGAAGTCCCTGGCCATTCACTCCCAGCTGATCAACTGCACCGCCTCCGAGGTCGCCGCGATGGTCGAGGGCGCAATGCGGCACGGCACGGCGATGGACGTCGAGTCCAACTACACCGACTCGCACGGCCAGTCGGAAATCGGCTTCGGCGTCACGAGACTGCTGAACTTCGACCTGCTGCCGCGCATCAAGCGGATCAACAAGGCCAAGCTGTACCGGCCGGTGGCCGGCGAACCGGACGCTTACCCGCAGCTCGGTCCGGCGCTGACCCGCCCGATCCGCTGGGAATTCATCGCCCAGCAGTACGACCAGATGATCAAGTATGCGACCGCGATCCGTACGCGGACCGCGTCCACCGAGGCAATCCTGCGCCGATTCACCCGCAACGCCTCCCACCCCACCTACGCGGCGATGCTGGAGGTCGGACGGGCGCAGAAGACCATCTTCGTGGCCCGCTACCTGCGGCTGCGGGACCTTCAGCGGGAGATCGAGGAGGGCCTGAACGTCATGGAGTCCTCCAACGGCGCCAACTCCGTCCTCGCGTACGGCAAGGGCGGGGAGATCGCCTCGAACCGGCGCGACGAGCAGGAGATGTTCGTGCTGTGTCTGCGGATCCTGCAGTCCGCCCTGGTCTACGTGTTCTCTGAACTACGAGCACGTAACGCGATCATGGCTCGGCTCGTAAGCAGATGAAGCTGCAGGCGAAGGAGATGAAGGCGTCGTGGAGTTCGGTGCGGAGGCACCGGACACTTTCCCTGACTCGACGATCCCGCGTGGTTCACGCGGACACTGCCGGCCTTTCTCGGCTGACCGTGTCGAGCAGCAGCTTCGCGGCCACCGTCGCCCCGTTGGTGCGGATCGTGCCGGCCACGGCGGCCGCTCGTGCGCGGGTCTCGGGGATCAGGGCCGTCCTCAGCGCGGCCGACAGGGACTCGAAGGTCGGAGCTGGACCGTCGTGTGCCGCGCCGATGCCCAACTCGGCTACCCGGCCGGCCCAGTACGGCTGATCCGCCAACTGGGGGACCACCACCTGGGGGGCGCCGCCCCGGGCGGCCGTCGTCGTCGTACCCGCGCCGCCATGGTGCACGACGGCGGCCACCCGGCCGAACAGCGCCTGGTGGTTGACCTCGCCGACGGCGAAGCAGTCCTCACGGCCGTCGATCAGCGCCAGGTCCGCCCAGCCGCGCCCGATGACGGCGCGGCGGCCCTGCGCGCGGACCGCCTCGATCGCCACCTGGGCAACGTCCGTCGAGGCGTGCATCGGCATGCTGCCGAAGCCCACGTACACCGGTGGCGCGCCGGCGTCCAGGAACGCTACCAAGGCGGCCGGGAGCGGGCGCTCGTCCGGCAGGATCCACGCGCCGGTCTGAACGACATCGAGGTCCGGTGTCTCCTGCCACGGGTCCAGGACCGGGTCCGTCGCCAGCCATGGCTGGTCGCCGATGACGTAGTCGCGGACGTGCTGCACCGGGGGCAGACCGGCCGCCGCCCGGTTCGTGTTAAGCGCCTCGCCGAACAGCGCGTCGATGCTCTGGGCGTCCAGATCCCACAGCACCCGGTTGTCGGTGACCTCCGGCGGGAACGGCCGCCCCGCATACGCCAGCGGCGGGCGGTGCGGCGCCGGCAGGGTGAGCTGCTGGAAGGTCACGGACACGGACCGGATGCCCAGCATCTCGGCCACCGACAGCGCACCGGCTGCGGCCGGCATCATCCCTGTCGCCACCAGCACGTCGCATCCCTCGGCCGTCGCGGTGACCGCGTCGAACTGCCCGGCAATCACCTCGGCCGCACGCTGCGGCAGGCCAGACGCCGGCGGGGCCTCCTTCGTCCACGCCCGCGCCGACCGGCTGACGGGCACCAGCGGCACGCCCACACCGCCCAACCGCCGCGCGAAGTCCTCATCCGGCGGCGCGCACACCCGCACCTCCGCGCCGAGTTCCCGTAACTGCACCGCGAGTCCCACCAGCGGTTCGACGTCCCCGCGCGACCCATACGTCGACAACAACACACGCACTTCGCGACACCCATTTCCGTAGGTTCTGGCTTCGGCCAGCGATTCTGCGGCACGCCGGGGGCCTTGCCGCAAGCCCCCCGGTGCGCTATACGTTGAGCATGGCAAGGAGTGGGTAACCTTTTTGCCTTTGCCTTTTGGCGTTCGCTGTGCAGGAACCGGTCCCGAAAGTCGGAGCGGTGCAGCCAGCACCGATGCGCGATGACGAGTTCGACAGTGGCACTCAAGCTGTGCACGCCGCGGGCGTGAGCCTGCAGGCGTCGGTGCAGCTGGTCGTCGGAGGACGTCATGAGGGGTCCTTGCTCGCGGTGACTGTGCGGCTGGCGATGTCCCGGAACGCGGGTATGCCAAGGCTGACGGTCATGGTCCGGCGGGCCCGCTCGTCGAGCTGAGCGAGTTTCTGCACGGCGCCGGCGAGGCTGACCTTGAGCCCTTCGACTTCGCCGAGCCATCCCTCTCGTTCGGCTTCGGCGATGCGGTCGCGCAGGTTGTCACGGATCTCTTGGATGCGGGGGCGCTGGTCGGGATCGGGCCGCAGGAGGCTGCATCGCAGGCAGCTGTGCTCGTGGACGCAGCTGGTTCCGTAGGTGCGGCCGCAGTCGCCCAGGGCGACCCGGCGGCGTTCGAAGTGGCCGAGGAACTCCTCCCACTCCTCGTCGGTGGGGGTTCGGTACTCCTGGCTGGGGCGGGTGGCACGGCGGCGGGAGATGAACGCGCGGTGGCCGTTGATGACCTCCTCGGGATAGACCGCCTTGTAGCCCATGGTGGTGTTGATGTCGCGGTGGCCGACCACGAGCTGGGCGATGTGGGGCGGCATGCCGTTCATGATCGCGTCCGTGATGAACAGCCGTCGGAAGTCGTGAGGGCTGAACGTCAGCGGCCGGTTGCTGGTGTCGGTCAGCCCGGTGCGGGAAAGCGCGTCGTTGAGCATCTGCCGGATCCCGCTGACCGGGATCGGTCGGTTCTCCACGCCGAAGTGGCGCTGGAACAGCAGCGGCATCGCAGGATTCCAGACGCGCTCATGGCCGTCGTAGGAGACCACGAGGGGAACGGCGCCGTTCCCCGAGTTCATCAGTTGATGGGCACATGAATGGGTCCGGGGCGTCGTTGTCGCAGGTCAGCGCGATACGGCCTGT
>NZ_JAESIF010000015.1:0-143616 GCF_016757295.1 Streptomyces sp. M2CJ-2 | reverse complement strand
TGGGGACGCCCCGCACCACCGACCCGCACACTACGCCGCCGTTTTATTTACTTCCTTTGAGGAACGCAGCACTAGTCCAGTGCGATACGCGCGGTGACTCTCTTCCCGGACGGCTCCCGCTGAACATCGAGACTTCTTCAGTGGCTGCTGAGCATGCCTTCCCGCAGCCGTGCCAGGAGACGGGAGATGAGCCGGGAAACGTGCATCTGCGAGATGCCGAGGCGTTCGCCGATCTCCTTCCGGGTGAGTTCCTCCACGAACCGCCAGTGGATGATCTGCCGGTCGCGTTCGTCGAGGTCAGCGATGATCGGTGCGAGGGCGTGGAAGTCTTCGACGAGGCCCAGGGCGCTGTCTTCGGTACCGATGAAGTCCGCCAGAGCGGCCTCGCCGTCCTCGCTGCCGCTGATGGCCGCGTCCAGGGAAGCGGAGTTGTAGCCGTTGGACGCCAGCCGGGCCTCGCGGACCTCCTCTTCCGGGAGGCTCATCAGCTCGGACAGTTCCTTGGTCGTGGGGGTACGGCCCAGTCGGCTGCGCAGCTCCTCGGTGGCGCGAGCGAGTTGCACGCGTGCCTCCTGCAGCCGCCGGGGCACGTGCACGGTCCATGACGTGTCACGGAAGAAGCGTTTCATTTCGCCGACGATGTAGGGCACGGCGAAGGAGGTGAACTCGACCTCACGGGTCAGTTCGAACCGGTGGATGGCCTTGATCAGGCCGATCATGCCGACCTGGACGATGTCCTCCATCTCCTCCGGCCCGCGGCTGCGGAACCGGGCGGCCGCGAACCGGACCAGGGACATGTTCATCTCGATCAGCGTGTTGCGCGCGTACTGGTATTCGGGCGTGCCTTCCTCCAGCACCGCCAGCTGGTCGAAGAACAGCCTCGACAACTCCCGCGCGTGCCTGGGCGCCACCTTCGAGGGGTCCGCCATCTCCAACACGCCGATGGCTGTCTCGTCAGCCCGCGCGGTCGTCACCGTCGTGATGGCGCCCTCCCTGTCCCGGCGGCCTACTCGTCAGCCGATGAGACGCCGTATACCCCAGCTTTCGATGCGCACGCCGCCACGCGGGCGGCGTCGCGCGCCCTGTGAAGGGTAAACGCAACGAAGTGGAGCAGGCGGAAGGAGAACGCGGTGGAAGAATCATCGCTTCGTGCGGTGGGCTGGGCGCGGTCACTGCCGATCAACACCAGCCCCAAGGCGGCACGTGATTGGGCCCGTCGTCACATGCGGTCGCTGGCGTGGACCGACAGGGCACCGGAGACGGTGGACGCCGTTTTGCTGACCGTCTCGGAACTGGTCACCAACGCTCACGTGCACGCTCATTCGCCTGCCCAGATGGCGATGACCTGGGACGGGGAGTGCTTGCACGTCGCCGTCCACGACTCCTCCACGGCGCTGCCCACCCAGCGCGCCGCGAGCAGCGACCGCACCGGAGGGCGGGGGATGCTGCTGGTCGACGCCCTGACCGACGGCTGGGAAGCTCACCCCTGTCCCCACGGCAAGACGGTCATCGCTTGTTTCCGCCCGCCGACCGAGACTCAGGAGGGCACTGTCCCGTTGGCTGATGGCGCGGGATGATCTTCGGGTTGGTCATGCTGGGGGGGAGTCGTCCGGGGAGAATGCGTCACCGTCGTACCAGGGGCACCGGTACCCGGTGGAGGTGATCGCGCACGCGGTCTGGCTGTACTTCCGCTTCCCGCTCAGCTTCCGCGAGGTGGAGGAGGTCACGCTCGAGCGCGGCGTCATCGTCTCCTACGAGACCGTCCGCCGCTGGTGCGCGAAGTTCGGGCAGCACTACGCCAACGGACTGCGCCGCCGCCGGCCGCGGCCCGGGGATAAATGGCATCTGGACGAGGTCTTCGTGAGGATCAACGGGGAGTTGACGTGCCTGTGGCGGGCCGTCGACGCCGACAGCACCGTGCCCGGCATCCTGGTCCAGGGCCGAAGGGACATCGCTGCGGCCCGGCGGTTCTTCCGCAAGCTGCTCAAGCGAACCTGCTCGGTGCCGCGGGTGATCGTCACCGACAAGCTGCGCTCCTACGGCGCGGCCCACCGCGAGGGCACGTCCTCGGTCGAGCACCGCTCGCACCAGGGCCTGAACCACCGGGCCGAGAACAGCCACCAGCCCACCCGTCGGCGCGAACGGGCCATGAAGGGCTTCCGCAGTACCGGCGGGGCCCAGCGGTTCCTGGCCGCGTTCAGCGGCATCTCACCCCACTTCCGGCCCCGCCGCCACCTGATGACCGCCCCGAACACCGCGCCGACAAGAGCAATGAAGCCTGGTCTGTAGGCGGGGTAGATGAACGTGACGTTCATCTACCCCGCCTACAGGACTGTTCAGGTTGCGCGGCGGAACTCCACCACGACGTTCTCTTCCGTGGCCTTCGAGCTGAGGCGGTAGTAACGGATGTGAGCCAATCGCTCCGATTCCTCGAGCCAGCCGGCCTCGATGACCTGGCGGTGGGTACGGAAGAAGACCGTCGGGGAGAGCCCCATCAGCTTCGCAAGTTCCACGGCCGTCTCGAGGACCGCGCCGGACCGGTCGGTGGGGTGGCAGGCATACAGCATGACGACCAGGCGCTGGTTAGCGGTCAGGCCAGCGGTGTGCTGGAGCAGACGAAGGGTCTTGAGCTTGTCGTCGTCGTTCACTTTGCCTCCCAGCGTGCAGGGGTCTGACCGTCGAAGCCGGGGATGTCGGGGGGCAACTTTTGACCGCTTCGCGCTGCTCAACGCCGGTTCCGTGAAAAGAGATGTAAGGGCTGATGCGGTAGAAGTTGCAGTTGCCGATGCGGCCGCGGATGATCAGGATGCAGTGCTTGGCAAGTTTCCGGTTGATCTTCCCGATTGCGTCGGTCGACATGCCCACCCTGCGTCCGATGTCGGCTCCCGTGGCACGCAGCGACTCCATGCCTTCCGGGGACACCCCGATCCTGTGGGGGCTCGTAAAGTCATCGTTGCAGCTCAAGCCATGTATCGGTACTCGTTGAGGGCCCCGCCGACGGCGCGGGTGTGCAGGAGCCCGCGGGACACGCGATCGTGCCATACCGCCGGCTGTTCTTGGGCTTC
Source organism: Streptomyces sp. M2CJ-2 (assembly GCF_016757295.1). Lineage (NCBI taxonomy): Bacteria > Bacillati > Actinomycetota > Actinomycetes > Kitasatosporales > Streptomycetaceae > Streptomyces > Streptomyces sp. M2CJ-2. The sequence goes on along the minus strand of NZ_JAESIF010000015.1, from coordinate 140,551 downwards.
GGGTGATCGTCGGTCTCGTGGCCGGTGTGGCCGATGCGTGGTGTAGTGCTCCTGGCACTCGGCAAGGACCTGGTGGGCGTGGGCCTCGTTCACGATCAGGATGTGACCGAGGACCTCGCGCCGGATCGGGCCGCTCACTCGCCCGCGGTGGGCATTCCTGCGCGGCGCCCGTGGCGCGCTGAGCAGCAGGTCCATGGCTTCGGCCGCGAAGACGGCGTCGCAGGAGCCGGTGTACTTGCGGTCGCGGTCACGGCGAGCGAAGTGGAGCGACTCGACGCGCACGCCGGGGCCGGCGGTCGGATGGCGGGCCGGCCGGGTCGCCCACTGCGCGGTGGGCGGTGATGCCGGCGAGGTGGAGCCGGCGGGTGCCGTGTTCGCCGAACGCCGACGGGTACAGCCGCCTGCCGGTGATCGTGTCGACGTGGAAGAAGTCCACCGCGGTGACCTCCTCGGCCTGGGCGGTGAGGAATCCGCGCCGGGCCGGTGCGGCGCGAGGCCGATGCCGGCCGCGTGCGGGATTGCCCGGACCGGGGACGGTGCGCTCGGCTGCTCCGGCCGGGGCCGGCTCCCCCTGGATCCGCCGGTGGCCCCACCGCGGGTTCTGCTGTGCCGGAGGCCGAACCAGCCTCTGGAGCGCGGCAGCCGGGGGAGGGCGGCCGGTGCGGCGTCGGTTGGCGTGGTCCCACTTCCTGGCGCTCGGCCTGCGGTGCCGGGCCGGCAGGGTCCCCGGCGTGACCGGGAAGACACCGCTCCGGCGCCGGCGCGGTAGCGGCGAGGACAGCGCGGCCGGCCGGAACCGGTCCGCGGGCTGGGAGCGGACCGGTCTGGCGAGTTGCCGGCGCGGCACCGCGTTCTCGTGCCGCGGCACCAGCGGTTCGGCGTCCTTGGCCGTGTCCCGGCGCCGAGGGACCGCGGGCACGGAAAGCAACGCCAGGGTGGCCCGGTACCGCAGCGAGATGCTCACTGGTGCGGCATCCCGGCCACCGCCGAGGGGTCGTGCACGCGGGCTCCCACCTGCAGCGATGACTTTACAAGCCCCACAGGGTGAGGACCGGTGCGAACGGTCAGTGCGTGGGCGAGAAGCGCGCGAGCAGCCGTTCCCGCTGCTGGATGCCCAGGCCGCGTACGCGGCGGCTGTCGGAGATCCCCATCTCGGAGAGGAGCTTTTGGGCCCGCACCTTGCCGATGTCGGGGAGCGATTCGAGCAGGGCGCGGACTGACATCTTGCGGATGGCCTCGGAGTCGCTAGCCAGCACCTCGCGCAGCGACAGCTTGCCGTGCTTGAGGGCCTCCTTGGCCTCGGCTCGTTCCTTGCGTGCGGCGGCGGCCTTGTCGAGCGCGGCGCGGCGCTGTTCGGGGCTGAGCGGGGGCAGAGCCATGAGGGGTGGTCCTCTCGTCGTACGAAACGCAACGGGCCCATCATGACCCCGCTGGCGGGCCGGTGACCAGCAGGTTTGGGGGCCAGGCTGCCTGTAAGCGGTGCTGTCCGGGCAGTCGGACCACGCCGGGGTCGACGTCGGTGTCCGTGGCGGCGGCCAGGTTCGCGGTGACGGTCAGTTCCGTCCCGGGCAGTTCGTCGCGGTCCAGGCCGGTGGCGGCTGTCAGCTCGTCGGTGGGGATGGGCACGGTGATCTGCCCGTGCATCCAGCCGGGCAGTACCAGGTGCGAGAGCTCGGGGCCGGCGCGGTGTACGACGGCTATGGTGCGCTCGCGTCTACCGGCCTCGGTTGCCGTCACGGGGCGGTGTCCCGGGCCGGGACAAGGCCGGTGAGGGCACTGGTATGTGAGCAGCCTCTCCGTCGCTGAAGGCGCGCCCGGCCGCCCCGACCAGGGACCCGACCATGGCGGGCTGCAAGAGTCCGGCCTCGTGGCGGCGTCGCGGAGGCCGCAGGAGTGGTCACAGCCCCTGGGCAGGCGCCGCCTACAGGAGCGGGTCGAGTGCCACCGCCGCACTGCATTCCTTGCAGGCGAAGGCCCCACCGATAAGTGCGGTCGTATGTCCCGCAAGCGCCGCTCAGCATCCCAACAACCCGCCCTCGTCGAGCGGAATCCCGCTCTGGAAGCCGAAGGGCTGGAAGCCCTGGCCCGGGAATACCCAGCTTCGATTCCGCCTGGCCTGCACACCGAACGGCACCCGTCCCGAGGCGAGGGCGGGTGCCGTTCGGCGTGCAGGCCGCGGGTAGAGGACCTACCCGGTCATGGAGGGGGCGATGGGCGACAGGGTCGGAGCGAGCTGCACTCCGGGGGCCAGGCCGAGGGCGACGAGAGCGTCGGGCAGGCCGCGTCCGACGCGGGCCGCCTCCAGAGTTGCCGGGCCGGCCAGTTGGCGGCAGCTGGCGGCGATGATCTCGAACAGGTGCTGCACTCGGCCGGGTCCGCGGGGCAGCAACTGGCCGTGGAAGTCCTCGTGGTGAGCGAGCACGAGCGCGGCGAGACCCGCGACGTGGGCCGAGGCCGTGCCGGTGCCGTCGAGGGCGGTGTAGCCGCCCTGCGCGGCGCACGACAGGACCGCCACGCCAGGGGCGACCGCATCGACTCCGGGGCCGTAGCAGCTGAACGGTGCCGCGAACAGCCCTTCCGGTGTCAACTGCGGCCCTGTATGGGTGGCTTGGGAGGCGTCCTGCGGGTAGGAACCGAAGACGCCCAGTGCGCCGACGGCAAACACGGTGGGCAGCGCGCCCGGGAAAGTGACCGGTCCACCGGTGTCGCCCGCCGGGGCGACGCAGGCGACGCCCGCCGCGTTGGCGTCGGCGAGTTTGCGGGAGACCAGCGCCGAGGTGTAGGGCGTCGCCACCGCGATGTGGGCGATGTCGACCTCGCGCTCGATGCAGTGGTCCAGGGCCGCGATCAGGTCGCTGAAGTGCCCGTCGGGCATGACCTGGCAGACCTCGATCTCGGCGTCGGCGGCGATGCCGATGACGCCCTTGCCGGTGTCGGCCCCGGCGATGATGCCCGCCGCGTGGGTACCGCTGCCCACCGTGTCGTGCGCCCAGCCCTCGTTCGTGCCGTGGACGATGCCGACCCCGGAACTCACGCGTTGCTTCAGATCGGGGTGCTCGGCGCTGACGCCCGAACCGATCATGCCGACCTTGATGCCGAAGGCGCGGAACGTGGGAGGCAGCCGGTCGAGCCGCATGGCCTGCTGGCCCCAGCCGTACTGCTGCCGCTGCTCCAGTTCCGGGTACACCTTGGACAGTGGGGTGAGGGTGACAAGGTTCTCCTGCGTCCCCGACAGGTCGGGGCGAGGGATCCAGCGGTCCGCGTATCCGCCCGTGGGACGTACGTACAGGGACTGGACGGACTGTTCGGTCTCCGTCGCCAGGGTGACGGTGACCGTCCCGTCGGCCCCGGTGATGCCCTGACTCGGCCAGGTCGCCCCGATCAGGAACACCCCGGCGCCGGCCAGCGGTTCCTTGTCCGGGCCGCAGACGCGCAGCGCGATCTTCACGGGTTGTTCCAGGGGCATGACCAGCCCCGGATCGCGCAGCGACAGCATGCCCGCGGTCTGCGTGGCGGCGGGTACGGTTCCGGACAGTGGCAGATCCGGTTCGATGTGCACGTGCAGCGACCGCATCGCCGGTACCTGGGCTTCGGCCGCCTCGACGACCGCGATCTCCGGGCAGGAGGGGGGCAGTCCCGTCGACTGGAGCTTCTCCGACGGCCGGAGTCTGCGGACCACCGTGACCTCGGGCATCCGGTCCAGCCGGTCGCACACCGCGTCCATGCCCAGTTCGGGAACTCCCGGTGGGAGCAGTTGCTGCGGTAGTGGTGTCACCATGTACCGCGACCGGCGTGGCTGCACCTCAATCGGTGCCGGCGCGCCTTTGGTGCGTGGCACCTCTTCTTTGCCCTCGGGTGCCGGTCCGCCGGTCCCCGCGCCCCCGGACCCGCTCTCACGGTTGTTTCCGGGCCTTCCCTTGACCATTACGTCCACCTTCACCACGCCAACGTCGTCCTTGTGCTCCTGATCCCGTCCCAGGCGGCTCGCGCTTCCACGGTGATGCGGTGTGCCCAAGAACCGCTCCTGGGCACACCGCATCGCGCGCCGCTAGAAGTCAGCCGATACCGAAGGGCTGACCACCCATCTGGCCGAACCCGAAGCCGGGCTGCTGGTACTGCGGGACCGGCTGGCCGAACGACTGCGGACCGTACCCGCCGCCCCACGGCTGCATGCCCTGCATGCCCTGCTGGCCCTGCTGGCCCTGCTGGCCCTGCTGGCCCTGCTGGCCCTGCTGGAGCAGCGTCACGATCGCGTTCGGCAGCGCCTGCTGCACGGACTGCTCCACGGCGTGGCGGACGGCCCCGGCCAGCGTGCGGTGCAGCATGAGGGCCATGTACGGGTGCGCCTGCTGGGCCAGCTCCGGCCGCTGCTGCAGCTGCTGCTGGATCTGCTGGATCTGCTGGAACGTCTGCTGCACCTGCTGCGCGACCTGCTGGGCCGTCTGCTGACACGCTTGCTGGATGGTCTGCTGGACCATCTGGGCGATCTGCTGCGAGCCGCCCATCTGCGAGCCGCCCATCTGCTGACCGCCGAACTGCGAGCCGTGCTGCTGGAGGGGTTGGGTACCGGTCATCACCGACATGAATGCTCCGTTCGATGCCATGGAAAGCCAACACAAGGAATGATATTGGCCTTATCGGAACAAATCCGACGTGTTGAAGCTAAGTTGACGACGCCCGGTCCGCAATCGGACGAGCTACTCCCGGGGAGGAAACCCCTCGATCGGCTCCGGCGACTGGTGAGCCGTGGGTGGCGCGGCAGGATGGGCTCTGGTGGAGGTGGCGGACGACGGCGCGGGCAGCGCACCGGCATTGTCTGGTGCGGGCGGCGGGCACTCCTGCAGCGCCTTCGACATCATTGGTCAAGCAGCTGGCTTGTCTTACTTACCGGGTGGAGCACTGAGCTGCAACGAGGCAGGCTGGTGAGCCATGTGGGGGGCGCGGAGGGCTTCGCGGACGGTGGGGGCGGTGCACACGTCGAGGTCCCCGGCCACGGTCACCCGGCAGCTACCGGGCCCGGTGGTGTGGGATTCCACCTGGATCATGTCGTACACCGTGCCCCCTGCGCGCGTCGCTGAGCGGGCCGTGCCTTCACCGTACGCCGCAACGCCGGGGCAGCGCGCTCTCCGCCGTGATGACGGTGGCCGCGATCAGGCGCCAGAGGCGGACCTCCCGGTCGGTGAGGTTGCCCATGGGGCGGCGGACGAAGCCGGGGACGGCGTACTGACGCCGGTAGGGCAGCTGGTCCCGCCCTTGACAGCGGTCAGGCAGCGGGATTCCGAGTGGTCTACTCGCCCCCCGGACGATGAGCACCTGCGGGTCTTCCTGCCGACGACAGCGCCCCTCGACCAGCCTCTTGCTCCCACGCCTCTCGGACTACCAGGCGCCGTCGACCTCCTGTGAGAGATGGGCGGCGGAGGCAGCTCCGGAATGCTGTGGCTACTGACGCGAGACGCTCACAATCCGGCGAGGTCGTCCCACATTCCCGGTGGCGGCTGCGGCCCGCCGTCGCCGAGCCGCAGCTCGGCCCAGATGCTCTTGCCGTCCGGTGTGTAACGGGTGCCCCACCGGTTAGCCAGGCTGGCGACCAGGAACAGTCCGCGCCCGCCCTCGTCCGTGGGCTTGGCCCGCCGCGGGTGCGGGGAGGTGCTGCTGGCATCGAAGACCTCGCAGATCAGGGAGCGGTCGCGCAGCAGCCGCACCCGGATTGGTTCGGCCCCGTACCAAACGGCGTTGGTGATCAGCTCGGACAGGATCAGCTCGGTGGTGAAGCTCAGCTCCTCCAGCCCCCATGCCTGCAGCCGCCGTAGGGCCTGGGTGCGGGCCACGCCGACCTGGGCCGGGTCGGCGGGCACGTCCCACTGGGCCATGTGGGACGTGCCGAGCAGGCGGGTGCGGGCCACCAGCAGCACGATGTCGTCGACCACTTCTGGCGCGACATCACGGCCCAGATGGAGGGCTTGCACGGTCCGCTGCACTCGTTCCCGGAGACCTACCGGGAGATGTGGGACTTCGCGGAGGAGTTCGAACAGCGGGACTGGCCGGACGCCCCCAAGGGCCGGCAGCTCTGCGAACTGATGATCAAGCAGTTCAACGAGCGCTTCTTCCCCAGGCCGCTGCACGGCGTCGGCCGCACCGTCGTGATGGCGTTCGTGCCTCCGGCGGTCGCCAGGCGGCACAAGCTGCCGCCCGCGAACCGCTTCGGTGTGTGGCTGGTGCACCGCGCCTTCCGGGCCCTGTTCTTCGCGCTCGACCACTTCAAGCCCGACAACAAGGTGCCCACGAGCGAGGTGCTGAGGGGCGAGAAGCACCAGCAGTGGCGCAAGGAGAACATCTCCCGCGAACGCGCCGACCCGCTCACGCCCGAGGCCCGGCCCTGACGACCGCCGGCCCGGCTCAGCAGCCCGACCGATCTGCGTGACAACCAAGCCAGGAGAGAGCATGACGGTTCTCAACGACGAGACCCTCAAAGGCGAGTCCTTCACGGACGAGGCACTGACCGTCGCCGACCGGGCCGTGCGGGCGAAGGCCGCCTTCGCCGCCGCCGTGGGTCAGGAATGGATCATCGACGGCGAGCGGCTCGCCCGGGAGTTCAGCGACCCCTACGACACCCTGGACGCCCCGCGCAGCCAGGGCTCCTACGTCGTCCAGCCGGGCAGCGTCGAGGAGGTCCGGCAGGTCGTCCGCATCGCGAACGAGTACCGCGTGCCGCTGTGGACCGGATCGCAGGGCCGCAACAACGGCTACGGCGGCTCAGCGCCCCGCGTGCCCGGGTCCGTGCTGGTGAACCTGCGCCGGATGAACCGGGTGCTGGAGGTGAACGAGACCTTCGGGTACGCCGTCGTCGAACCGGGCGTCAGCTTCGCCGAGCTCAACACCTACCTGCGGGAGAACGACATCGCGCTGTGGACCAGCGTGCCCGACCTGAGCTGGGGATCCGTCATCGGCAACACGATGGAGCACGGCCTCGGCTACACACCCTACGGCGAGCACGCCGACCAGGTGTGCGGCATGGAGGTCGTCCTCGCCGACGGCGACCTGGTGCGTACCGGGATGGGCGGCCAGTCGAACAGCAAGAACTTCCACACCCACCAGCGTGGCTTCGGCCCGCGGCTGGACGAGATGTTCATGCAGTCGAACTTCGGCATCGTCACCAAGATGGGCCTGTGGATGCAGCCCCGGCCGAAGGTCTGGCGTTCGGTGTGGATCCACGCGGAGACCGACGAGGGCGGTTACGCGCTGGTCGACGCGCTGCGGCCGCTGCTCATGGACGGCACCATCACCAACCGGGTGCTGATCATGAACCTGACCGCCATCGTCACCGCCCTCAGCAAGAAGAAGGACTGGCACGACAGTGACGGTCCGATCGACGACGACGTGCGCGCCGCGATGCGCGCCAAGTTCGGGCTGGGCAACTGGAACGCGCGCATCGGGCTGTACGGCGAACCGGACCGCATGGACGTGGAGGAGCGCCTCATCCGGGAGGCCGTCGCCCACATCCCCGGCACCCGCTACGAGTCGCGCGAATATCCCGGCGACGTCCGCCACGAGGACGTCCTGCCCCCCGACCAGGCGGTCGCGGGCATCCCCGACATGGACCTGCTGCGCATGCTCGACTGGTACGGCTACGAGCGTCCGGGCCATGTCGGCTTCGCGCCGATCTTCCCGCTCACCTCGGGCGACGCCCGGGAGATCCACGAGCTCATCGAACGCGGCAGCACCCGGATGGGCAAGGACTACGGCGCCGCCTACGCCCTCACCGCCCGCAGCATGCTGATGCTCTGCCTCATCATCTACAACGCCGGTGACGCGGAAGAAGTCAGGCGGACCTTCGAGGTGACCGGCGAGATGATCGCCGAGTCCGCGGCGAAGGACTACGGCGAGTACCGCGGCCACCTGCAGTTCATGGACCGGATCGCCGGCCAGTTCGACTTCAACGACCACGCCCAGCGCCGTCTGAACCAGAAGCTGAAGGACGCCCTGGACCCCCGGGGCATCCTCTCGCCCGGCAAGCAGGGGATCTGGCCGTCGGCCGCCGAACTCGGAGCCTGAGAAGACCGTCGGCGAAGCAGAGAAAAAGGACTTCGTAATGAGCACTGCAGTAATCACCGCACCGGAGACAACCGGTCGGCTCATCGATCCGCAGGCCTTCGCCGGTCGGATCCACCTCGACGGCGAGTGGGTCGAGGGAGCGGGCGGGACGATCGACTCGATCGAACCGGCCACCGGAGGCGTGCTGGCGGCCGTCGGCCTCGCCGACGCGTCGGACGTCGCCCGCGCCGCGGAGAGCGCCGAACGCGCACAGAAGGAATGGGCCGCACTGCCGCACCCGCAGCGCGCCGCCGTGCTGCGCCGGGCCGGACGACTGTGGGAGCGGCACGCCGAGGAGATCGTCGGCTGGAACGTGCGCGAGGTGGGGTCGATACCGCCCTTCGCGGGTTTCGCCGTACACGTGACCGCGTCGGAGTGCTACGAAGCCGCGGCCCTCCCTTCCCACCCGCTGGGACAGATGCTGTCCAGCGAGGAACCGCGCCTGTCGCTGGCCCAGCGCGTGCCGGTCGGCGTGGTCGGCGTGATCTCACCGTTCAACGTGCCGCTCATCCTGGGCATCAGGGCCGTCGCGCCCGCTCTCGCACTCGGCAACGCCGTGCTGCTGAAGCCCGACCCCCGCACGGTCGTCACGGGCGGCGTCACGATGGTGCGGATCTTCGAGGAGGCGGGCCTGCCGAAGGGGCTGCTGCAACTCCTGCCGGGCGGCGCGGACGTGGGCACGGCGATGGTCGAGGACCCGCGGGTCCGGGTCGTCGCGTTCACCGGTTCGACCCGCGCCGGCCGCGCGGTCGGCGAGCTCGCCGGGCGCCGTCTCAAGCGGGCGCACCTCGAACTGGGCGGCAACTCGGCCTTCATCGTGCGCCACGACGCCGACGTCGACAAGGCCGTCAACCTCGCCACCTGGGGCAACTACCTCAACCAGGGCCAGATCTGCATGTCGATCGGCCGCCACATCGTGCACGAGTCGCTCTACGACGACTATGTGGCCAAGCTCGCCGCGAAGGCCGAGTCGATGGCCGTCGGGGATCCTGCGACCGGCCAGGTGCACATGGGGCCCGTGATCGACGAGATCCAGCGCGACCGTATCCACGCATGGGTGCGGGAGGCGGTGGAGCAGGGCGCGACCCTCGCGGCCGGCGGCACCTATGAGGAGCTGTTCTACCGCCCGACCGTGGCGGCCGACGTGCCCAAGGAGACCGCGGTGTACCGGGAGGAGGTCTTCGGCCCGGTCGTGTCGGTCGTCCCGTACACGACCGACGACGAGGCCGTGACGCTCGCCGCCGACACCGAGTACGGCCTCTCGCTCGGCATCGTGACGGCCGACGCGCTCGCGGGACTGGAACTCGCACAGCGCATCCCGACGGGCATCGTGCACATCAACGACCAGACCGTGAACGACGAGGCGAACGCCCCGTTCGGCGGGGTGAGGGCATCCGGCACCGGATCGCGCCACGGCGGTGCGGAGGCCGACATCGAGGCCTTCACCGAGACCCGCTGGATCACGCTCCGCCGCGAGCCCGCGCAGTACCCGCTCTGACGCCAGCCGCGTTCGTCCGACGAAGCACGACGAAGCGGCGGGTCTGCCGGGTCGGGTTCCCGACGCCCCGGCAGACCCGCCGTCAGCAGGCCGCACGTCACATCGATCTCTTACGACCCAGACGGGACACATCATGACCAAGCCGTTCGCCTCCTCCGCCGACCTCGCCGCCAAGGAGCAGACCCTCGAGGTGCTGGCTCCCGGCGTCTACGCGCTCACCGCCGAGGGCGACCCGAACCTCGGCGCGATCGAGGGCGAGGATTTCCTCGTCTGCTTCGAGGCACTGGCCACTCCGACCGCCGCGAAGAAGTGGCTGGCGAAGCTGCGTGAGCACACGGACAAGCCGGTCCGGTACCTCGTCCTGAGCCACTACCACGCGGTCCGCGTGCTGGGGGCGAGCGCGTTCGACGCCGAGATCATCGTCGCCCACGAGAAGACCAAGTCCCTGATCGAGGAGCGCGGCGAGCAGGACTGGGAGTCGGAGTTCGGCAGGATGCCACGACTGTTCGACGACCCCGACTCGATCCCCGCTCTGACCCGGCCGACCGTGACGTTCGACAGCACCTTCACGATCGACCTCGGTGGCGACCGTGGCGAGCTCGTTCTCCGGCACGTGGGGCGCGGCCACACCGCGGGCGACATCGTCGCCTGGCTGCCGAAGCAGCGGATCCTCTTCGCCGGCGACCTGGTGGAGGCGCAGGCGGCTCTCTACACCGGTGACGCGTTCCACCGGGAATGGTCGACCGGCACGCTGGACCGGATCGCCTCGTACGGCGCGGACCAGCTCGTCGGCGGCCGCGGCGCTGTCGCACGGGGCACGGAGGCGGTGGAGGCCGCGATCAGTCAGACCCGAGGCTTCCTGACCACCATGATCGATGAGGTCAGTTCCGTACAGGAGCGGGGTGGCACGCTCAAGGAGGCGTTCGAAGCCTGCCACGCCGCCCTCGCGCCGAAGTTCGGCGGCTGGCCCATCTTCGAGCACTGCCTGCCGTTCGACGTCTCCCGCCTGTGGGACGAACTCAGCGGCACCGACTGGCCGCTCATCTGGACCGCCGAGCGCGACCGCGAGGTCTGGGCCCGGCTCCAGGGCTGATCCGAGGCGGAGAGCAGACGACCATGACCACGAAGAAACCGGTGCTCGTCATCGGCAACGGCCCTGTCGGGCAGACCACCGCGCTCTTCCTCGCCCACTGGGGCGTGCCGACGATCGTCCTCGACGGACGGCCGCACCGGGATCCGGTCGGCTCCAAGGCCATCGTGCAGCAGCGTGACGTCCTCGACGCTTGGGACACACTGGGACATGTCGGCCGGGAGATCACCGAGGCGGGGCTGACCTGGCTCCGGGCGCGGACCTTCTACCGGGAGGACGAACTCTTCTGCACGGAGTACGCCGATGCCGGACGCTCGCCGTTCCCGCCGTTCGTCAACATCTCCCAGTCCGGCACCGAAGCGATGCTCGACGAGAGAATCGCAGCTGAACCGCTCATCGAGGTCCGGTGGGGACACGAGGTCGTCGACCTCGCTCAGGACGCCGACGGGGTGACCGTGACGTGTGCCACGGCGTCGGGTCCCACCCAGGTGGCGGGCTCCTTCGCCGTCGCCTGTTCCGGTGCCCGGGGTGAGGCGGTGCGCAGGCTGCTCGGTGTCACCCTGGACGGTCGCACGTTCGGAGACCTCTTCCTGATCTGCGACATCAAGGCGGATCTCGGTACGTGGGACCAGGAGAGGCGCTTCTACTTCGACCCCGTCTGGAACCCTGGGCGTCAGGTGCTGATACACCCCTGCCCGGGTTCGACCTTCCGCATCGACTGGCAGGTGCCGGAGGACTTCGACATCGCCGCCGAGGAGGCAAGCGGCGGCCTGGACCGGCGGATCCGCCAGATCGTCGGTGACAAGCCGTACGAGATCGTCTGGAAATCGGCCTACCGATTCCACCAGCGCATCGCCGACCGGTTCCGGGCCGGGCGGGTGCTCCTCGCCGGCGGCGCCGCCCATCTGGTGTCGCCGTTCGGCGCCCGGGGACTCAACTCCGGCGTACAGGACTCCGAGAACGCCGCGTGGAAGCTGGCCTTCGTGTGGAGAGGACTCGCACCGGAGACGCTGCTGGACACCTACCACGACGAGCGCCACGCGGCGGCGTCGGAGAACTTGGCCGTCACCGGCGCGACGATGGATTTTCTGGTCCCCCAGGACGAAGCCCAGGTGGCTACCCGCTTGTCGATACTGGAAAAGGCTCGCAGCGACCGGTCGGCGCAGGACAGGGTCGACTCGGGCCGGCTGGCCGAGCCGTTCTGGTACGACGCGTCGCCTCTGACGACGGCGTCACCGGAACGTCCCTGCGGCGGCCGCCCCGTGAGGGGACAGGCGCCGGCGGTGGCTCCCGGCGTACTCATCCCGGACCACCCGTTCGACGGTGGTGGCCGCCTGCGCCTGCTTGCCCGTCGTGGAGTCACGGTGCTGTGCGGCGAGAACGTCGACCTGGCCGGCCTGTCCGAGCTCACCTTCGGTGAACTTCCCGTCTCCGTGCACCGGCTGAGCACCCTGCACCCGGACGCGCCGACTGTCCTCGGCCTCCGGGCGGACGAGACATGGGTGGTGCGACCGGATGCCCACCTCGCCGCGACCCTGGTTGCCGCCGAGCCGTCAACCGTCCGGGCCGCTGTCGAACGCGTCGTCGGCCTGGACACACGGGCAACCGCCTGAGCAGAAGAAAAGACACCGAGCGCCGCGCTGCCCTCTCGATCCCACCCGCCCCCGGCACCACGCCCACGACGGACGCTGCTCCTCGATCGAGGATCTTCCGCGTACCCAGGTTGGGCCGTCAGACACGAGGATCACAGGGAGGCAGCGATTCCTGGTGCTGCCGGTCGAGCCGTGAGAGCAGTGGCACGCGCGACTTGACAGACAGCGCCAGGAAGCATCTACCGCCCGCGTCCACAATCGGAGTGACCGAGTTCGGCTTTCTCGATCCAGGAAGGGGACGGTGTGCGCGTCGATGGAGCTGTCCACCTCCTCGCCAGTGGAGTACTCCGTCATCCTTCGCTGCCGGAACCGCCACGCGCTGCTTGCCGAGAGCGCCCCGGAACCGAATCGTGTACGGGTGCGAGCAGCAAGTCGGCCTGGAACAAACGCACTCCTTGAAGAAGGACCCCATCCCACGGGCGAGCTGTCGAGCCACGTATCAAGCCTTCCGAGCAGGGCGTCGGGCGGCGCAGCAGGCCCCTGCCGCAGGTGCAGGTCAGCAAGCCGGACACCGTCCGGCCCGATGCTGACCTTTCGCTGACCCGGGCGCGGCAATCAGGGCCCTGACCTGCGGAAACACCCAAACGCTAGATCTTGGACTTGAACAGAGTACGCAGCACTCTCGACCGGGTCCCCGGCCTGAAGCAGCACATGCCCACCATGGACAGACGGCCACTGCCCCGGCCGCGAACCCTGACCACCGGCGTGCGGCCGACCCGGCCCCAGGTCCTGGCCCCGGTCGGTGTCATCGACTGCCCGGCCTCGTCCTCGAAGGCGATCCACGCACCCCGGGCCGCGGCCACTCCTTTACCTGCGGCCGGACCTCCTTCTTCCACAGCTCGACCGCCTCGTCGTCCCGCTCAGTCGCCTGCCGGGCGGGCTGCTGCCAGGACCAGCCGTACCGCCTCAGCAACAGCCAGGTGCCCTCGATGGTGTACGAGACGTGGAACAGCCGGCCGATCAGCGCCTTGATCCTCACCAGGGTCCACCGCTGGTCCGGCCGGCCGTGCGCGAGCGGGCCACGCTCCAGCTCCCGCTCCAGACGCTCCATCTGGGCCGGCCCCGGCCTCGGGCGGCCCGGTGACCCCTTCGACAGGATCCCGGCCCTGCCCCGCTCACGCCAGGACTTCCGCCGGCGCTCCACCGACCGCTCCGACACCCGCAGTGCGGCCGAAGGCCGGCACGCCCCGCGCGAAGACGGTCCGCGTACGATGACCGACTCGAGGGGGTGGTGGCATGGCCATGAGAACGCACCGGTGGTATGCGGCGACCGCGGTGGCACTGCTGCTGAGCGGCTGCGGAGGCGCGCCGGAGAGCGACAGCACAACCGGCAAGGCGGCGGCGCTCACGAAGGAACAGGTCGGCCGGACGCTGCCGGACGACGAGGTCATGACGGGCTGGAAGCAGTCCTTCCAGCCCACAGCCGTCGAGATGGACAAGCTCTCCCGCTGGCAGGCATGCCCCGTCAAGGGCAACGCTGGCTGCGAGAACTCCCGCTTCTTCGGCGCCGCGACCTTCCGGCGCGAGAACCCCTTCGCCTCCGTCACCTTCCAGGTCGTCGCCTACGACAGCGAACAGGCGGCCCAGGACGCGTACGACGTGCTCTGGGACGGCTACTACTGCAACCAGGCCAGCCAGACGGGCCAGAGAGCCAAGACCTTGAAGCTCGGCCCGATCGGTGACGAGCACGACGCCCGGCTCGGCACCTCCGGCTTCCACGGCGAGCCCGGCGCCGTGACCCAGACCCGGGTCGGCACGACGCTGTTGTGGACCATGGAGTCTGCCGCGCACAAGGGCGACATCGACGAGGACAGTGTTCGGGGCCTGGCCACGATGCTCGCCAAGCGGTCCCAGCAGGCCCAGAACGGCAACGAGCCCTCCGCCGCGCTCAACGGCTGACCGCACGGCCGCCTCAGGCCCCGTGCCGACCAGCTGTCGGCGCCCGCCTCGTCACTGGGGACGACCTGGGAGCCTGGGAGACGGGTTCGTTCCGAGCGGTGTCATGCTCACCTAGCGTCACAACCGCGGATGTCACGTACATTTCACGCCGCCTGTCACGCTCGCCGCCGACCGCGTGACAGCAGCCGCTCAAATGCCCGAATTGACCGCGCTCTGAAGCCGGAACACCCCCGGAGTCCTCGCTCAAGACCGTTTTCACGCGACAGCGTGACGCCCCATGCCTGAACATCACGCTCCGTATGGAGCGGATACGTTCCGCACTGCTCCCGGGCGTGCGTGAGGTCGGACCCCGGCTGTCACGCCCCCCGCTCGGAATCCGGCCTGGAGGCCCCTGCGGGCACCAAGAAACGGGCAAACGGGCACGTATTCGCAGTGGCGTGACACTTTTCCGGGGGAGCGTGACACGGCCTGGGAGAGGTCAGCTCGCTTCGGAGCGGGCGCGGGCGAGGAACACGGCGAGGGCTCTGGCGGCTTCGGGTTCGCTGGTGGAGAGCCGGGCCGCGGACGCCAGCTGGTCGACGCCGGCGTCGGGGATCAGGCGGGCAAGTTCGGCGAGCAGCCCGGCATGCACGAGGACCGGCGGCGGAAGAAGGCCGGCGGCGGCCTCGCGGGCGGCCGGGGCGCGGTGGCGCCCGAGGTGCGCAGCCAGGGCGTGGGCGAGCCAGGCGTCGACGTCGGCCTGGACGCACCCGCCGGCTCGCCGGGTCAGTTTGTCGCGCACGGCTTCGTCCCCGTCGCGGGGCTCTGTCTGTTCCAGCGTGCCCAGCTCGCGCAGCGCCTGGAATTCGTCGGCGCGGGCGGCGTTCCGCTGCGCCTCGCGTACGTTCGCCCCCTTGGGGACCCACAAACCGGGCAGGTTCGCCGTCACCGCCGACGGCGGTTGCTCTCAACGGCCGCAGGCACTGTGTTCACGGGAGACCGGGTTGTCCGGAGGCGTTGAGGATGATCCTTTGGAGTGGACACTCTGGCAGTGGATCTTGATGGTCCAGGGAGGGATGTCCAGGTGGGACGCAAGTCTCCGTATCCGGAGGAGTTCGGACAGGACGCCGTCGCGCTCTACCGCGCCGCGGGTGGCAAGCGGACGTACGCGGCGGTGGCCGCGGATCTCGGCATCACCGCGGAGTTGCTGCGGACGTGGGTCGGCAAGGACGACCTCAGAGCGTGTGCCACCTCGCCCAGGCGGCCAACTCTTCCCGGGCCGCGCGCAACAGGGCCCGGAGGGAGCGGTGGCGCCGCTGGTGACGAGCGCCACCTGCGGGCTCGGGGTCGTCGCTGTGAGCGGGAGGCCGCGGGCTTCCGGGTTCGGGTACGACGGCCGAGGACTTCCGGACAGGAACACCCGGGTCGTCTCATCCCTGGTGCTGATGTCGGCCTGTTCGCCGCCGATGACGAACGCTCGGGGCCGGGTGACGATCGTGTGGGGGCCACAACGAACCGTTCTCCGCCGGAGCCGGGCGAAGCCGTCGCAGGGGGTATCTGGGCCCTGGTCACAGCCAGCCGGAGCGCTGTGCCTGCAGGGCCATCTGGAAACGGTTCGCGGCACCGAGACGGGCCATCAGGACCTGGAGGCGGCGGAACAGCGTACGGCGGCTGATGCCCAGTTCGCGGGCGATGACGTCGTCGGTCGCGCCGCCGGCAAGGAGACGCAGCAGGCGACGGTCGGCGGGTGGGAGGCCGACGGGGCCGGTGGCGTGGCCGTGGAGGGGGAGGGCGTTGTGCCACGCCTGCTCGAACAGGGCCACCAGGGCGGAGAGCAGGCCGCACGGCTGTACCACCAGCATGGTGTTGTGCACGTCCGCTTCCTTGATCGACAACGACACCAGTGCGTACGCCTCATCGATGATCAAGAGCTTGACCGGCACCGACGGCAGCACCCTGGCCTGCTCGCCCGCCTCGATGCAGGGTTCGATGACGTCCTTCAGGTGGCCGGGATGTTCCAGTGACTCCCGTGAGTAGACGACGCGCTGCGTCACCCCACGGGCCAGCGTCGCCAGGGCGTCGTCGGTGGCTCCGGCCAGAGGAGCGTACGGCGGGGACTCGAACTGCCGGATCTGCTCGCGGGCGCTGGCCCACGCATGGCGCATCCTCGGACCGATGGCTTCGCCGGTGACGACCTCGACGAGGTCGTCGTTGTACGCGGCGAGCCGCTGGCGCCGGAACGACTCGAACGCGCCGGTGACGGCGATGCGCGACTCATCGAGCTCGGCCGCCCGGTGCCGGGCGAGGATTTCCAGGCCCGCGGCGGGCGGCACCGGGGCCACCGTGTCCCCGTCCTCGGCTGCGGTACTGGCCAGACCGGCGTCGGCCAGTTCTCCGTACGCCGCGGCGAGATCGGTCCCGCCCAGCCCGGCCGCCGCGCCGATCGCGCTCAGCGGAGCGGGAGCCAGCTCCAGCAGGGCCAGGTAGACCCGGCACGCCGTGTGATCGAGCCCCAGCCGCCGGAGGGCCTCACCGAGTTCCGCGTTCGCCACGGGACACATTATCGACGCATTCCGCCCGGGCCCGTGGCCGATCTGTGCCACTGGCACTGTCCGGCCCCAGAGTCCGCCGCGAGGCGGTACCGTCCGGGAGCCGCCGCCGACCGGCGGCAGCGAGGGAGCCCGGAACCCCACCGGGCGGGGGCCACCCTGCCCGGACGGTGCGCTTGCCGGCCCTCGCCGCCGAGACGTGGGCTTCCTCGGAAGCCCACGCAAGCCCAACGGAAAAAGGTGCACGACGTGGCGAAGCGCCGGAAGAACGGCCTCTACCCGGAGATCTCCGCAGAGCTGTCCGCTCTGATGCGGACGGGCTGGGCGGACACCGAACGACGCGACCTCCAGCTCGCCGAGCAGGCCCCGCACGCGGCCCGCCGCCGCGCCGCGCTCTCCGCGCGGTTCCCCGGCGAACGCCTCGTGATCCCCTCGGGGAACCTCAAGGTCCGCTCGAACGACGACACCTACCCCTTCCGGCCGTACTCGGGCTACGTGCACATGGCCGGCGACCAGGTTCGGGACGGCGCGCTCGTCCTCGAACCCCGCGCGGACGGCGGCCACGACGCCTACTGCTATCAGCTGCCACGGGACAGCAGGGACGACGACGAGTTCTGGACGGGTGCCCACGCGGAGCTGTGGACGGGCCGGCGCCGCTCACTCGCCGAATCGGAGCGTGTACTCGGCCTGCCGTGCCGCGACGTGCGCACCGCGGCTGCCGACCTGGCCGCCGCCTCCGGAGCGCCGACGCGGATCGTCCGCGGGATCGACCCCTCCCTCGAGGCCGCCGTCACCACCGACGCGGAGCGTGACGCCGAGCTGGAAGAGGCGCTCAGCGATCTCCGCCTCGTCAAGGACGCCTGGGAGCTCGGGGAACTGCGCAAGGCCGTGGACTCCACCGTGCGCGGCTTCACCGACGTCGTCGGGGAGCTCTCCCGGGCGATCGCCTCGTCGGAGCGGTGGATCGAGGGCACTTTCTTCCGCCGGGCACGCCTCGAGGGCAACGCCGTGGGCTACGGCTCGATCTGCGCCGCCGGCGAGCACGCCACGATCATGCACTGGACGGACAACGACGGCCCGGTGCGCCCGGGGGACCTGCTGCTGCTCGACGCCGGCGTGGAGACGCACTCCCTCTACACCGCCGACGTGACCCGCACGCTTCCGATCAGCGGCACCTTCACGCCCCTGCAGCGCGAGATCTACGACGCGGTGTACGAGGCCCAGGAGGCCGGCATGGCGGCGGTCAAGCCGGGCGCCCGGTACCGCGATTTCCACGAGGCGGCCCAGCGCCACCTGACGGCACGGCTGGTCGAGTGGGGTTTCATCGAGGGTCCCGTCGACCGCGCGTACGAGCTCGGCCTGCAGCGCCGCTTCACCATGGCCGGCACCGGTCACATGCTGGGCCTGGACGTCCATGACTGCGCGGAGGCCCGCACGGAGGAGTACGTCGACGGTGTGCTGGAGCCGGGCATGTGCCTGACCGTCGAGCCGGGCCTGTATTTCCAGGCGGACGACCTGACGGTGCCCGAGGAGTGGCGCGGCATCGGCGTCCGGATCGAGGACGACCTGGTCGTCACCGACGACGGCCACGAGAACCTGTCGGCGGCCCTGCCACGCGCCGCGGACGAGGTCGAGGCGTGGATGGCGCGCTTCGCCGGCTGAGTGCGGCAGTGGCGTCGTCGGTGCGCCGGGCGTTCGCCGTCGCCCTCGGTGGTGCAGGGGCCCTGGAAACATCGCCGGGTGGGAGTCTCAGCGGCGCCGAGACTCCCACCGAGCGCCAGGGCGAGCGGCTGCCGGGACTGGCTCGCCCCGGTGCCGGATGTCGGCTACGGCCGCGCCACCGTGGAGGCGGCTCCCCTGCTGCCCACCGGGCTGCTGCGCTGTCCGCTGGTCTCGCCCGGGGAGCGATTCCCCTTCGTCGCCCCGGACGCCGTCGCGTTCGGCAGCCGGGAACCGGCGGGCCGCGCCGAGGACTTCGCCGCACTGATGCAGGGCGTCGCGTACCTCGAACGCCTCTGCTTCGACTGTCTGGACCTGCTCGGCGCCCCCACCGACGGGACCGTCGTCCTCACCGGCGGCGCGACCCGCACCCCGGTGTGGAACCAGCTCCGCGCCGATGTGCTGCGCCGGCCCCTGTCCCTGCCCCGCCGTGCCCAGCCCGCACTCGGCATGGCCGTACTCGCCGCCTCCGCCTGCGGGGCTCCGGGCGGTCTGGACGGTGCCGCCGCCGCGATGGTGCGGCCCGGCCGGGTCCTGGAGCCGCGGTCCGCGCATCGGTCCGTCCATGACGAGGGCTACGCCCGGCTGCTCGATCTGCTGGTCCAGCGTGGCTGGCGGCCCGAGACCGTCTCGGCCCACGCACGAGAAAGGACCGCACCATGAGCCTCCATGTTTTCCTCGTCCGGCACGGAGAGAGCGTCTGGCACGACGAGAACCGCTATGCCGGGGCCACCGGCATCGATCTCTCCGAGCACGGCCGCGCCCAGGCCGCCCGGCTCGCTTCCTGGGCGGGGCGGGCGGATCTCACGGCGGTCCGGTCCTCCCCGTTGCGACGCTGCCGGCAGACCGCGGAGGGGAGCGCGGCCCGCGCCGGAGACCGGTAGCCTCCTCACCCTCCGCGAGGCCGGCCTGCGCGACGACGCGACCGGCATCCGCGGCTGGGAGTTCCACGGCAGCTACGGGTTCGACGCGTCGGGCGACGGACGTCACTACGTGGCGGAGGGCCGGGCCGTGGAGGAGGACGGCGTCCTCAAGCAGGAGGGCGAGATCCGTCTGCACCGCTGGACGGGCGAGACTCCGGGGCCGTTCGAACCCCTCGGCTGACGGTACCCCGCCGGGCCGGCCTGGGCGGTGGGGGTACCGTCATGGTATGTCAACTGCCGTTCTGGGCACCTCAATAGGTCCGCTGCTCCGTGGCTGGCGGGAGCAGCGGAGGCTCAGCCAGCTGGAGCTGGCGCTGCGTGCCGACTCCTCCGCCCGGCACATCAGCTTCATCGAGACGGGCCGGTCCCGTCCGAGCGAGGAGATGATCCTGCGGCTGGCCGAACACCTCGATGTCCCGGTCCGGGAGCGCAACGTCCTGCTGCTGGCGGCCGGTTACGCCCCGCGTTACGCCGAGACCCCGCTGCACGATCCGGCGCTCGGCTCACTGCGCGGTGGCATCGAGCGGCTGCTGCAGGGCTACGAACCGTATCCGGCGCTGGTCGTCGACGGGACGTACAACGTCGTCGCCGCCAACCGAGGAATCATGATGATGCTGGACGGGGTGGCGGAGCATCTGCTCACCCCGCCGCTGAACGCCATGCGGCTCACACTGCACCCGCAGGGAATGGCGCCGCACATCCGCAATCTGCCGGAATGGCGCGGACATCTGCTGGACCAGATGGAGCGTCAGATCGCACTGGTCAGGTCCGAGGCGCTGCGTGCGCTGTACGACGAGGTGGCCGCCTATCCGCTGCCGGAGAGCGGGGACCACAGCGGCCACCCGAAGGAGTCCACTCCGTACTTCGCACTGCCGCTCCAGCTCGAGCACAACGGCCGGACCCTGTCCTTCATCTCGTCCATCTCGACTTTCAACACTCCGATGGACGTGACAGTCGCCGAGCTGGCCATCGAGGCGTTCCTCCCGGCCGACTCGGCGACAGTCGAGTATCTGCGATCCCTCAAGCCGTAGTGGCACGCAGCGAGAGGAACTGGAGCACACCGAAACCGGCGACGGTCACGGCCTGCACGGGGATCCAGACGGCACCCGCCGTCGTCGGCGAGAACCAGGCGACCATCGCGACGACGCTGAGCACGGCCCACAGCACATTGGCGTCGATGACCGCCTTCACGGCGAGGGCCGGCGGCTGCTCCCGGGTGGCGAGGAAGCCGACCCCCGCGGCGTACAGCACCAGGAAGACGCCGAGTTCGAACAGCAGACCGGATCCGATGCCGAGCAGGTCGCCGACCGGTTTCGAGTCGATCAGGTAGACCAGTCCGTTGGCACCGGTGACGACGGCGTCGAGGGCGAGGAAGCGGCGCAGCATGGTCTGCGGGCGGTCGGTGCGGGAGAGCGTGCCGAGCAGGGTGGTGGCGGACATACCGATCAGCCTCCGGCGAGGTCGAGAACGCTGGTCAGGGGGCCGTGCCCGGGCGGAGTGCGCCGCCCGGGCCACGGTGACTCCCACCTTCCCCGGTTCCGCACGAAGGGTCGATTACCACTGAGGTAATGAAGCAGGTCAGGCCGTGGACGCCGAATCGGGCCCGACCCGCGCGGCGGCCGTGCGGAGGGCCGCGAGCACCGGGGCCATCGGCGATGCACGTCCGGTCGGACCACGTGCGGTGGAACCAGCAGGTGGAGACCCTGGCGGCCCTGGCCGCGGGTGAGGCATGCCGTGCCCTGGTGACCCAGCAGCAAAGCACGGGCGGGGCCCGGCCGAGCCTCCGTCGGACCCGGAACGGGTCACCGCACGCCCGCTCGACGAGCAGGCCGCAGGGCGCGCAGATAACGCCGCCGGAAGAACCGCTGCGCGACCAGCAGCACCGGGAACACCAGGCGCCACGGCCCATGCGGGGCGGCACGGGTCAGGGAGCGGATCGTCAGCGCGACCGTGCCGTCGGGGGACCGGTGGACGACGAAGGCCTCCTCGCCGCTCACGGGATGGCCGGGCAGGGTGCCGTAGGCGAAGCCGCAGCGGTCCGGGGTGTCGACGACGGCGACGACCCGGACGGGCTCCCGCACCGCAAACGGACCGAACGCCGCGCTGATGCGGTACTCGGCCCCCTCCACGACCCGGCCCCCGGCGCCCTCGCGGCCCGTCACCGTGAAGCCACTGCGCCGCTTGATGCCCCAGCACAGCACCGCGTCCGCCGCAGCGTGCCAGTCAGTGTCCCCGCGCCCGATGACGACGGTACGGGCGTAGGGGCGCAGACCTGTGATCCCCACCGACCAGGACTCTTCCGCGGGCCGGGTCGCACCGGCCGGCCCATAAGTGAGTTCACCCGACGACGGGCCGCGTCTCGTACGGCTGTTGGGCATGGCGTTCCTGTTCGGAAGAGGGGACGGGCCATGAGTGATGTGCCCCGGCTCACCGCCCGGGCCTCACCATTGCGCAAGCCGCAGCCCACCATCATGACGATCTCGAGCGCGAGATCATCGTCAGCGACAGTGAGCGCCTTCTTCACATGGGCGAGGGACGGGACGACCACCTTCTCACGGACGTACTCCGGCTCTTGAACACCCTTCACAGGGTCATCCGCCATGGCTCCCTGACGCTCTTCTGACCGAGTTCGCGGCGGGCCCCGGCAACGGATGGTGCTGTCCTCCCGTGAGGGCCGCCGCCACCACGGCGGCGGCCCTCACGATCACCAGCGATGTTTTCGTGCAGGCCTTGTCAGGCGCGGGTCCAGCGTTGGTTGTTGCTGTTCGAGCAGGAGTAGAGCTGGATCAGGGTGCCGTTGACGGTGCCGCCCCCGACGGCGTCGAGGCAGCGGCCGGACTGGACGCCGACGATGGATCCGTCGGAGTTGAGGCGCCACTTCTGGTTGTCGCCGCCCCAGCAGCTGTAGATCTGGACTTTGGCGCCGTTGCCGGTGCCGGCGGCGTCCAGGCACTTGTTGCCGTAGACCCTGAGCTCTCCGGCGTCGGTGTACGTCCACTGCTGGTTGGTGCCGTTGTGGCAGTCCCACAGGTGGAGCTGGGTGCCGTCGGTGGTGCTGGTGCCGGGCACGTCCAGGCAGCGGCCCGAACCGACGCCCTTGATCGTTTTGCCGTCCGCGGGCGGTGGGGTGGAGCCGCCGTTGAGTGCGTTGAGGACGGCGGTGTGGGCGGGCTTCTTGCTGCCGTCGTTGTTGAACAGCAGCGGCGTGTGCTCCGATCGCCAGGAGTCGCTGTCGCGCACACCCCAGACGGTGATGCCGAGGCAGCGCGAGACGGCCAGGCAGTCGTTGACCACGTCGGCGTAGGTCGAGGCCGAGGCACCCTGGATGTCGAGCTCGGTGACGGCCACGTCGACGCCGAGGGCGGCGAAGTTCTGCAGGGTGGTGCGGAAGTTGCTGTTGTAGGGGCTGCCGCTGTTGAAGTGCGACTGGAAGCCGACGCAGTCGATCGGCACGCCGCGCTGCTTGAAGTCCCGCACCATGGCGTACATGGCCTGGGTCTTGGCCCAGGTCCAGTCCTCGACGTTGTAGTCGTTGTAGCAGAGCTTGGCGGACGGGTCGGCGGCGCGCGCGGCGCGGAAGGCGACCTCGATCCAGTCGTTGCCGGTGCGCTGCAGGTTGGAGTCGCGCCGGGCTCCGGAACCGCCGTCGGCGAAGGCCTCGTTCACGACGTCCCACTGGGCGATCTTGCCCTTGTAGTGGGCCATCACGCCGTTGATGTGGTCGATCATCGCCTGGCGCAGTGCGCTGCCGCTGAGGCTCTGCATCCAGCCGGGCTGCTGGGAGTGCCAGGCCAGGGTGTGGCCGCGCACCTGCTTGCCGTTCTGCACCGCCCAGTTGTAGACGCGGTCGGCGGCGGTGAAGTTGAACTGGCCCCGCTGCGGTTGGGTGGCGTCGATCTTCATCTCGTTCTCGGCCGTCACCGAGTTGAACTCACGGGCCGCGATCGTCGCGTACGTCGAGTCGCTCAGCCTGTTCGCGGCGATGGCGACGCCGAAGTAGCGGCCGCTCTGCGCCGCCGCGGCGCCGAGCGTGCTCTCGGCGGCCTGAGCGGACGGCGGCGCGACCAGTACGGCGGCCACACCGAGGACGCCGGCGACCAGCGCCAACAGCAGAGCGCGGATCTTCCGCCGGACAACGGGTCTGGGAAGGGCGTACAAGCCCATGGCTGTGCCTCCAAGGTAGGAATGACGGGATCACCGGACACCGCGGTCATGGGGCCCGGGAGGATCTCAACCGGCACGGACGGGCCCGGTCGGCCGCCGAGTGACGTAGGCCGGGCGGCGGCGGTCTTTCGACACGGGCACGGGGGTACTCCATCGCGGCTCAGCCGGGAGGCCGTCACGCGGCGTCGCACACCTCTCCTGCTGCACGGAGGGTCGGGATGCGTCGGTGCGAGCCTCACCGGGACGAAAAACGGGGTGGCGCAGGTGCTTTGGTGCGCAGATCTGTCGTGCGGCTGTGCGCGGCTCTGCAGTGCGGCACAGGCTGCCCGGGACCAGCGTGGTTCGAAATCTCGTCCTACGGTCGGTTTACCAGACAGGATGATTGAGAGGTTGACAGTAACTCGTCAACCCCCGCGGCAGAAAAAGTTTCCGCTCCCATTTCGAAACTTTCGATGCTGCGTCGAGGTGGGCGGATCCCTGGACCGGTGAGCCGTATCGCACACCACCTGCGGATTTATGGTTGACGCAAGGGATTGTCAGCCCGGTGGGAGGAATTGTTTACAGACAGATCGACGACAGACCTTGACCGGAGGGCCTCTCCTTCCTAGCTTGTGGCGTCACAGAATCGGGATCACTTCGAAATTTTCGAACCCGTCTCTGCCCCTGGCGCGGCTGCCGCTCCGCGGTTCATCGGCATCGCCTCACCCGCCCCCAAGGAGGCCCTCTGATGTGGTTTCGCCACCCGTCCCCGGTCCGTCCAAGACGCTTACTCGGCGTCCTTGCGCCCTTGCTGCTGGTGGCCACCTTCCTCGGTGCCCAGCCCGCCGAGGCTGCGACCGTGGATCCCGACGCCTCGTACGTGCTGGTCAACCGGAACAGCGGCAAAGCCCTGGACGTCTACAACATGGCGACCGACGACGGCGCCCGCATCACCCAGTGGACCAGGAACGACCAGAACCAGCAGCAGTGGCAGTTCGTCGATTCCGGGGACGGCTACTACCGCATCAAGTCCCGCCACTCGGGCAAGGTGCTGGACGTCCACAACTGGTCCACCGCGAACGGCGGCTCGATCGTCCAGTGGGCCGACCTGAACGGCACCAACCAGCAGTGGCGGCTGGCTGACAGCTCGGACGGCTACGTGAGACTCATCTCGCGCCACAGCAACAAGGCCCTCGAAATACAAGGCGCCTCCACCGCCGACAACGCGAACGTCGTCCAGTACGACGACTGGGGCGGCACCAACCAGCAGTGGCAGCTCGTCAAGGTCGGCGCCGGCACCCCCGGCTCGTGCGATCTTCCGTCGAGCTACCGCTGGACATCGACGGGCGCACTGGCGCAGCCCCGGCAGGGGTGGGTGTCGCTCAAGGACTTCACCGTCGCCCCGTACAACGGCAGGCAGCTCGTCTACGCGACCACGCATGACACGGGGACACGGTGGGGTTCGATGAACTTCGGCCTGTTCACCGACTGGCCGGAGATGGCCTCGGCCGGCCAGAACGCGATGTCCAGCTCGACAGTGGCACCCACGCTCTTCTACTTCGCGCCGAAGAACATCTGGGTGCTCGCCTACCAGTGGGGCGGGACCGCCTTCTCCTACCGGACGTCGAGCGACCCCACCAACCCGAACGGCTGGTCGTCCGAGCAGGTGCTCTTCTCCGGAAGCATCTCGGGCTCCGGAACAGGGCCCATCGACCAGACGCTCATCGGTGACGGCACGAACATGTACCTGTTCTTCGCCGGCGACAACGGCAAGATCTACCGGGCCAGCATGCCGATCGGGAACTTCCCGGGCAGCTTCGGCTCGACCTCGACCGTGGTCATGAGCGACACGACGAACAACCTGTTCGAAGCCCCGCAGGTCTACAAGCTGCAGGGCCAGAACCGCTACCTCATGATCGTCGAGGCGATCGGCTCGCAGGGCCGGTACTTCCGCTCGTTCACGGCGACCAGCCTGAACGGCTCCTGGACGCCCCAGGCCGCGACCGAGAGCAATCCCTTCGCCGGCAAGGCCAACAGTGGCGCCACCTGGACCAACGACATCAGCCACGGCGAGCTGATCCGCACCAGCGCCGATCAGACCATGACCGTCGATCCCTGCAACCTGCAGTTGCTCTACCAGGGGCGCAGCCCCAACTCGGGCGGTGACTACGGCCTCCTGCCCTACCGTCCGGGTCTGCTGACACTGCGGCGCTGACGGCACGACGCGGGTCCGGCTCCGAGGGGGAGCCGGCGTGGTGGGCTCGGCCTTCCGCCGAGCCCACCACGCCGTGGTCCGAAAAGCCCAGGTCACCTCCCCCGGCCCCGCAGAAAGCCAAGCGGGCCAAGGCGGCACCGGCCGGGCGTGCGGGCGGCAAGGAGCCCGCCCCGAAGAAGTCCACGGCGAAAAGGCTGTGCAGAAGCCGAAGCTCGCGCCCGTGCGCGTGCGCGACCTCGGTGACCGTTTCATCAACCGCGCGGCCCTCGGCTACGGCCCCGTGGACGAGACCAAGGGATCCAACGCGGTGAGGGCGTGCCGTCCGCTGCTCCGGCGGACGGCACGCCCTCACGTCGCTCAGTGTTCCGACGCGAACCGGACGAACTGCCCCCAGCCTTCGTGGCCGACGGTGAAGGTCGGGCGGGTCACGTCCTTGGAGTCCCTTACGTGGACGGCCTGTTCGGCGATCGCGACCTCCACGCAGTCGTCGCCCTGGGTGCCGCTGTAGCTGGACTTGAACCAGGCGAGTTCCGACATACCGCTGCTCATAGCTCTCCTCGCAGTCGCTCCAGCAGGTCCCGGGATTCCTGGGGATTCAGGGCCTGTGAGCGCAGTGTGTCATAGCGTCGACAGAGCAGACTCATCTCTTTCGCGTCGGAGATCAGCCGTCCGTTCTGCTGCCCCTCGGAGTAGCCGACTCGGCGCCCCTCCGGGGTTTCCAAAATTCGCATAGGTCCATCCAGGCAGCCGTGGAACTCCAACTTCACCGGCACCACTTGAAGCGTCACGTTGCGCGGCGCAGTCAGCTCAAGCACGTGGTCCAGCATGTTCGCCTGCACCTGCGCTCCACCCAGCCCGCGCCGGAAAACCGACTCCTCCACGATGAAGCCGAACGGCACGGTCGGCCGCTCCCGCATCATCGCCTGCCGGTCCATCCGGGCCGCGACCTGTGCCTCCGTCTGCTCGTCGGTCAGCAGCGGAATGCTGTTGTCGAACACCGCCCGCGCATACGCCTCCGACTGCAACAGCCCCGGAACCAGCCGGCACTCGTACGTGCACAGGCTCACCGCCTCCCGCTCCAGCCGCGCCCACCGCCGGAACCACGCCGCCAGCCCCGCCTCGCCGCGCGTGAGATGCCGGGCCGCCTTCCGCAGCGCACCCGTGTTGCCCAGCGCCTCCTCCGCCCGCTCCACGAACGCCTCGTCCGGCATCCGGCGCCCCAACTCCACCGACTCGACCGTGTGTTTGGAGTACTGGACCCGGGCGCCGAGATCGACCCGGCTGAGTCCCGCGTGCTCGCGCAGTGCCTGGACGACGGCGCCGAACGTGCGCAGGCTGTCCGACGGATGCGGCTCCCGCTCCCACTCCCCCGCCGGAACCGCCCGCGCGCCGCCGCTCCCGGCCGCCTCCCCCTCGACTCCGACCACGTCCATCCGCCGCCCCTTTCCTCTCCTGCGGACCGCATCGCGACGGCTCCTCACGCCGCCTCGCGTTCACCGGCCAGCGTGACGGACAATCAGACGTACCGTCCACTCTTCGTGTCCGTACGCTGACTCAGCGTATGGGGTGCCACACTCGTCCCCGCCCCGTCCGCCCGCCACTCTGAGGTCACGGAGAGTCGGGAGAAACCGCCCGCGTCCGCCGCTCACCTGCGGAAACACCCGGGCGGCCGTCTCCCCTCCCGCGCACTCCCGCCCACCACGGGCGGCGGCGGCCGGTCCTGGCCGCGTCAGACGAGCTGGAAGGTGCAGTCATGCAGAACGGAACCAACCTGTACGCGTTCGACATCAGCGGGGCCTCGTTCACGAAGGCGTGCGGCGGCCCCTGCACCGAGGGGTGCGTGACCCTGGCCCGGATCGGCGAGGACGCCTGGGCCCTGGGCGACAGCAAGCGGCCGGACGCGCAGCCGCTGCGGTTCACCACGCAGGAGCTGGCCGCCGCCGGTATCGACCCGGCGCGCTTCGGCCTCGGCGCCTGACCCTCCCCCCTCCCCTCCCCACCGCCGGCCGGACCGGGTCCCTCCCCCTGTCCGGCCGGCGCTCCTCGAAACGGGAACGGCTCGTGCACCACCACGCCTACCTCTGGACCGGCCCGAAGGAACGCTTCGACGACGAGGCCCTGCGGCGGCCCCCGCACCCCGATCCGCCCCCGCCCGGAAGCAGGCCGGAACTGATCGAGCGCTACCGCCAGGTGGCCGCGGAGTTCCGGACCTCGGACCTCCCGCCCCTGGAGACGGCGTACTGGCTCGTCAAGCCCCGCTCACTGGTGCGGGGCACCTGGGACGGGGCGAAGGAGGCGGCGGCCTGGCTCGGCGAGCGGCTGGCCTAGTACGCCCCGCGGTTCGCGGCGGAGGACGACCGGGACACCGCGCGCTTGGCCCGGCTGGTGGACGCCGCCGCCGAACGCCTGCACTCGGGCGCCGACGTGTCGTACGGCTGCTACCTCGAACGGCCCTCGTACCTCTCCCTGGCCGTGGTG
Source organism: Streptomyces sp. M2CJ-2 (assembly GCF_016757295.1). Lineage (NCBI taxonomy): Bacteria > Bacillati > Actinomycetota > Actinomycetes > Kitasatosporales > Streptomycetaceae > Streptomyces > Streptomyces sp. M2CJ-2. The sequence continues at coordinate 112,315 of NZ_JAESIF010000015.1, read as the reverse complement.
ACGTGCTCCCCCAACCGCGCGGCCCCCGAACTGGCCTGCCCGTGCGCGTAGGGAACCCGGCGCGCACCGGCTCCTCCCTCATCAGCCCCGACACGCCCTTCTACGAGTTGGAGGGCGGCACGGCCGTACTGCCGGATGCCCTGTTGGAACGCGTGCGCAAGGACGTGCGGTTCGACCGCCGTGTCACACGCATCGAGTACCACCACCCGGACCGCCCCTCACCGGACACCGGGCACGTCCGGAGCAAGGGTCCGCACGTGTGGGTGGACACCGTGTCGGAGGGCCGCGGCGGTCCCGTCGTACGCGAGCAGTTCACCGCGGACGTCGCCGTGGTCACGGTGCCGTCCTCCGGACTGCGTCACGTGCAGGTCGACCCGCCCATGTCGTACGGCAAGCGCCGGGCGGTCTGCGAACTGCACTACGACAGCGCGACCAAGGTGCTGCTGGAGTTCAGCCGTCGTTGGTGGGAGTTCGACGAGGCCGACTGGAAACGGGAGTTGCGCACCGTCGACCCGGGTCTGTACGACGTCTACCGCACCGGTCGCGCCCCCGCGGACGGCAGCCTGCTCGGCGCCCACCCCTCCGTGCCCGCCGGGCACGTCACAGAGGGTCAGCGCACCCACTACGCCGCCAACCGCGCGGTCGCGCGCGACCAGCCGGAGGCGGTCGACGTCGTGGGCGGCGGCTCGGTGTCGGACAACGCCAACCGGTTCATGTTCCACCCGTCCCATCCGGTTCCGGGCAGCGCAGGGGGTGTGGTCCTGGCCTCCTACAGCTGGGCGGACGACGCTCTGCGCTGGGACTCCCTGGACGACGACGCACGGTATCCGCACGCTCTGTGCGGCCTCCAGCAGGTCTACGGCCAGCGCATCGAGGTCTTCTACACCGGCGCGGGCCGCACACAGAGCTGGCTGCGCGACCCCTACGCCTACGGGGAGGCGTCCGTGCCCCTGCCCGGGCAGCACACGGAGTTGCTGCCCGCCATCCCCGTGCGCGAAGGGCCGTTGCACTTCGCCGGGGACCACACGTCCGTCAAACCCGCGTGGATCGAGGGAGCCGTGGAGTCCGCCGTGCGTACCGCCTTGGAGATCCACACCGCATGAGCCGCGCGGGCCGAGCGGCTCCCGAACGCGTCGTCGAAAACAGGACAGACAAGCGGAGATGAGGTACCAAGGATGGAAGGCCGCGTCAGCGGCGACCTCCGCCCTCGCGCAGAGGCCGAGGGCACAACGCGAGGTGACCACCGGTACGCGGAACCTTCCCCCTTCGCGCAGCGTCGTCTGCAGCAAACACCAGGTTTTCCCCATCGCCTTGGTGGTGCAGTCAGGCTTCCCCGAAGCCTCATTGCCGGAAAGGAGATCGTCATGCGTGCACAGAGGATTGCGGTCTCGCTCGTGAGTCCGCTCGTCTTCGCGACCGCCTTCGCGATCCCGTCAGCCGCGGCCTCGCAGGCCTCCGCCGCCGTTCCCCAGACAGCAACCGCAGCGGCGCCGGAGGTCAGCCGGACTCTGGCGCCCACCTCGATCGCCGACTACCGTCGCGGCGTCCGCGACGGACTCCGCGACGGACTCCGCGACGGGCGCAGGGACGGTCGCGACTGCGGCTACCGCGACCGCTACGACGACCGGGCCCGTCACGGCAACCGTGACTACCGACGCGGCTACCGCGACGGATACAGGTCCGGGTACGACTTTGCGTTCCGCCAGGCATTCGACCGGAACTGCCGCGATTAGGCCCGCCTCGCCGTCCACGCGCAGACGGTGATCGAGAAGCACCTCACTGTGAGTTTCCTGCGGCCCGACCCGCAGCCGTGGTCGCCCGTGGCCGGGTGGGTACGGCTGAGCCCGACGCGCGGGTCGGGTCCTCCGGTGTGCCTCGGGTCGTGGGCGAGCAGGAACGGTGCCGCGGTTCAAGTGGCCGGCTGTGGCAGGGCCGGGTTGCGGAGATGTGCGGGGCAGGAGGTGGCCGCGCGGGTGCGTGCGCTGCGGCCTCGTAGGGGGAACGGCTCAGCGGGAGACGGCTTTCCGGCGTCGCGCCGTGGAGCGCAGCGCCGGCAGCGCGGCGGCCGCCAGGAGGACCACCGCACCGCAGACGACCGCCGCCGTCCGCGCGAGTCCCGGGTTCTGTCCGGCGTGGGGCGCCGACTCCGCGTGGGACGCTCCGGTGAGACCCAACACCGGTGCGGGGTGCTCCGGTTCGGGCTTGCCCTCCTCGGCCGGCTGGTCCCAGGAGACGACCTTGCCGTCGTCGTACCGCTGCTTGGCGACGAAGGTCAGCGCGTCCACGCCGGTGGGGACGTGACCGATGTGCACGACGAAGTCGGCCCCGTCCTCGCCGCTGATCGCGCCGCCGGACCAGCCGACGGTGCCGCTTCCGCCGTCGGGTGCCTGCTGCCGCGCGGTCCACCCCTTCGCCTGCTCCGCACGCATCCCCCGCACGCCCTTCGGTGCCTCGATCCACACACCGACGGTGCGCGCGTCGTCCCTCTCGTTGGGTACGTGGAACGTCATCCGCACGTCCTTCGCGCCCGGCTTCACCTCGTCCTCGGAGTGCACGTGCACATGCGCCAGGGCGGGGGCCGCCGTCACCATGAGCAGGCCCGCGGTCAGCAGGGTCGCGGCCGTCCGGGCCGGTCGTCGGAGAAATGTCATGGGTGATTCCTCTCTCGGTGTCCGTGCACACCGGTCACGGACGACAGGGGCGTGGGAGCGGCCGGCCTGAATCCGGCGCGGGATGGTTCTGTACGGCGTCGGCGGCGGACTGCGCCGTGACGCCGGGCGTTTCAGGGCCGTACCCGCTGAGGGGGGACGGCCGGTGTGCGGCCCGGTGAAGCGTTGCCTCACGCGGGGGGATTGGTGACGACCATGGCCGCCGTGACGCTCAGGACGAGGGCCCCGACGAGCAGTTCCGCCACTAGGCCGCGCCGGAGGGTGCGTACGTGTGCCGTGTCCGGCAGCACGGGAGGCGCCGACGCGACCGGTGTCGCCGTCGCCCCGGTTCCGTCGACGGGTCCGGCGGCAGAGGAAGTCGGTGTCGGGACCGTCGTGTGCCGGCGCAGCCAGCGCCGGGCGACGCCGCCGAGCGCGACGAGCACGGCCACACCGGCCGTCTTCAGGAGCAGCAGTCGGCCGAACCGGGTGTCGAAGAGGGCGCCGACGGTGCCCACTTCACGCCACGCCTGGAAGGTGCCCGTCACGACGAGCACGGTCACACAGGCGAATGCGAGCCGGGAGAACCGGGGCAGCACGGAGGCCGACGCGGTGACGGCTCCCGGCCTCGCCAGAACCGCCGCGGCCAGCGCGAGTCCGCCCAGCCACACGGTCATCGCGGCGAGATGGGCGAAGTCGGCGGCCAGGGCGAGGAACGTGTACCGTCCGTCGACGGAGTGGCCGGTCACCGGCCACGTGCTCCACAGGACCACGGCCGCCGCGGTCGCCCCGAGGGCCGCCGCCCTGGCCCGCCTGCCCGACGCGCCGGCCGCGAGGGTCGCGAGCACGGTCGCGGCGCCCAGGGCGAGAAGGGCGTAGAAGCGTACGGCGTAGGCGTGGTCGGCGAGCGCCGCGTGCTGGTGGGCGCTGGAGCCGGACCAGGCGTCCGACAGGGGCCGGCCGTCGGCCCAGACGGCGTGGACGGCCAGGACCGCGAGGGTGCCGGTGGCCAGCAGGCCGAGCCCCGCCCACACCAGGCCCCGGGTGCCGCGGTCACGCAGCCCGGCGGGCCACAGCCACAGTACGACCAGCAGCACGCCGGGGCCGAGCGCGAGTCCGGCGTAACCGGCCGCGCGTGACACGCCGAGGAGGCGGCTCGCCCACGCGCTGCCGGAACCGCCGAGCGGCGGGACGACGCCGACGACCTGGCTGGTCCTGTGGATGGAGAAACGGAAGGTGCCTGCCACGGGATGTCCGTCGGCCGACGTCACCTGCCAGGCCACGGTGTACGTACCCGGGTGCAGGCCGCCGGGCAGGGCGGTCCGAACGACGGGATCGGGCCGGTCGTCGGCGTGGCCGCCGAGGTCCACTCGGCGCATGTGGTCGTCGAACACGCGCACCGCGTTCTCCCTCGCGGTCACCGGCTGTCGGAACGTCAGCGCCGCCTGGACGGGCAGGCCGGGCAGCACCTCACCGGCGGCGGGATCGCTCGACCGTACGCCGGTGTGCGCGGAGGCGGGCCCGGCGGACGCGGCCGCCAGGCAGAGAACAAGGCAGAACATGGTGATGATGCGGCGCATCCGTTTCCCCCCGGGTGCCCTTGAGACGCAATGCGTCCAGGGTGGGGCCTCGCCGCCGCCTGCGGCAGCCTCGCCTTTGGGGGTGCGGCCCCCTCAAAACGAGGGGGTCAGGTGCGCAGCGGCAGCACGGTACGGACCTCGGTGCCACCGTCGGGGCGTTCGGCGACCGTCATCCCGCCGCCCAGTTCGGTGACGGTGTCCCGGATGAGCTGCAGGCCGAGGTGACCGGTCTTGCCGAGTGCTTCTCCCGGGCCCTTCCCGTCGTCCGCCACCCGCATCAGCAGCCGTTCCCCACCGCCGGTGACCTCGATCCAGGCGTGCCGTGCCTCGGCGTGCTTGAGGACGTTCGTGACGCACTCCCGCATGCAGCGGTAGACGAGAGCGGCGAGGTCGGGCCCGAGCGAGGCCCGGACCTCGACGGTCGTGGTGACGCTGAGGCCCTCCCTGCGCAGGCGTTCGGCAAGCAGTTCGACCGCCTGCGGCAGACCGTCCTCGGTCAGGTCCGGCGGATAGATGTCCACCATCATCGTGCGCAGTGAACCGACGGCGCCGCGCAGGACCTCACCGACCTTGTCGAGCATGCCGTCGGCCGTGGCGCCGGCCCCCGGGGGCAGTGCGCCGCGGACGGCCGACAGGGCGTATCCGGCCCCGGCGAGGTCCTGCACCACTCCGTCGTGCAGGTCACGGGCGATCGCGCGCCGCTCCCGTTCAGAGGCGGTCAGGGCTTTGCCCAGCAGTCGGCTGCGTTCCGCGTCCGCCTTGCTGACGCGGCGCAACAGGTGTATTGACAAAGGAAGTTGAGCCACCAGCAGAAGCAGCAGCGCCACGATGGAGAAGGGCACGAGGGTGTGCATCAGCTCGGTCCGCGCGGTGGCGACGCGGGCGTCGGTGGAGTACACCTCGAGCGCCAGCCGTTCACCGGAGTCCAGGTCGAGCGGGACGTAGACCTCCACGAGGCGGCGGCCGCCGTGGCGTTCGGTGACGTTCTCCTCGTCGGACAGGTCGGACAGGTCGGCCCAGCTCGCCCGCTCGTCGATGGTCCTGCGCACGTCGTCGTTAGGGAAGGACATCCCGATGGAGTGGTGCTCGTTGGAGTACAGGACGTCGCCCTGTCGGTTCCACACCTTCACCCGGACGACGCCGGCCTCGTGCTGCCGGGCCCTGACGGCCTCGTCCAGCCGTGCCCGCGCGGAGACGTCCCCGCGGAGCAGCGCCGGCATGGCCGGCTTGAAGATCACGTTGCCCATGAGCTGCGCGGAGCGGGCCGCCTCGGCGAGCGCGGTCTTCTCCGCGATCGAGTCGGCGGCCACCACGGTGCCCGCCCCGACGACCGCGAAGGCACCCACTCCGATGAGCACCATCGCGACCAGCGCCCGCCGGACGGTTCTGCTGCCCCCCGTCTCCGCCGTGGGGCCGCCGCCCGTCCGGTCAGCCATCGGTGCCCGCCTCGACAAGGCCGAGCCGTTGCGCCTTCACGACGGCCTCCAACTGCGAGCGCACCCCGAGTTTGAGGTGGATCGCCTTCACGTAGCCGCGGCAGGTGTTGACGCTGATCCCCAGCAGCCTGGCGATCGCGGCCGGCGCCAGGCCCTTGCCCATCAGGCCGAGCACCTCGGACTCCCGGGCGGTGAGATTGGCCGCACCGGGCTCGTCGGTGACCTGGGACCGGCCGGCGTCGCCGAACATCGACGCCGACACCAGCATCGACCCCTGCCGCACCTCCCGCAGAACGGTCAGCATCTCCTCCAGCGATCCGGACTTGGGCACGAACGCGCTCGCGCCCGCCTGCGCGGCCCGCACCACCCAGTCCGGGTCGCGGTGCGCCGAGACGATGACGACGATCGCGTTCGGGGCGGCGTCGCGGACCCGCCGGGTGACGTCCAGTCCGCTCTCCCTGCCGAGCGAGATGTCCATCACGACCATGTCCGGGTGTTCCCTCACGGTCAGTTCGACCGCCGCCGACCCGGTCGCCGCGCATCCCGCGCAGTCGAAGTCCGGCTGTGATCCGAGCGCGAAGGCCAGCAGCTCGGCAAACGTCCGATGGTCGTCGACGATCAGCACGCGCGTCGGCGACGAACCCCTGTGTCCCCCCATGTTCCCCCCACCGGGCGGGCCGCCACCGTTGCCGGTCCGCAGGAGACATGGAACCACGACATGTGAGGAAAGGCCTATCAGCTGTGCGGGAATGGTGCTTTTTCCGAGTAGCCGACCCCTCTGGTTTGGGGATGGCTGCGGCGCCCCGGACCAGGCACCGTTGAGCCATGCCGATTCGCCTGCTCGTCGTGGACGATCACCAGCTCGTGCGGGACACCCTGGCCACCGTCCTGGGCGCAAGCACACTCGTCGACGTGGTGGGCGTGGCGTGCGACGGGGCGGAAGCCGTCGCGGCGGTCCTGCGGCTCGCGCCGGACGTGGTTCTCATGGATCTCGCCATGCCGGTGATGAACGGCGCCGAAGCGACCCGGCGGCTGCTGGTCCTGCGGCCCGGCACCCGAGTCGTGGTGCTGACGTCCGCGGTCGGCGGACGGCTGGAACGGGCGGCCCTCGACGCCGGGGCCTGCACGGTGCTGCACAAGGGCACCGGGATCGACGTGGTGCTCGACGCGATCGTGGCGGTGGCGCCGCGGGACTGATCCGCCGGGCGGATCGCTTCCGGTGTGCGGCCGGCGGCCCCGCGTGCCGTCCCCGTGGCGGTGTGCGGGTCACGGGTCGTGCCGGCCCCTGACGCGGGGCACGCTCACGGAGCACCCGGACTCGGCCACCAGCGCAGCAGCACCCGCCCCGTCACCTCCCCGACGGGTACCGGGCCGAACTGCCGGGAGTCGACGGAGTGCCGGCGGTTGTCGCCCAGGACGAAGACGGTGCCGGGCGGCACGTGCGCGGGCCCGTAGTACAGGCCGTCGAGGGTCCGCCGGTCGATCGCCGGCTCCGTGACGGGGCGGCCGTCGACAGTGAGGACCCCGTCCTCGATCCCGACGGTGTCACCGGCCACCGCGGCGACCCGCTTGACCAGCCGCGAGCCGCCGTGGTCGAACACCACGAGGTCTCCGCGCCGGGGCGTTCCGCGCCAGTAGGCGCGCTCGTCGACGAGCAGGTGGTCGCCGGCGCGGAGCGTCGGCTCCATGCTGGTCGACTCCACCCGTACGCGCCCCAGCAGGAGGCTGCCGGCCACGAAGGCCGCGGCCACCACCGCGCAGGCGACGGTCCGGCGCACGGCGGCCCGCGGTACGGCGAGGCGCCGTACCGCGGGCCGCCGCGGCGGGCTCACCCGAGCAGGCCGGTCAGCCCGAGTGTCCACAGGAACGTTCCGAGGACGAAAAGCGCGTTGACCGCCCGAGACCGCGCGCGGCCGGAGAGGGACCGTACGAGCACCAGCAGTGCGGCGAGCCGAGTGCACAGTCCGGCCGTCAGCAGCGGGTCGGCCTCGACCGGCCGGTTCCGCTGCCCCAGGGGCACGCCGGTACTGACGGCCACCACGTACGAACCGATCAGCAGACCGAGCACGAGGACCGCGGAGAGCGCCGCGGCCGTGCCCCGCGAGACCCACACCTGTCGCGCCGCGACGAGCTGGACGACGGCGGCCAGCAGGAAGGGCAGGGCCCCGGCCAGGCCGTGCGCCACGCGCTGCTGGAAGGCGACCAGGTCGCCGACTGCCGCGACCACGCAGAGCAGCGACGCGACGTGCGGGGCGCGAAGGCCGCCCACGAGGCCCGTACGCATCACCGGCGCCGCCCCGTCGGTCGTCGGCGCCTCAGACGAGGGTGTCATCGTCGCCTCCCAGCTCGGGAGCGGGCTCGGTCTTCGCCGGATCGGCGAAGACCGGATGGTGCTCGGTACTGGGCGGTCCCACGCGGAACTGCGCCATCATGTCGTGGTCCTCGTGCACGAGGTTGTGGCAGTGGATCATGTAACGCCCGGTGTGCGGGCCGAACTTGACCGCCACGCGCACCGTCTCGTTCTCACCGACGTACACCGTGTCCTTGCCGCCGAGCTCCCAGGGGTCGGGCGCCCTGCCGTTGCGGTCCAGCACCTTGAAGTCGACCAGGTGCACGTGGACCGGGTGCGACCAGCCTCCGGACGTGTTGACGAACTCCCAGACCTCGACGTCCCCGAGTCCCGGGTCGGCCCAGACGTACTCGTAGTCGGAGGCGACGACGTCGGCCCAGGTCTTGCCGTTGACGGTCCAGGTTCCGTTCTTGCGGATGAACTCGAACCTCCGGGTCTTCTTCGCCATCGCCGCGGTGAGGTCCATCGCGGGCGCGTTCGGGTTCAGCAGGTCCGGGATCGTGTTGCCCGACAGGTCGGTGGGGTCGCTGACGACGTCGAAGGCCATCACGTCACCGGTGGTGTCGAAGTCCTCGACGTTCGGCACGCGCAGGTTCTTCAGGACCACCCGCTGGCCGATCCTGTACTTGGCGAAGTCGATGATGATTTCGTACCGTTCGGCCATGCCGTGCCGGTAGCTGGTCGCCGAACGGGGCTGCGGCATCAGCCCGGCGTCCGTCCCGATGAAGACGAACGGGTCGCCGGTGCTGAGCGCGAACTTGAAGCCCCGCGAGATCGCGCAGTTCAGGATCCTGAAGCGGTACTTGCGCCGCTCGACCTTCATCACGGGCCAGGGCCGGCCGTTGACCAGGATCACATCACCGAAGATCCCGGAGTGCCCCTCGTCGTCGTACAGCAGCTGTCCGTCGCGGTCGAACATGGCGTCGCGGATGAGTAGCGGGACGTCGTACCGGCCCTTCGGGATGGGCAGCGACTGCTCCAGCTCGTCGTGCATCGTGTACATCGCGGCGAGGCCCATGTACGCGTTCTCGGCAGTGTGGTGGACGCCGTGGTCGTGGTACCAGAGCGTCCGGGCGTCCTGGAAGTTCGGGTACCGGTAGTCCTTGTACTGGCCGGGCCGTGTGATGTCGCTGGCGTAGCCGTCGTACTCCGGCAGCGATCCCGATCCGTGCAGGTGCACCGAGGTCCACGACTCGTACCGCAGTCGGGGGTGCACCGAGGGGAGTTCGTTGATCTGCCGTACGACGGCCGGACGGCCCCGCGTGGCCCGGATCGTCGGGCCGCCGAACGTCCCGTCGTACGACCAGGTCTCGGTCTTCATGCCGGGCAGGATCTCCGTCGCCGCGCTGCGCATGCTGATGGTGTAGTAGTCGGTGGTGCTCGACCGCTTGGTCGGAACCGCCTCGGGCGGCACCGTGAACGGCACGGTGAACGGCTTCGGGAACTTGCTGACCGCGATCCGGTCGGAAGCGGTCTTGGCGCGCGCGACGCGTTCGAGCGGCAGCGCCAGGGCTGCCGACGCGAGGACGCCGAACTTCATCACATCACGTCTGGACAGCGCGTTTTCATGCATGTGCGTGCTCACCCCCATGGTGGGCCGCCGAAGCGGCGCTCGGGCCCTGCTCTCCCCCTGGAGTCGCGGATGCCCGTGTTTCTTTTCTCGGTGCTGGTCGGTGCTGGTCGGTGCTGGTCGTACGCGGTGGGTCATGTACGGCGCCGCACATGGCCCGCCGGTCGTGCTCCTCGGCCGCGGGGCCCGCGATGCTCCTGAACACACCGCTGAGGAGAGGCGACCAGGCGGGAAGGCAAGGAGCGGGCAGCCGGTGGAGGGGGGGCCACCGGCTGCCCGGAGGAAACAGGACGGCCGGTGAACCGGGGGCTCCCACGGCTGCCCTGTCCTGGCCGGCTCCCCGGCCGCGGGGTTCGTCTGAGGGAACGAACCCGCCTGACGGGGCACCGGCCGGCCGGTGCTGTTGCGAGAATCCCGCCGTCCGCCGCCGGGCAGGCGGGGCCTCCGCGCCAGGCCCTAGCTGTTCGGCACGGTCACCGGTCCCAGGGTTCCGCCCTTGTCGGACGAGATGTGGACGGGGGACGGGTTGCTGGTCGCGGCACTGCCGGTCCTCAGGCGCAGGCTCCAGGCCCCGTTGACCGCGCCCGCCGCGGCCGGTTGCACGATCACGCCGGTGGCGAAGACGGGACCGGTCGGCGACCCGGAGCGGAACGTCAGCGACGCGCCGGGGACGGACCCGGTGCCGTCGAGCCTGAGGTCTCCGGACTTCCACTTGGCGAGGGTGATCACGATCTTGTCGACCGCGGGTACCTTCGGGGTGACGTCGGCCGGCGTCGACGCCGCGCCCCTGCCCACCGCGTTCACGGCGACGACCGTCACGGTGTACTTCGTGTCGTTCGTCAGCCCGGTGAAGAGCAGGCTGGACGCGCTGGGCCCGGCCGTGACCGTGACCGGCGACCCCGAGGCGGGCGTCGCGGTGATCTCGTAGCCCGTGAGGGGCGACGTGCCCGGGTCCTCGGGCGCCGTCCAGCGGACCGTCGCGCTCGCGTTGGAGCCCTGGACGGTGACCCCCTGCGGGGCGCTCGGCGCCCTGGTCGACCCGAACGTGTACTTCTCCGTCCTGGCCTGCGAGGCGTTGCCGGCCGGGTCGAAGGCCACGTACCGCAGGGTCTTCGGCCCGTCGGACGCCGTCAGCTCGATCGGCCCGGTGTACAGCGTGGCCGCAGGCCCGGCGGTGCCCGCCTCCAGCGGGTCGGAGCCGTCGAGCGTGTAGTAGATCTCCGAACCGGTCTCGTCGGCGCTGAGGGTGACCTGCGTGTCGTCCGTGTAGAAGCCGCCGGCGGGCTTCGCGGTCACGGTCGGCGGCGTGGTGTCGCCCGACGGGGTGTTGCCCTGCAGCGCGGGCGGCCAGGACTCGCCGGTCTCGCTGAACGACCTGACCTCGACGCGCCTGCCCTTGACGGAGCCCGGCAGAGTCGCCGAGGTCGCGTCCGGATCGTTGACGCGGACGCCGACCTCGCTCTGCACGCTGTTCCTGCTGAGCTGGTCGACGGCTCGCACGGTGTATCCGAGGACCGGCGCGGCGCCGGGGACGGGCTTCGGCGGGGTCCAGCTCACGGACGTCGAGTCGCCCTGGTCGTGCACCTCGACGTCGGTCGGCGAGGCCGGCCCCTGCTGGGACGGACCGGGCGGGCAGCCGCCCATCCCGGGCCCGCCCACCTCGCCGAACTCCGAGATCGTCACGCCCTGGGTGTTGCCGTCGGAGTCCTGGTCCTGCCAGCTCGTCGCCATGTACATACCGCCGGCGGCGGTGGCGGCCGTGTCCGCGTCGAGGAACTCGTAGGTCGCGGTGAACTCGCCGTCGGCCACCTGCAGCCCGGAGGCGTAGCCGCCCTTCGGCGCGTTCGTGAGCGGACCGGGCGCCGCCCGCACGTCGCGCCGTCCCACCACGGTGTCGCGCAGCGCCGGTTCGACGATCCGCTGTTCCAGGAACGTCGGATCGACCTGGGGCCCGAGCCGCCCCTGGATCACCAGGGTGGTCGGCGTGGTCAGGGTGCCGCCGGTGACACCGAGATCGAGGGTCGTGGCGTCGGCGGCCACGGTGCCGCCGAACTTGACCGACACCACGTCCCCGGCCCGGATGTCCGGGGTCACCTGGGGGCCGCCGCCCGCGCCCCAGCACAGGCCGCCCGGGTGATTGATCTCGATGGCCGGGTTGCCCGCCGCGATCGAGGCCGCCGCGGCCATCGCGCCGGTGGCCGAGCCGACGACGCCGACGCCGGGGCGCCGCACCTCGACGGTCACCTGTTCTCCCGCGTGCTCGGAGAATCCGTCGATGGAGACGAAGTCCCGGTCCGGGAAGATCGTGATGTTGTCCGGGAAGACCGGAACAGCTGCTTGGGCGGTGACGGGCGCCATCGAGGCGCTGATCACCATGCCGGAGATGACGAGGCCGGCGGTACGTTTTCCTCTGCCCCCGCCCCGCGCGAACTTGCTCATGACGACGTTCCCCTCTGTGGCGACACACGGACCGACCGGCGCCGGGCGGTCGGCTGCGACGAGCGGGTTCCAAGGTCCCCGATTCCCCTACACCGCGGCAGCCTCGTCTTGGGCACCCCCCTATCCCCAATCTGGAGGGGTCGCCCCTTCCCACGGCGTGCCGCGGGGCGACGCGAGCGGATGGTCCGGGACCAGAAGGCGGGGCAACCGCACACGGTGAAGCCCCGCCACGGGACGGCCGGGCTTTCGGAGTGCTCGAGGCGCCGCGTGCCACGTCGCCTGGCACGCCTCGTGCCCGGGGCGAAAACCCCTTGCCCGACCGCCGGACGGGCAACACACAGTGGACCGACAGCACCGAGGCATGCCGGATGCGGCCCCGCTCCAAGGACCTCGTGGCACTGCGCGCCTTCACAGCCCAGCACGCCGCCGCTCACGCGAAGGCGGCCCGACCGCGCCCGCACCCGGACCGGGCTTGATTCACTTCGGCGGACATCCAGGATCAGGGACCGGGTCCCGGAAGGATGTCCACCACGGAGGGCATGGGGAGGAAGAAGCCGCGTCCTCGCCGCTCGTTCACGGCGGAGTTCGAGGCAGAGACCGTCGAGGCGTGCCGAGGCGGCGACCGCTCCATCGGCCGGGTCGCCCAGGGTGGACTCGATCGATCAACGCAACAGGGCCGTCAGCGCATCGGCCGGCGTGTCGAAGCCGAGCGTTCCGCGAGGACGGCTGTTCGGTTTGAGCGCGATGGCGTCGAGGTCGTCCTGGGGCAGGCGCCCCATGCTGGTGTCTTCGGGCAGGTACTGACGGGGCAGGCGATCGGGTTCTCGTTCGTGCCGCGCTGCCACGGGCTGCGCGGGTCGGCGAAGTGCACGTCAAGGCCGGTGGCAGCGGTCGTCTCCTGGTGACCGGCGAGCTCCGTCCCGCGATCCCGCGTCAGGGTCTTGCGGAGCGTGGTGGGCGGGCTGCGTGGCTTCTCGGACAGCCGCGCGGTGACGGCGGCTGCGTCTCGGCCGTCGCACCGGACCGGACTCGCGAAGCGGGGGGAACGTTCGACGACCGCGGCGATCCGAGTCGGACTGCGGCCCGGGAGCAGGTCGCCCTCCCAGCGGTCCGGCACCGTGCGGCTGTCGGCTTCGACAGGCCACTCGCGGAGGGAGACCGCGTCCATGGTCTGCGAACGCCACCGGCCCGACACGGTGTCCTCGGTTCCCCAGCCGTCCCACAGGGCCCGAACGCCCTCCCGGGTCCGGCCACGACCGGGGGGGGGAGGGCTCGGCCGACTGGCCGGGGCCGCCCCTCAGGAGGGGGCGCGGAGCCGGATCGAGGGCGTGGGGACGGCACCGTGGTGTTCCGGGCCGGCTCCCGGCGTCAGTCCGGGTCAGTCGTGGAGATCACCACCATCTTGGTCACCGTGCCGTCGTCGCCGACCACGTCGCGCACGTGTCGGGTGCCCAGGCGGCGGCACAGTGCCAGGCTGGCGGTGTTGTCGGCGCCGACCATGCCGTAGACCTCCTTCAGGCCCAGGTTGTCGGCGGCGTGGCGGAGCAGACCGCGGATCACTTCGGTGCCCAGGCCCCGGCCCCAGTGCTCGGGGGCGAGGGCGGTGATCAGTTCGTGGCCGTCGACGTTGCCGGTCTTCTTCACCTCCGCGTGGCCGACGTAGACCTCCTCGCGCCACAGTCCCCACACGTCGAACCTGCGCTTCGGGTAGACCTCGGTGAGGATGGCGCGGAACAGCGTGCGGAGGTCGGCCTTCGGCACGCGTTCCTGGCCCATCCAGCGGCAGACCTCCTCGTCGCGCAGCAGGGCCACGAAGACGTCCTCGTCCTCGGGGCGGTAGGGCCGGAACGTGAGTCGTTCGGTGTGCAGGACCGGTGTCATGACGGCTCCTCGGGACGGACTGGCGGACGGGCGGGCAGGCAGGGCCGAGGCCGGGGTGCGGTGGTGGGACGCATCCCGGCCTGCGCTTCGTGGCTGCGCGGGGCGCGTCAGGCTTCGGCGTTCTCCATGCGCTCGCGCAGGCTGCGCGGGCGCATGTCGGTCCAGACCTCGTCGACGTAGGCGGAGCACTCCGCCTCCGTGCCCTCCTTGCCGACGGGCTGCCAGCCGGCGGGCACCTCGACGTCGACTGGCCACAGCGAGTACTGCTCCTCGTCGTTGCGCAGCACCTGGTAGCGGGTGTTCTCGTCCATGTCTGTCGGTCTCGCTCTCTCGGGTCGGACGGGTGGTGGGCGATGGGCTGCTGGTGCGGTGTCGGGCGGTGGGGCACGGACCGGGGGGCGGGGCGTCACCGGTTGTTCCGGGCGTAGCGGGCGATGTGGCGCAGGGCCTCGGCGAAGTCGTCCGCGACACGTCGCACGGTGTCCGTGGCGTGGAGGGCGGGCCGGTGGTGCCAGGTGAAGGACAGCCGGCCGCCCTGCACCGCGCCGACGACCTCCAGCGGGTGGGAGCCGCTGTCGCGCGGGTCGTGGTGCCGTCCGAACGACCCGTGCTCGGCCCGCACCAGGCCGTCGCCGGGGCTCTCCGGGCGGGCGTCCCACTGGCCCAGGTAGTTGAAGACGACCTGTCCGTGCGCAGCCCGTCCGAGCCGCCGGCGCACCTCGGACGGGCCGAAGGTGCGCAGCGCACCGAAGCCCAGGCCGTTGCCGGGCACGGCGCGCAACTGGCGGCGCACCGACTTCACCAGGGCCCGCCAGTCCCGGGCGGGGCCGAGGTCGGCGGGTTCGGGCACCTGGAGGGCGACGGGGTGGACGGTGGTGAACCAGCCGACCGTGCGGGAGAGGTCCACGTCGTCGAGGACGTCCTCGCGGCCGTGCCCCTCCAGGTCCAGGCGGACCTCCTCGCGGCCGGTCCAGCGGGCCAGGGCCAGGGCGAGGGCAGCGAGCAGCACGTCGTTGACGCGGGTGCGGTAGGCGGTCGGCGCGGCGCGCAGCAGTGCCTCGGTGTCCGCCTCGTCCAGTTCGACGGTGAGCGTGTCGACGACACCGGTCCGCGGCCCGGCCGATGCCTCGGCCGGCAGCGGCTCGGCGTTCACCGCCCGTTCCCAGTAGGGCAGTTCGTCGTCGAGGGCACCGGCCGCGACGTGCGCGGCGAGGCCTCGGGCCCACTCGCGGAAGGAGGTGGTGCGTTCGCCCAGGCCGACGGTCTCGCCCTGGACGGCCTGCCGGTGGGCGGCCTCCAGGTCGTCGCGCAGGATGCGCCAGGACACGGCGTCCACCACCAGGTGATGGGCGACCAGGAGGAGGAAGGCGGGCCGGCCGGCGTCCCCGGTGAACAGGGCCGCCCGCAACAGCGGGCCGCGCGCCAGGTCGAATCCGGTGTGCAGGTCGTCGGCGGCCTTCTCCATCGCCGCGTCGGCCTCGGCGGGGGTCAGCCCGCTCAGGTCGTGGCGGTTCAGGAGCCGGTCGCGGTCGGTGTCGGACGGCGGCGGGTTGAACTGGCGCCAGCCGTCCTGGTCCTCGGTGAAGCGCATGCGCAGGGCGTCGTGGTGGTCGAGCAGGGCGTTCAGGGCCGTTTCCAGGGCGGCGGCGTCCGGGGCGGTGCCGAGCTCCAGCAGCAGCGACTGGTTGAAGTGGCTGTGACCGGCGCGCGGGCTGGTCAGGAACCACTCCTGGATGGGGGTGAGCGGCACGTCTCCGCTCACCGGGCCGTCCCCGGAGTGCTGGGGCGCGTCGGTGACGACGGTGGCCAGTTCGGCGACCGTCTGGTGGGTGAACAGGTCGCGGGTGGCCAGGTGCAGTCCGTCCCGCCGCAGCCGTGACACGACCTGCATGCTGAGGATGGAGTCGCCGCCGAGGTGGAAGAAGTTGTCGTGCGCGCCGACGTCCGCCACGCCGAGGACGTCGGCCCAGATGCGGGCGATGCGGCGTTCGGTGTCGGTGCGCGGTGCCGTGGGCGGCCCGGCGGCGGTGTGCGTGGGTCCGGGTTCGGGCAGGGCGCCGCGGTCGGTCTTGCCGTTCGGGGTGAGCGGCAGGCGCTCCAGCGGGACGAACGCCGACGGGACCATGTGCGGCGGGAGCAGCCCGGCGAGGTGGTCGCGCAGCTCCGGCACCGGCAGTTCCTCCGTGGTGTCCCCGGCGGGCACGAGGTAGGCCACGAGCCGTCCGCCGGACCGGCCGTCCGGGTCGGTCCCGCCACCGCGTACGGTGACCACCGCGTCGCGCACCCGCGGGCTGCGGCGCAGCGCGCTCTCGATCTCTCCTGGCTCGATGCGGAAGCCGCGCAGCTTCACCTGGTCGTCGGCGCGTCCGGCGAAGCGCAGTTCGCCGGACGCGTCCCAGCGGGCCAGGTCACCGGTGCGGTACATCCGCTCCCCCGGCGCGCCGAACGGGTCGGCGGGGAAACGCGAGGCGGTCAGGCCGGGCCGGTTCAGGTAGCCGCGGGCCAGTCCGGGTCCGGCCACGTACAGTTCGCCGGTGACGCCGGGCGGGACGGGGCGCAGCGCGGCGTCGAGGACGTGGACGCGGGTGGCGCCGGCCGGGCGGCCGATCGGCGGGGCGCCCGTGCCCGGGGCGAGGGGGCCGGTCCAGGTGGCGACGACGGTGGCCTCGGTCGGGCCGTACGAGTTGATCATGCGTCGGCCGGGGGCCCACCGTTCGACGAGGTGGGCCGGGCACGCCTCGGCGCCCACGATGAGGGTGCGCAGGTGCGGCAGGGCGTCGGAGGTCTCGGGGGCGACCGTGGCCAGGGCGGCGGGCGGGATCAGCGTGTGACTGATGCGCCGCTCGGCAAGGACCTGGGCGAGCCGCTCGCCGACGAGTGGGCCTTCCTCCCCGGTGACGAGGGTGGCTCCGCCGAGCAGGGACACGCACAGCTCCAGCACCGAGGCGTCGAAGCTGGGCGAGGCGAACTGCAGGACCCGGTCGCCGGGGCCCGCGTCGTAGCGGTCGGCGGCGGCCGCGGTGAAGGCGGCCAGGCCGTTGTGCGTCACCGTCACGCCCTTGGGTGTGCCGCTGGAACCGGACGTGTAGATCACGTACGCCGGGTGGGCGACGGTCAGCGCGGCCGTGCGGTCGGCGTCCGTCGGCGCGGTGTCCGGCCCGTCCGCGTCCCGTACGGCGGCGGGGTCGTCCAGGACGAGCCAGGCGTCCGCGTCACGCAGCATGAACTCCCGCCGCTGCTCGGGGTAGTCCGGGTCGACGGGCAGGAAGGCACCGCCGGCCTTGGCCACTGCGAGCTGGGCCACCACCGTCTCCGCGCCGCGGGGCAGGGCCAGCGCCACGACCCGCTCGGGTCCCACGCCCCGGGCGATGAGCCGGTGCGCCAGCCGGTTGGCGGCGCGCTCGACCTGCGCGTACGTCAGCTCGCGGCCGTCGGCGTCGGACAGGGCGACGGCGTCGGGCGTGCGGGCGGCCTGCTGTTCGAACAGCTCCGGCAGCGTCGCCGCCGGTACCGGGTGGGCGGCGGGGCGTCCCTGGCCGAGGACGGCCTCGAGTGTCTCGCCGGTGGCGAGGGGCAGGGCGCCCAGGGGCCGGTCGGGTTCGTCGGCCACGGCGGTCAGGAGCGTGCCGAGCTGGTCGGCCATCCGTTCGGCGGTGGCCGCGTCGAACAGGTCGGTGTTGTAGGTGAGCAGGCCGTGCAGTTCTCCGGCGGGGGTCTCGGCGAACTCCAGGGTGAGGTCGAACGCCGCGTGCCGCAGGTCCGTGTCGACGTCGGCGACCTCGATGCCGGGCAGGTCGAGGTCGGCGGCCGGGGCGTTCTGCAGCACCACCATGACCTGGAACAGGGGGGTGCGGCTGGTGTCGCGGACCGGCTGCACCTCGTCCACCACCCGCTCGAACGGCGCCTCCTGATGGGCGAAGGCGTCCAGTACGGTCGCGCGCACCTCGGTGAGGAACTCGGGGAAGGGACGGTCGGGTTCGACGCGGGAGCGCAGGACGAGGGTGTTGACGAAGAACCCGACGAGGTTCTGGGTCTCGGCGCGGTCGCGGCCGGAGGTGACCGTGCCGACGGTGATGTCCCGGCCGCCGGTCAGGCGGGCCAGATAGGTCTGCGCGGCGGCGACCAGTGTGGCGAACAGGGTGGCCTGCCGGTCCCGGCCCACCTGGACGAGGCGGCGGGTCACACCGCGCGGCAGGACGAGGCGCACGGTGGCGCCGTCGTGGGTGCGCACCGCCGGGCGCGGCCGGTCGGTGGGCAGGTCCAGCGTTTCCAGACCGGTCAGGTGCTCCTTCCAGTACGCGAGGTGTTCGTCCGTGCCGCTGCCGCGCTGCCAGTGGGCGTAGTCGGCGTAGCTCACCGGCAGTGGCGGCAACTGCTTGGCGGCCGCGCCCAGTTCGGCTCGGTAGAAGTGAGCCAGGTCGCCGGTGAGCACTCCGGTGGACCAGCCGTCGGTGACGATGTGGTGCAGGGGCAGCGTCAGGACGTGCTCGTCGTCCGAGAGCCTGATCAGCCCCGCGTGCAGCAGCGGGCCGCGCCGCAGGTCGAACGTGCGGGCACGCTCGGCCTCCAGCAGTTCCTCCAGCCGGGCCGTCCGGTCGGTCCCGGCCGTTCCCGACAGGTCGTGCAGCGTCAGCGGCACGACCGGCGCCGGGTGGACGATCTGCACGCCGTGGCCGTCCACCGTGTCGAAGGTGGTGCGCAGCGCCTCGTGCCGCTCGACCAGGGCGCGCAGGGCCGCGGTGAGAGCGGGCACGTCGAGCCGGCCGCGCAGGCGCAGGGCCAGCGCGGTGACGTACTCGCCGCTGCCCGGCGCGAACTCCTCCAGGAACCACAGGCGTTGCTGGGCGTACGACATCGGGGCGGGCGTGTCACGGGGGGCCGGGACGATCGCGGTGGTCGCGGCGTCGTCGGACGGCTCCGCGATGAGCAGGGCGGCGAGGGCGGCGGGGGTGGGGTGGGTGAACACCGCGCGCGGTGACAGGTCGGTGCCGAACGCCTCGGACAGGCGGGCGGCCAGCCGGATGCTGAGGATGGAGTCGCCGCCCAGCTGGAAGAAGTCGTCCTCCACGCCGGGTTGTTGCACGGAGAGGACCTCCGCGAAGACGTCGGCGGTGCGCCGCTCGGCGTCGGTGCGCGGTGCGGTCGGCCCGCCCTGCCGGCCCCCGCTCGCGGGCTCCGGCGCCGGAAGCGCGGCCCGGTCGACCTTGCCGTTGCCGCTGAGCGGCAGCGCGGGCAGGGCGACGAACGCCGAGGGGACGAGGTAGTCGGGGAGCGCGCGCCGGGCGGACTCCCGTACGGCCGTGAGGTCTTCGGGGCCGACCACGTAGGCCACCAGGCGCCGGCTGCCGGGCCGGTCCTCGCGGGCCACGACCGCCACGTCCGCGACGCCGGGGTGCGCCGCGAGGGCCGCCTCCACCTCGCCGGGTTCGACGCGGAAGCCGCGGATCTTCACCTGGTCGTCCACGCGGCCCAGGAACTCGACCGTGCCGTCGGGACGGCGGCGGGCCAGGTCGCCGGTGCGGTACATGCGCGTGCCGGGCGGGCCTGCGGGGTCGGCGAGGAAGCGGGCGGCGGTGTCGCCCGGACGGCCCAGGTAGCCGCGTGCCACCCCCTCGCCGGCGAGGTACAGCTCGCCGGCGCAGCCCGGCGGTACGGGCCGCAGACGGCCGTCGAGGACGTGGACCCGCATGTCGTCGAGCGGGTGGCCGATGGGCACGGCGTGGGGGACGGCCGTCGCGTCGGTGAGCGCGAAGGACGTCGCGAACGTCGTCGTCTCGGTGGGTCCGTAGCCGTCCACGACGGTCAGGCCGGGGCAGGCGGACAGCACACGGCGCACGGCCGCGGCGGGCACCACGTCGCCGCCGGTCCACACCTGGCGCAGGCCGGCGAAGCAGTCCGGCGCGTCCTGCGCCAGCAGCCGGAAGAGGCCGGCGGTCAGCCACAGCGCGCTCAGGCCGCCGTCGCGGGCCAGGTGCCGCAGCAGTGCCGCGTCCACGGGCCGGGGCGGTGCCACGACCACGCAGCCGCCGCCCAGCAGGGGCGCCCACACCTCGAAGGTGGCGGCGTCGAAGGCCACCGGGGAGTGCAGCAGCACCCGGTCGCACACCCCGCCGGTGAAGCGGCTGTCGGTGGCGAGGGCGGCCACGTCGCGGTGGCGTACCGCGACCGCCTTGGGCTCGCCGGTCGACCCGGAGGTGAACATCACGTACGCCGGCCGGTCGGCGTCCGCGGGCACGGCCGCGGGCGCGCCCGGCACGGGGGTGCGTGCGGCGGCGACGTCCGCGGCGGTCAGCTCGGCCGTCGCGCCCGCCCGCTCGATCAGCGTGCGGCGTCGCTCCTCGGGGGCGCGGGTGTCCACCGGTACGTAGGCGCCGCCCGCCTTGAGGACGGCGAGCTGGGCGACGACGAGTTCGGCGCAGCGGTCCATCAGCAGCGCCACCCGGTCCTCCGCCCGCAGGCCGTCGGCGAGGAGCCGGGACGCCACGGCGTCGGACCAGTCGTCGAGGCGGCGGTACGTCAGCTCCGTGTCGCCGTCGCGCAGGGCGGGCGCGTCGGGGGTGCGGCGGGCCTGCTCGGCGAACAGCTCGACGGGGCTGCGCGGCGCCGTCCGCCGGGCGGTGGCGTTCCACCGCTCGAGCAGGGCGCGGTCGTCCTCGGTCAGCAGCTCGAGGCCGCTCATGTCCGCGTCGGCCTCGATGCCGTCGACGAGGGCGGTCAGGGCGACCGCGAGCCTGGCCGCGAGGCGTTCGGCCGTGTCCGCGTCGAACAGCTCGGCGTCGTAGGCGAGGTCGATGCCGAGCCGGTCGCCGAGGTGGGCGCGCAGGCACAGCGGGAAGGTCGGCGCGTCGTCGGCCCGCACCTCCTCGACGTGCACGCCCGTCCGGGCCGTGGCGGACTCGTCGACGGGGTAGTTCTCGAACACCACCATGCTGTCGAACAGCGCCTCGCCCGCCGGGACCTCGCTCAGCGCCTGGATGCGGGGCAGCGCGAGGAAGTCGAAGCGCCGGGCGTCACTCTGCCGCTCCTGCACGCCCCGCAGCCAGGACGCCACTCCCCCGCCCGTGACGCGGATCCGGGTGGGCACGGTGTTGATGAACATGCCGATCATCGCCTCCACGCCCGGCAGTTCGGCCGGACGCCCGGAGACGGTCGTGCCGAACACGACGTCGTCGCGTCCGCCGTGGCGGGCCAGCAGCAGCGCCCAGGCGCCCTCGATCACGGTGTTCACCGTCAGCCCGGCCCGTGCCGCCGTCTCCCGCAGCCGCGCCGAGACCCGCTCGTCAAGCTGCCGGTGCACCGTGGCGGCGGCGCGGGCGCGGTGCGCCTCGGCCGGTGTGCGGTCGTACGGCAGCGGGGTGCGGGCCGGGAAGCCGGCGAGGGTGTCGGCCCAGTACGCCTCGGCCGTCTCCTCGGCCGAGGCGTGCTGGTCCCGCAGCCAGCGCAGGAAGTCGGAGAACGGGCGCCTCACCGGCGCGGGGGCTTCGCGGCCGCCGGTGAGCGCGGCGTAGCGCTCGCACACCTCGGTGAGCAGTTGCCCGGTGCTCCAGCCGTCCAGGATCAGGTGATGGGAGGACCACAGCAGCAGGATCTCGTCGCCGGGCAGCGCGGCCAGGGTGATGCGGGTGAGGGGTGCGGTGGTGAGGTCCATGCCCGCCGTGCGGTCGGCGGCCAGCAGTTCCTCGGTCTCCCTCTCCCGTCGCTCGGGCGTCAGGTGCCGCCAGTCCAGGTGGGTGACGGGCAACTCGACCTGGTGGTGGACGACTTGGACCGGGTGCGGCAGGCCCCGCCAGTGGACGCCGGTGCGCAGGGCCTCGGTGCGGTCGGCGACCTGCTGCCAGGCCGCGGCGAAGACCTGCGGGTCGGTCACCCCGGACAGCCGTACGGCCGTCCGGTCGAAGTAGGCGCCCGCCGTGTCCACCAGGCCGTGGAAGAGCATCCCGGCCTGCAGGGGCGTCAGCGGCAGGACGTCCGCCACGCGCCGGCCGTCGCCCACGAGGCGGTCCAGCTCGCTCTGTCCGAGCCCGGCGAGCGGGAAGTCCGACGGGGTGCGGCCGCCCGCGTCCGGGCGCGTGCAGTGGGCCACGATGTCGCGCAGCGCCGCGCACATCTCGTCGGCGAGCTCACGGACGGTGGACTCGTCGTAGACGGCCGGCGGATAGGTCCAGCCGAGTTCGAGGCGGCCGTCCTGCACGACGCCGGTGATGTCCAGCAGGTAGGGGCGGGGGGCGTCGGGGTCGGTGTCGGTGCCGGCCGGGGGCAGGGCGGCGCCGTAGAGGCCGTTCCTGTCTCCTTCGGCGTCCCACTGGCCGTGGTAGTTGAAGCCGACCTGCGGCACGGGGGCGCCGGCCAGCGGGCTGTCGGGCAGCAGGTGGCGCAGCGCGCCGTGGCTCAGACCGTGCAACGGCACCGCGCGCAGTCGCTCCTTGACCGAGCGCAGGGTGTCGTGCCAGCCGGCGTCGGGGGCGACGGTCAGCGCGAGGGGGAACTCGGCGGTGAACCAGCCGACCGTCCGGGAGAGGTCCATGTCGTCGAAGAGGTCCTCGCGGCCGTGGCCCTCCACGCCGACCAGCACGGTGTCGCGCCCGCACCAGCGGGCCAGGGTGCGGCCGAGGGCGCTGAGCAGGACGTCGTTGACCTGGGTGCGGTAGACCTCCGGGACCCGGCGCAGCAGGGCCTCGGTCGTCTCCGGTTCCAGCAGCACGGTGACCGTGGCTGCGGTGCCGTGGGTGTTGGGGCCGGGCCGGCCCGCGGGCAGGTCGGCGGGGGCCGCCGCGGTGCGCTCCCAGTGGGGGAGGTCGCCGTCCAGGGCGCCGGAACGGGTGTGCGTCTCCAGCCGGGCCGCCCAGTGGCCGTACGCGGTGGTGGCCGGGGGCAGGTCGACGGGGCGTCCGTCCGCGGCGCAGCGGTGGGCGGTCTCCAGGTCGGCGAGCAGGATCCGCCAGGAGACACCGTCGACAACCAGGTGGTGGACGGTGAGCAGAAGGCGCGCGGGCAGGTCCGGGCCGCGGTCGAAGAGCAGGACGCGCACCACCCGGCCCTCGGTCGGGTCGAGGGACGCCCGGGCCGCGTCCGCCGCGCGCCGCACCTCGGCCTCCAGCGCGGCGCCGTCCAGGCCGGTCACGTCGTGGTGGGTGAGGATGCCGTCCGGGACGTCCGGCAGGACTTCCTGGCGCCGGCCGTCGTCGGTGCGGCGGAAGCGGGTGCGCAGGGCCGGATGGTGGCGGACGAGGGCGTCGACGGCGGGGCGCAGGGCGGACCGGTCGGTTCCGGGGGCCAGTTCGAGGTGCTGCGACATGGTGAAGCGCAGCGGGTCGTCGGCGCGGCGGCCGTCGAGGTACCAGCGCTGGATGGGCGTGAGCGGTGCCTCGGCGGGCGGAGCCGCGTCCGCCGCTGCGGGGGCCGCCCGGGTGACGCGGAGGGCGAGTTCGGCGACGGTCTGGTGACGGAAGACGTCCTTGGTGGTCAGCGCCAGTCCGGCCTGGCGGGCGCGGGAGACGATCTGGATGCTGAGGATGGAGTCGCCGCCGAGCGCGAAGAAGTTGTCCCGCGCGCCCACCCGTTCCACCCGCAGGACGTCCGCCCAGATCGCGGCCAGCGTCCTTTCGGTGCCGGGGCGCGGTGCCACGTACGTCGTGGCGGGGTCCGGTTGCGCGGGCGGGGCGGGCAGGGCGCGCCGGTCGGTCTTGCCGCTGCTGGTGCGCGGTATTCGCGCCAGCGGGACGAACGCCGCCGGCACCATGTGGTCCGGCAGGGTGCGCCGGAGCGCGAGGCGCAGTTCGTCGGCGGTCGGGACGGCTTCCCGGGCGGGCACCAGGTGGGCCACGAGCATGAGCCGGCCCGCGTGTTCGCGTGCCGTCACGACGGCCTCGGACACGTCCGGGTGGGCGAGCAGCGCGGCCTCGACCTCGCCGGGTTCGATGCGGAACCCGCGGATCTTGATCTGCTCGTCGGCGCGGCCCAGGAACTCCAGCAGTCCTCGCTCGTCCCAGCGGGCGCGGTCGCCGGTGCGGTACATCCGCTCCCCGGGCCCGCCGAACGGGTCGGCGAGGAAACGCGACGCGGTCAGGCCGGGGCGGCCCAGGTAGCCGCGGGCCACCTGCACGCCCGCGAGGTACAGCTCGCCGGGCACGCCGGGCGGCACCGGGCGCAGGGCGCCGTCGAGGACGTAGGCGCGCAGGTTGCGGCCGGGGCGCCCGATGACCGGTCGGTCCGGGTGTTCGGCGCAGCGCCCGTACGCGGCGTCGACGGTGCACTCGGTGGGCCCGTACACGTTGTACGCGGTGACGCCGAGGCCGGCGGCGGCGCACAGCTCCCGCCAGGTGTCGGGGCCCGTCGCCTCGCCGCCGACCATGAGGACGCGCGGGTGGTGGCGGCCGGGTGCGAGGAGGCCGGCGGCGGTGAGTTCGCGCAGGAAGGACGGGGTGACGTTCACCAGGTCCAGGCGGCGTTCGGAGACCTGGGCGCAGAACGCTTCCGGGTCCAGGCGCACGTCCTCGTCGACGAGGTGGACCTCCTGCCCGAGGGCGAGCAGCAGCGGCCCCTCCCAGGAGGTGTCGAAGGAGAACGAGGCGCTCAGCGCGGCGCGCAGCCGGCGCCCGTCCGCGGTGTGCGGTGCGACGAGCCCCTCGCGGTGATCGTGGCAGAGGTTGACCAGGTGGCGGTGTTCGACGACGACGCCCTTGGGGCGGCCGGTGGAGCCGGAGGTGTAGACGATGTAGGCGGCGTGGTCCGGGCGCAGCGGGGCCGGGCGGTCGCGGTCGGTGGGGTCGTGGGCGGGCAGCCGGTCCCACGGCACCTCGCGCAGTGTGCCGGCGGTCAGCACGGTGTGCGGGGCCGCGTCCGCGAGGAGGTGGGCGACGCGCTCCTCGGGCAGGTCGGGGTCGAGGCAGAGGAGGGCTCCGCCCGCCTTGGCGACGGCGAGCACCGCCACCAGCAGGTCGGAGGTGCGCGGAAGCCGTACGGCGACCACCCGCTCGGGGGCGACGCCCTGGGCGACGAGGTGGTGTGCGAGCCGGTTGGCGCGCTCGTTGAGGGTGGCGAAGTCGAGCGTGGCGTCCCGTGCCACCAGGGCTGTGACGTGCGGGGTGCGGGCGGCCTGCGCCTCGAACAGGGCGGGGAAGGTGGTCCGGGGAACCGCGAGCCGCGGCCCCTGCCAGTCGTGGAGCACCCGGCGCCGCTCGGCCGCGGTCATCAGCTCCAGCACCCGCACGTCCCGGTCGGGGTCCTGCGCCGCTGCCTCCAGCAGCAGCCGCAGGCGGGCGGCCAGGCGCCGGACGGTGTCCTCGTCGAACAGGCCGGTGTCGTACTCCAGGTGGCCGGTGACGCCGTCGTCGCCCTCCACGAAGTCGAAGGCCAGGTCGAACGTGGCGTGCCGGACCGGCGGCATGACCGGCTCGACGTCCAGGTCCGGGAGCGTGGGCGTCTCGGCGCCCAGGTTGTGCAGGGCGACCATGACCTGGAACAGGGGGGTGCGGCTGGTGTCCCGCTCGGGCTGGAGGGCATCCACCAGCCGCTCGAAGGGCACGTCCTGGTGGGCGAACGCCTCCAGGACGGTGCCGCGCACCTGCTTCAGCAGCGCGCGGAACGACGTGCCGGGGCGCACCCGGTTGCGCAGCACCAGCGTGTTCACGAACATGCCGACCACGTCGTGCAGCTCGGAGCGCTCACGGCCCGCGGTGACGGTGCCGACGGCGAAGTCGTCCTGGTCGGCCCAGCGGGACAACAGAGCCGTGCAGGCGGTCAGCAGCGTCATGTACAGGGTGGCGTCGGCCTCCCGGCCCCGTTCGCGCAGCCGGTCGGTCAGTTCGGCGGGCAGGGTGAAGGTCACCAGCGCGCCGTCCCGGGTCCGTACGGCGGGACGCGGCCGGTCGGTCGGCAGCTCGAGCGGGGGCACCGCGTCCAGCGTCTCGCGCCAGTGGGCGAGTTGCTGCTCGACGTGGTCGGTGCGGGCGCGCTGCCAGGCGGCGTGGTCGGCGTACCGGACGGGCAGCGCGGGCAGCCGGGGGCGGCGGCCCTCGTGTGCCGCCGCGTACAGCTCGCCCAGGTCCCGGCCGAGGACGCCCAGCGACCAGCCGTCGGTGACGATGTGGTGGACGGCGAGTACGAGAACGTGCTCGCCGTGCTCTCCGGCGGCCAGGCGGGCCAGCCGGGCGCGCAGCAGCGGCCCGGCCGCCAGGTCGAAGGGCGTGGCGGCCTCGCGCTCCAACAGCGCGTCCAGCGCCGCCCGCGCGTCCGGGGCCGTGGTGAGGTCGTCCACGGGCAGGTCGACCCGGTGCGGCGGGTTCACCGACTGCCGTGCCCGTCCGTCCTGTTCGGTGAACGTGGTGCGCAGCGCCTCGTGCCGGGCGACCAGGCCGTCCAGCGCGGTGCGCAGGGCGCTCACGTCGAGCGGTCCGCGCAGGCGGAGCACGGACAGCGTCGTGTACTCGGTACTGCCGGGCTCGAACCGGTCGAGGAACCACAGGCGTTGCTGGGCGTACGACAGCGGCGCCGGGGTCTGCGGGGCGGTCGCCGGTATCGCGTCGGCCTGCGGGGCGGTCGCGTCGTCGGCCGGTTCGCCGAGCTCGGCGGCCAGCGCGGCCACCGTGGGGCGGGTGAACAGCAGCCTCGGGGAGACATCGGAACCGAACGAGGCGCGCAGCCGGGCGGTGACGCGGACGGCGAGGATGGAGTCGCCGCCGAGCGCGAAGAAGTCGTCCCCGGCGTTCACCTCCTCGACTCCCAGCACGTCCGCCCAGGCGGCGGCGACCAGCCGTTCGGCGGGCGTGCGCGGCGGTGTCCGGTCGGTTCCGGTGGCGTAGCCGTCCGGTCCCGGCGCGGGCAGCGCGCGCCGGTCGAGCTTGCCGTTGACGGTGAGCGGCAGCGCGTCCATCGGCACGTAGGCGGCGGGCACCATGTGGGCGGGCAGCAGGCGCTCCAGGTGGGCGCGCAGCTGGGCCGCCGCGGGGGCCTCGTCGCCGGAGCCGACGACGTGCGCCACGAGCCGGCGGGTGCCGGAGGCGTCCTCGAACACGCCGACCGCGGCCTCGGCGACGCCGGGGTGGGTGTGCAGGGCCGCCTCGATCTCGCCGGGTTCGATGCGGTAGCCGCGGATCTTCACCTGGGCGTCGGCGCGGCCCAGGTACTCCAGGGTGCCGTCGGCCCGCCACCTGGCCCGGTCGCCCGTGCGGTACATGCGGCTGCCGGCCTGCCCGAAGGGCTCGGCGAGGAAGCGGGCGGCGGTGAGGCCGGGGCGGCCCAGGTAGCCGCGGGCCAGGCCCTCGCCCGCCACGAAGAGTTCGCCGATGGCGCCGGGCGGCACGGGCGCCAGGTCCGCGTCGAGCACGTACACCCGCAGGTCCTCGATGGCCGTGCCGATGGGACCGGCGGAGCCGTCCGCGCCGGTGGCGGGGTCGAGCGGGGCGTGGGTGACGTGCACGGTGGTCTCGGTGATGCCGTACATGTTGACCAGCCGCGGGGAGGAGGCCGGGTGGCGCGTCCACCAGTCGGCGAGCCGGCCGACGTCCAGGGCCTCACCGCCGAAGATCACCGTGCGCAGCGCGAGGCGGGCACCGGTTTCGGGGTGTTCGGCGTCCGCGCGGATCAGCGGGTAGAACGCGGACGGCGTCTGGTTGAGGACGGTGACCTGCTCGTCCGCCAGCAGGCGTAGGAAGTCCTCCGGGGAGCGGGCGGTCTCGTCGGGCACGACGACGAGCCGGCCGCCGTGCAGCAGCGGGCCCCACAGCTCCCACACCGAGAAGTCGAACGCGTAGGAGTGGAACATCGTCCACACGTCGTCCGCGCCGAAGCCGAACCAGTGGCTCGTGCGGGTGAACAGCCGCACCACGTTGGCGTGCGGGATCACCACGCCCTTGGGGCGGCCGGTGGAGCCGGAGGTGTAGATGGCGTAGGCGGGGCTCTCCGGCAGCGGCCGGCGGGCCGGGGCGGGGCCGGTGGCCGGGCGGCGGGCGAGGTCGGCCTCGACGTCCGGGTCGTCGAGGAGGAGGACGGGCACGTCGGTGCCGTCGGCCCGTGCCGCCGTGCCGGTCGTGGTCACCAGCGTCACCGGGGCGGCGTCGGCGAGGAGGTGGCCGATGCGTTCGGCGGGCGAGGCCGGGTCGATCGGCAGGTAGGCCGCGCCGGTCTTCAGCACGGCGAGGATCGCGACGACCTGGTCGCAGGAGCGGGGCAGCGCGAGGGCGACGAACCGCTCGGGTGCGGCGCCGAGTTCGGCGAGCCGGTGGGCGAGCCGGCCGGCGCGGACGTCGAGCGTCGCGTAGTCCAGACGCTCGGCTCGGCAGGTGACGGCGACGGCGCCGGGCGTGCGGGCGGCCTGCGCCTCGAACAGGTCCACCAGGGTCTGAGCGGGGCGGCCCCGTTCGGTGCCGTTCCAGTCGGTGAGCATCCGCCGCCGTTCCCCGGCCGTCGGCCGGGCCAGGGTGCGCAGCGGCCGGTCGGGGCCGTCGGCCAGCTCCGTGAGCAGCAGGCACAGCCGGTCGGCGAGCGAGCGGACGGTCGTCGCGTCGAACAGGGCGGGATCGTAGGCGAGGTCGAAGCCGAGGCGTTCGCCGTGGTGGGCGCGCAGGACGAGCGGGTAGTTGGTGGCGTCGCGGGAGGTCACCTCGGCCAGGCGCACCCCGGATTCGGCCGTGCGGGCCTCGTCGAAGGGGTAGTTCTCGAAGGCGACCATGCTGTGGAAGAGCGGGCTGCCGGACGGCACGTCGCTCAGCTGGGTCAGCTCGGCCAGCGACACGGCCGCGAACCGCCTCGACTCGGCCTGGGCGTCCTGCAGTTCCCGCAGCCACGCGTCGGCCGTGCGCTCGGCGTCGACGCGTATTCGGGTGGGCAGGGTGTTGATGAACATGCCCACCATCGACTCGACGCCGGGCAGGTCCTCGGGCCGGCCGGAGACGGTGGTGCCGAACACCACGTCGTCCTCGGCGCCGTACCGGGCCAGCAGCAGCGCCCAGGCGCCCTGCACGACCGTGCTGAGGGTGAGTCCGGCGTCGCGTGCGGTGCGTACCAGCCGGGCCGACGTCTCGTCGTCCAGGCCGGCCGTGTGCACGTCCGCGGAGCGGGCCAGGTGGGCCTCGCGCAGGGGACGGTCGGCGGGCAGCGGGGTGGGGGTGGTGAAGCCGGCGAGGACCTCCTGCCAGTGCGTGCGGGCGGCGTCGGGGTCCTGCTCGGCGAGCCGGCGCACGTAGTCGCCGAAGGGGCGCCGTACCGGCGGCCGGGACTCGGCGCCGGCGGTGAGTGCCGCGTACTCCTCGCACACCTCGGTCAGCACCTGGGCCAGGCTCCAGCCGTCCAGGATCAGGTGGTGGGAGGTCCACAGCAGGTGCAGTCGCGCGTCGGGCAGCCGGACCAGGGTCAGCCGCATCAGCGGCGCGGCGGCGAGGTCGATGCCGCGGGCCAGGTCGTCCGCCCGCAGCCGGGTGAGGCGCTCGGCCCGCTCCGGCTCGTCCAGGTCGCGCCAGTCGAGGTGGGTCACCGGCACCCGCACGTCCCGGTGGACGACCTGGAGGGGCACCGGTACGTCCTCCCAGACCACGCGGGTGCGCAGGGCGGGCGTCCGCCCGGTGACGCGCTGCCAGGCCGCGGCGAAGGCGTGCGGGTCGGCGACGCCGTCCAGCAGGAGCGCCGCCTGGTCGACGTAGACGTCCTCGGGGCCGCCGACCAGCCGGTGGAAGAGCATGCCCTCCTGCAGCGGGGTCAGCGGCAGTACGTCCTCCACGTCCCGCCCGTCGCCGACCAGCCGGTCCAGGCGGTCCTGGTCGAGGCGGGCCAGCGGGAAGTCGGACGGGGTGCGGCCGCCCGCCCCGGGGCGGCCGCAGTGATCGGCGATGGCGGCGAGCGCGCGGGTCATGCCGTCGGCGAGGGTGCGGACGGTGCTCTCGTCGTGCACCTGGTCGCTGTAGTGCCAGGTGATCTCCAGTTCGCCGCCGGCGACCACGGCGGAGATGTCCAGCAGGTGGGCCGGCGGCTCGTCGGCGGCGATGTCACGGCCGGGCGCCTCGTCCGCCGGGGCGAAGTCCCGCCCGTCGCCGGCCTCCCACTGGCCGTGGTAGTTGAAGCAGACCTGCGGCAGCGGCAGGTCCCGCAGGGCGCGGGCGGCCGGGTCGGGCGAGCCGAGGCGGGCCAGTGCCTCGTAGCCGAGGCCGTGCCGGGGTACGGCTCGCAGGCGCTCCTTCACCGTCTTGAGGGTCGTGTCCCAGTCGGGTGCGTCGGACGGTCCGGCGGGCGCCAGGGTGACGGGGTACTGGGTGGTGAACCAGCCCACCGTGCGGGACAGGTCCAGCGTGTCGTCCTCGCGACCGTGGCCCTCCAGGGTGACGGTCACCCGCTCGGTGCCCGTCCAGTCGGCGAGGACCCGGCTCAGCGCGCTGAGCAGCACGTCGTTGACCTGCGTGCGGTAGACGGCGGGCACCTGGCGCAGGAGGGCCTCGGTGGTGGCGCGGTCCACGCGGGTGCGGAGGGTGCGGACCGAGCCGGCGAGCGGGGTGCCGGGGCGGTCCACGGGCAGCGGGGTACGGGGTTCGGCGGCCTCGGCCGTCCAGTGCGGCAGGTCGGCGTCGAGGTCTCCGGCGCGTACCCGGCGGGAGAGGTGCGCGGCCCAGTCGGCGAACGGCGTGGAGACGGGATCCAGTTGGATCGGGGCGCCCTGGGTCGCCTGCCGGTAGGCCTGTGCGAGGTCGGCGAGGAGGATGCGCCAGGAGACGGAGTCCACCGCCAAGTGGTGCACGGTGAGGAACAGTCGGGGACGCTCGCCGGAACAGGACAGCAGGGCGGCGCGCAGCAGGGTGCCGGTTTCCGGGTCGAGGGCGGCGCGGGCGGCCTCTGCGGCCTCTTCGCGGGCGGCCGTCGCGTCGGCGGCGCGGGAGAGGTCGTGGCGGGTGAGCAGGCCGGTGACCGGGCCGTCGCCGGGGTGCTGGCGCCAGGTGTCCCCCGAGCGGGCGAAGCGGGTGCGCAGCGCGGGGTGGTGGGCGGCCAGTGCTTCCAGGGACCGCTCCAGGGACCGCTCGTCCAGGTCGTGCGGCAGGTCCAGCAGCATCGACATGCTGAAGTGCCGCAGCGGGCCGTGCGTGGCGAAGAACCACTCCTGGACCGGCGTCAGCGGCGCCGGACCCTCCTCGCGCGTCCGCCGGGGCGCGGGCGCCTCGGCGGCGCGCGCGGACGCGGCGGCGGCGAGTTCGGCGACGGTCTGGTGGCGGAAGACGTCCCGCGAGGTCAGGTGCAGGCCCGCCGCGCGGGCGCGGGAGACGGCCTGGATGCTGAGGATGGAGTCGCCGCCCAGCTCGAAGAAGTTGTCCGTCACGCCGACCCGGCGCGCGCCCAGCACCTCGGCCCAGATGCGGGCGAGGGTCTCCTCCTGCGGGGTGCGCGGGGCGACGAACTCCTTGTCGCGCTCGCCGCCGTCGAGGTCGGGGGCGGGCAGGGCCCGCCGGTCGATCTTGCCGCTGACGGTCATCGGCAGGGCGTCGAGCACGGTGAAGGAGGACGGCACCATGTGGTCGGGCAGCACGCGCCGGCAGGCCGCCCGCACGTCGGCCGCGGTGAGCCGTGCGTCGCGGTCCGCGGGGACGAGGTAGGCGGCGAGCCGGGTGTGGCCGTGCGGGTCGGTGACGGCGACGACCGCGGCGGCGGCGACCTCGGGCCGGTCCGTCAGGGCCGCCTCGACCTCGCCGGGTTCGATGCGGTGGCCGCGCACCTTGACCTGGTCGTCGGCCCGCCCCAGGTGGTCCAGGCGCCCGTCGGCGGTCCAGCGGGCCAGGTCACCGGTGCGGTACATGCGGGCGCCGGGTGATCCGAACGGGTCGGGCAGGAAGCGTGCGGCGGTGAGCCCCGGCCGGCCCGCGTAGCCGCGCGCCAGTTGCACGCCGGCCAGGTACAGTTCGCCGCCGACCCCGGGCGGCACGGGCCGCAGCCCGTCGTCGAGGACGTAGGCGCGCACATTGGCGAGCGGCCTGCCGACGGTCGGACGGCCGTCGCCCTCGATGCGGCAGGCCAGGGCGTCGACCGTGCACTCGGTGGGCCCGTAGAAGTTGTACGCGGCCACGTCCCGCCGCTCGGCCAGCTCCCGCCACAGGCCGGGCCCGACGGCCTCGCCGCCGAGCATCAGCACCCGGGGGTGATGGCGCGGGTCGGTGAGCAGTCCGGCGGGCAGCAGTTGGCGCAGGTGGGTGGGGGTCAGGTCGAGGAAGTCGATGCGGTGCTCGACGACGTACTCGACCAGCTCGGCGGCGTCCAGCCGGGTCGTCTCGTCGACCAGGTGCAGCGGGTGGCCGTCGGCCATCAGCAGCACACCCTCCAGTGAGGTGTCGAAGGAGAACGACGCCGTCAGCGCCACCCGCAGCGGCCCGCCTCCCGCCTCGGCGACGAAGCCCTCGCGATGGCCCGCCAGGAGGTTCGCCAGGGACCGGTGCGCCACGGCCACGCCCTTGGGGCGGCCGGTGGAACCGGAGGTGTAGATGACGTAGGCGCTGGTGTCGGGGTGCGGTGGGGCGAGCCGGTCGGCGGCCGTGTCGGGGACTTCCCGCAGCGCGGCTTCGTCCAGGACGAGCGCCGGCCGCGCGTCGTCCAGCAGGAACCGCACCCGGTCCTCGGGCAGCGCGGGATCCAGGGGCAGATAGCCGGCGCCGGCCTTCCAGACGGCGAGGATCGCCACGATCATGTCGGCGGTGCGCGGCAGCCTGAGGGCGACCAGCCGCTCGGGTCCCGCGCCGCGTGCGGTCAGGTGGCGGGCCAGACGGTCGGCTCGCGCGTCGAGCGTCGCGTAGTCCAGGCGTACGTCCCCGGCGACCAGGGCGGTGGCGTGCGGGGTGCGGGCGGCCTGCCGCGCGAACAGCTCGGGCACCGTCTCCTCGGGCACGGGCCGCGCGGTCGCGTTCCAGTCCCGCGTCACCTGGCGCGTCTGCCGGGGCGAGAGCAGGGGCAGGGCGCCGAGCGGGCGGTCCGGTTCGGCGGTGGCGCCGTCCAGCGTGCGCAGCAGCTGGTCCGCCATGCGCTCGGCGGTGGCCGCGTCGAACAGGTCGGTGCGGTACTCCAGCAGGCCGGTCAGCCCGTCCCCGTCCGGGACGAACTCCACGCTCAGGTCGAACGTGGCGGCCTGCCGGGGCACGGCGACCGGGGCGGTGGCCAGGCCGTGCGGGTCGGGGGCGGCGGGCGGCGCGGGGTGCAGCAGGACCATCACGTCGAACAGGGGGTTGCGGCCCGCCTCCCGGGTCGCGCCAACGGCCTCCACCAGCCGCTCGAACGGCGTGTCGCCGTGCTCGAAGGCGCCGTTGACGGTGTCCGCGGCAGCGGCGAGCAGATCGCGGAAGGAGCCTCCGGTCTCGACGCGGGTGCGCAGCACGACGGTGTTGACGAAGAACCCGACGGCCCGTTCCAGGTCGGTGCGCCCGCGTCCGGGGGTCAGCGAGCCGACGGTGATGTCGTCCTGCCCGGACCAGCGGGCCAGCAGGGCCTGGCAGGCGGCGACCAGGGCGGTGAACAGCGTGGTGTGCTGCTCGGCCGCGAGGTGCTTCAGCCGGGCCGCGGTGGCCGCGGGCACGGTGAAGGTGTGCACCGCGCCCGCGCCGGACTCCTCGCCGCGGCGCGGCCGGTCCAGCGGCAGCTCGGGCGCCACCGTACCGGCCAACTGCTCCTTCCAGTAATCCAGTTGACGCTCCAGCCGGGTCCCGGACAGTTGCTCGCGCTGCCAGACGGCGAAGTCCGGGTACTGCGTGGCCACCGGCGGCAGCGCGGGCCGCGCGCCCCGCGCGAGGGCGTCGTAGGCGGCGCACAGCTCCTCCAGCAGCACGCCCATCGACCAGCCGTCGGTGACGATGTGATGGGCCGTCAGCAGCAAGACGTGCGCGTCGTGCGACTCCCGCAGCAGCAGGGCGCGCAGCAGCGGCCCGGTCCGCAGGTCGAAGGGGCGCTCGTACTCGGCCGACAGCAGCGCGTCCAGGTCCGTCGGCCCGTCGCCGGGAGCCGTCAGGTCCCGGAGGGGCAGCGGGAGCGGCCCGGCGGGGTGCACGGTCTGCGCGGGTGTGCCGTCGGTCTCCTGGAACGTGGTGCGCAGCGCCTCGTGCCGCCCCACCACGTGCTCCAGCGCGCCGGACAGGGCGGTGTGGTCGAGGGTTCCGGTCAGGCGCAGCGCGACGGCGCTGTTGTAGCGCGGGTCGCCGGGGCGCAGCCGGTCCAGGAACCACAGGCGCTGCTGGGCGAAGGACAGGGGCAGCGGCCGGCTGCGGTCCGCGTGCCCGATGGCCTGCCGGGCGGCGGCGCCGGGGGTGTCGGCGGCCCGTCCGGCGAGCCGGCGGCGGAGCACTTCCTGGAGGTCCTGCGGCAGGGCCTCGGCGCGGTTTCGCTTCGAAGACGTCATGGTCGTCCGGTCCTCACCGTTCTTCGTGGTCGCTGTCGCCGCGTGCGGCGTCTTCGAGTTCGCTCAGCACCTGTTCCTCCACCAGGTCCGCCAGGGCGGCGACGGTGCGGTGGACCAGGACGTCGCGGGGCGTGAGGGTCACGCCGAAGGTGTCGCCCGCGCGGGAGGCGATGAGCAGGGCGCGCAGGGAGTCGCCGCCCAGGGCGAAGAAGTCGTCCTCGGCGCCCACGGTGGTCCCCAGGACCTCCCCCCACAGCGCGGCGACGGCCTCCTCGGTGGGCGTGCGGGGCGGCACGTGCCCGGCGGCCGGTTCCTGTGTCCGAGGGCCGGGCGCGGGCAGCGCGGCCCGGTCGGTCTTGCCGTTCTCCGTGAGCGGGAACCGGTCCAGCGTCACGAACGCCGAGGGCACCATGGGGCCGGGCAGGGTGCGGGCGGCGAAGGCCCGCAGTTCCGTGCCGGCGGGCGGCTCGGCGCCGGGTGCGACGAGCAGGTGGGCCACCAGGCGCGGCAGCCCCGGTTCGTCCTCCCGGATGCTCACCACGGCGTCCAGCACCGCCGGGTGGCGTACCAGGGTCGCCTCCACCTCGCCGGCCTCGATGCGGTGGCCGCGCAGCTTGAGCTGGTGGTCGGTGCGTCCGAGGTGGTGCAGTTCGCCGCTGGTGTCGCGCCGGACCAGGTCGCCGGTGCGGTACATGCGGCTGCCGGGCGGCCCGAACGGGTCGGCGGTGAAGCGGGTCGCCGTCAGGCCGGGGCGTCCCAGGTAGCCGCGGGCCAGGGCCGGTCCGGCGAGCCACAGTTCGCCGGGCGCGCCGTCGGGGACGGGGCGCAGACGTGCGTCGAGGACGTAGGCGCCGGTGGCGGGCAGCGGGCGGCCGATGGGCGGCGCGGTGCCGTCCGGTTCCAGCCGGTCGGACCAGGTGGCGACGACGGTCGCCTCGGTGGGGCCGTAGGAGTTGACCATGCGGTGGTGCGGTGCCCACCGGGTGACCAGTTCGGCCCGGCAGGCGTCCGCGCCAACGATCAGGGTGCGCAGGTCCGGCAGGGTGCCGGGGGTGTCCGGCGGGAGGGTGGCGAGCGCCGCGGGCGGCAGCAGGGTGTGCGTGATGCGCGCGGTGCGCAGGAAGTCGGCCAGCTCGGTGCCGAGCAGCGGGCCGGGCGGCGGTAGGACGAGGGTCGCGCCGTTCGGCAGGGACATGCACAGCTCCAGCACGGAGGCGTCGAAGCTGGGCGTGGCGAAGGCCAGGACGCGGTCCGAGGCGCGGACCTGGTAGTGCGCGGCCTCGGCGGCGGCGAAGCCGGCCAGCCCGCGGTGGGTGACGACGACGCCCTTGGGGGTGCCGGTGGAGCCGGAGGTGTGGATGACGTACGCCGGGTCGTCGAGGTGGAGGGGGCGGACGCGGTCGGTGTCGGTGGGCCGGTGGCCGGGTGTGCCGTCGGGCGGCGCGGCGAGCAGGCCGGCGACCTCCTCGGCGGTGAGGGTGAGGGCGGGGTCCGCGTCGCGCAGCATCAGCGCGATCCGTTCGGCCGGGTAGCCGGGGTCCACCGGGAGGAAGGCGGCGCCCGCCTTGGTCACGGCGAGCTGGGCGAGGACCATGTCCGCCGAGCGCGGCAGGACCAACGCGACGATGTCGCCGGGCCCGGCCCCGCGTGCGATGAGCCGGTGCGCCAGCCGGTTGGCGTGCGCCTCCGCCTCGCCGAAGGTCAGCAGCGACTCCCCCGTGTCGAGGGCCGTTCGGTCGGGCCACCGGTCGGCCGCGGATTCGATCAGCGCGGGCAGCGGCGCCGGGGACACCGGCGGCAGCTGCGGGCGTACGGGGCCGTGCAGCAGCCTGTGCCGTTCACCGGGCGGCAGCACCTCGACCGCGTGCAACGGCGCCCGGTCCCCGGATGCGGCCAGGGCGGTCAGGGTGTGCATCAGCCGGGCGGCCAGGGCGCGGGCCGTGGTCTCCTCGAAGTACCTCGGGTCGTAGCCGAGTTCCACGCTCAGCTCGTCGCCGGGCGAGATCACCACGGTGAGCGGGTAGTTGGTGGCCTCGCGGGCGTCGAGGTCCCGGATGTGCACGCCGTGCGCGCCGGCCGTGGCGTCGCCTACGGGATAGTTCTCGAAGACCAGCAGGCTGTCGAACAGGGAGGTTCCGGGGGGCAGTTCGCTCCACTGGTGGAGGTCCGTCAGCGGCACGTGGTCGAAGCGCCGGTCCTCCGCGCGGGCGGCCTGCAGCTCCCGCAGCCATGCGGCGCAGGGCGTGGACTCGTCCACGGTGACCCGCGCGGGCAGGGTGGTGATGAACAGGCCGGTGATCGTGTCGGCGCCCGGCAGGTCGGCGGGCCGACCGGAGACGGTGGTGCCGAAGCACACCTCCCGCTCGCCGCTGAAGCGCGCCAGCAGCAGCGCCCAGGCGCCCTGCACCAGCGTGTTGAGGGTGAGCCGGTGGCGGCGGGCGAAGTCCGTCAGCCGGGCCGTGCGCTCGGCGCCGAGCCGCTGGGACAGCCAGGTTCCCGACCGGGCGGCGGCGCCCGGGGCGGGCCTGCGGTCGTACGGCAGCGGGGTGGGCGCGGCGTAGTCGGCGAGGGCGGCCTTCCAGTGTTCCTCGGCTACGGCGGTGTCCCGGCCGGCCAGCCAGGCGGCGTAGTCCGCGAAGGGCCGCCGCTGCGGCAGCCGCGGCTCGCCGCCGGCAGCGAGCGCGGCGTGCGCGGCCGTCACGTCCGACAGCACGTGGAAGACGCTCCACCCGTCCAGCAGGACGTGGTGGAAGGTCCACACCACGCGCACCTCGTCGGGGCCGAGCCGGATCAGGGTGACGCGCAGCAGCGGGGGGCGGTCCAGGGCGATGCCGCGGGCGCGGTCCTCGTCGAGCAGCCGCCCGAGTTCGGTGTCCCGCCGCGCCGGGTCCAGGCCGCTCCAGTCGAGTTCGGTGACGGGCAGGGTGACGCGGCGGTGCACGGTCTGGAGGGGGGCCGGGACCTCGCCCAGGGCCACCGCGGTCCGCAGCACGGGCGTGCGGTCCACGACGTGCTGCCAGGCCGCCGCCAGCAGCCGGGGCTCGCGCACGCCGTCCGCGACGAAGGTGATCTGCTCGACGTACAGGCCCTCGCCGGGCTCGTCCATGCCGTGCACGACCATGCCGGTCTGCGTGGGGGTGAGGGGGTAGGCGTCCGTCACGTCGCGTCCGTCGCCGACGAGCCGGTCGACGGCCGCCTGGTCCAGGGCGGCCAGCGGGAAGTCCGACGGGGTGCGGCCGCCCGCGCCCGGTTCGGCGCAGTGCCGGACGATCCGCCGCAGTTCCTCCGCCGTCTCCTCGGCGAGGCGTGCGACGGTGTCGTGCCGGTGCACCTGCCGGGAGTACGACCAGGTGAACTCCAGCCGCTTGTCAGTGACCCGGCCGAGGACGTCGATGAGGTGCGGCCGGTCCGCCGAGCGGTCCATGCCGCCGGTCAGCCCGCCGTGGGGCGCGTGCAGCAGACCGCCCTCGGTCGCGGTCCAGTCCTGCTGCCCCAGGTAGTTGAAGCCCACCTGCGGCAGGCCGGGCAGCTCACCTCCCGCCGTGGGGTGCAGGTGGCGCAGCGCGCCGTAGCCCACTCCCCCGCGGGGCACGGCCCGGAGGTTCTCCTTGACCGTCTTCAGCGCGGTCTTGAGGTCGGCGTCGCGGGGCACGTCGAGGCCCACGGGGAACACGGTGGTGAACCAGCCGACGGTACGGGCGAGGTCGACGTCGTCGAAGAGGTCCTCGCGGCCGTGGCCCTCCAGCGTGATGACCACCCGGTCCTGTCCCGTCCAGCGGGCCAGGACCCGGCCGAGGGCGCACAGCAGGACGTCGTTGACGCGGGTGCGGTAGGCGTCGGGCACGTCCTTCAGGAGCCGGCGGGTGTCCTCGTCGCCCAGGCTCACCGTCACGGTCTCCTCGTGGGCGGCGGTGTTGCCGCCGGTGAGGTCGGTCGGCAGGTCGGTGGGGCGCAGGCCGCTCCAGTACGCGATCTCGTCGTCGAAGCCGCCGTCGGCGGTGTGCTCGGCCAGGCGCCGGGCCCAGGTGCGGAAGGAGGTCGTCTTCGCCCCCGGGTCGGGCGTGGCACCGGCGCGCAGCGCCCGGTGGGCGGCGTCGAGGTCCTCCAGGATCACGCGCCAGGACACCGCGTCGACGACCAGGTGGTGGGCGGCCAGCAGCAGGACGGGCGGCCGGTGGTCGTCCGGGCGGCACAGGGCGGCCTTGAGCAACGGCCCCCCTGTCAGGTCGAATCCGGAGCACAGGTCGGCGGCCACGGTGTCCGGCGCCTCGGGGGTGTCGTGCACCTCGAGGTGCGGCGCGGCGCCGGGCGGGGTGCCGTACTGGCGCCACCGTCCGTCGCCGGCCGGTTCGTAGCGCATGCGCAGCGCGTCGTGCTGCTCCAGTACCGCCGCGAGGGCGGCGCGCAGCAGCGTCTCGTCGGTGTCGGACGCCAGCTCGAAGGAGACCGCCTGGGTGAAGCGGGCCGGGTCGCCGGTGAGGGTGTCGAACAGCCAGTGCTGTACGGGCGTGAGGGGGACGTCTCCGACGACCGGGCCCTGTTCGGCGCTGACCGTCGCGGCCGGGAACTCCTCGACCGCCGTGGCCAGTTCGGCGACCGTCTGGTGCTGGAAGAGGTGCCGGGGGGTCAGCGCGAGTCCGGCCCGGCGGGCGGCGGAGACGATCTGGATGCCGAGGATGGAGTCGCCGCCGAGCGCGAAGTAGTTGTCCGTCGCGCCCACGTCGGCCACGCCCAGCACCTCGGACCAGATCGCGGCGAGCGTCCGCTCGGTGGCGGTGCGCGGCGGCCGGGTGCCCCCCGTGGTGGCGGCGGCCGACCACACCGGTTCGGGCAGGGCGCGCCGGTCCAGCTTGCCGGTGGCGCCCAGCGGCAGTCGCTCCAGCTCCACCACGACCGCCGGGACCAGGTGGTCGGGCAGCGTCCGGGTGAGGAAGGCCCGCAGGTCGGCCGGTGCCGGGGCGGCGCCGCCGCGGGGCACGGCGTAGCCCACGAGGCGCTTGTGGCCGTCGTGTTCCACGACCCGGGCGGCGGCCGCGGCCACCTGCGGGTGCCGGGCCAGCGCGGCCTCCACCTCGCCGAGCTCGATGCGGAAGCCGCGCACCTTCACCTGGTCGTCGGTCCGGCCGAGGTACAGCAGGTCGCCGTCGGCCGTCCAGCGGACCAGGTCGCCGGTGCGGTACATGCGGCTGCCGGACGGGCCGAAGGGGTCGGCGAGGAAACGGGACGCGGTCAGGCCCGGCCGGTTCAGGTAGCCGCGGGCCACGCCGGTCCCGGCGAGGTACAGCTCGCCGGGCGCCCCGACGGGCACGGGGCGCAGGCGGGCGTCGAGGACGTAGGCGCGGGCGCCGCCGACGGGCCGGCCGATGGGCGGGACCCGGTCGGGGTCCGCCGGGTCGCAGGTGAACGCGGTGGCGTAGACGGTGGCCTCGGTGGGGCCGTAGATGTTCATGACCCGGCAGCCGGGGATCGCCGCGCGCACCTGGCGGACGGCGCGGGCGGGCAGTGCCTCGCCGGCCAGGACGACGGTGTCGGCCGTGACGTGCACGGTGTCCTCGGCCAGCAGGCGGCCCAGGGCGGAGGGGACGGCGCTGAGCAGTCCGGCACGCCACGGCTCGGACCGTTCGGCGAGGGCCAGCAGGTCGCGGACGACCTCGACGTGGCCGCCCGCCAGCAGCGGCGAGAGGATCTCGAACACCGACACGTCGAAGGTGAGCGACGTGGAGGCCACCACGTGGGAGAGCCCGCGGCCGGTGAACTCGGCGGCGGCCCAGTCGGTCAGCGCCACCACCGAGGCGTGGGAGACGACGACGCCCTTGGGCCGGCCGGTGGAGCCGGAGGTGTGGATGACGTAGGCCGGGTGGTCCGGCAGCAGCCTGCCGTGCCGCTCGCCGTCACCGACGGGGTCGGCGGACGCGGCGGCCAGACGCCCGGCGCAGGCCGCGTCGTCCAGGGCGATCCGCGTGTACGGACCGTCCGGCAGCCGCGCGGAGGTCTCCGCGCAGGTGATCACCGCGTCGGGCCGCACGTCCTCGAGGAGGAACGCGATGCGCTCCGCCGGATGACCGGGGTCGACCGGAAGGTAGGCGGCGCCGCTCTTGAGGACCGCGAGGAGCGCCACGATCAGGTCGGCGGTGCGGGGCAGGGCCAGCGCGACGAAGCGCTCCGGTCCGGCCCCGGCCTCGATCAGGAGGCGGGCCAGCCGGTTGGCGCGCTCGTCGAGCTGCCGGTACGTGAGGTGCTCGGCGCCGGCGGTCACGGCCGGGGCGTCGGGGGTGCGGGCGGCCTGCGCCGCGAAGGCGTCCGGGAGGGTGCGGTGCGGCAGCCCCGCCACCGGTCCCGCGAGCCGGTCCAGCAGGCGGCGTCCGTCGTCCGCCTCGAGCGCCGGCAGGTCGGCCAGGCGGTGGTCGGCGCCGTCGGCGATCCGTGTCAGCAGGGTGCGCAGGCTCGCGCCGAGCCCTTCGACGGTGGCGGCGTCGAAGGCCGCCGGGTCGTAGTCGAGGGACACCGTCACGTCGTCGCCGGGGGCGACGACCACGCTGAGCGGGTAGTTGGTCGGCTCCAGGTCGCGTTCCTGCTCGACGGCGAGCCCGTGCCGGGCCAGGGCGCCTTCGTCGAACGGGTAGTTCTCGAAGACGACGATGCTGTCGAACAGGTTGGTGCCGCCGGGCACCTCGCTCCAGGTCTGCAGCTGGGCGAGGGAGACGAAGTCGTGGCGCCGGGCCTCCGACTGGGCGGCCTGCACCTCGCGCAGCCATTCCAGCAGGGGGCGCCCACCGTCGATCCGCAGCCGGGTGGGCAGGGTGTTGATGAACAGGCCCACCATGGAGGTCACGCCGGGCAGTTCGGCCGGGCGGCCGGACACGGTCGTGCCGAAGACGACGTCGTCCCCGCCTCCGTAGTGGTGCAGCAGCAACCCCCAAGCGCCCTGGAGCACCGTGTTGACGGTCAGCCCGGCCCGCTGCGCGGTCTCCTTCAGCCGCGCCGACACCTCCTGACCGAGGGCCACCCGGACCGTTCCCGAGGAGGACGTGCGGTGGGCCTCGGCGGGACGCCGGTCACGGGGCAGTTCGGTGGGGACGGCGAACCCGGCGAGGGCCTCGCGCCAGTGGCGCTCCGCGCGGCCGGTGTCCTGGGCGGCCAGCCACCGCAGGTAGTCGGCGAAGGGCGCCCGGTCGGGCATCTGCGGGCGGTGTCCGGCGGTCAGGGCCGCGTACCGCTCGCACACCTCGTCGAACACCTGGGCCGCGCTCCAGCCGTCGAGCAGGACGTGGTGGAACGTCCACACCATGCGCACCCGGTCCGGTGCCAGCCGGATCAGCGCGAGCCGCATGAGCGGGGCCGCGCCGAGGTCGATCCCGGCCCGCCGGTCCGCGTCGAGCAGCGACTCCATGTCCCGCGCGCACCGCTCGGCGGGCCGGCCGGACCAGTCGTGGTGGGTGACGGCCACGACGGCCCGCCGCTCCACCACCTGGAGGGGTTCGGCGGTCTCCTGCCACACCAGGCGGGTGCGCAGGATCGGGTTCGCGTCCGCCGTGCGCTGCCACGCCTCGGCGAGCGCGTGCGGGTCGGTGACGCCGCACAGCACCACCTGCACCTGGTTCACGTAGGTGCGGGCCTGGGGGTCCATGAGGCTGTGGAACAGCATGCCCGCCTGCATCGGCGTCAGCGGGTACACGTCCTCGACCGTGCGTCCGTCTCCCGCGAGCCGGTCGACGGCGGCCTGGTCGAGCCGGGCCAGCGGGAAGTCCGAGGGCGTGCGGCCGCCGGCGTGCGGGGCGGCGCAGTGCGCGACGATCTCCTCCAGTGACCGCAGCATGCCCCCGGCGAGAGAGGCGACCGTCTCCTCGCGGTGGCGTCCGCCGCTGTAGTGCCAGGTGATCTCCAGTTCGTCGTCCTCCACCCGGGCCACCACGTCCAGCAGGTGCGCACGCGGCGCCCCGGGGTCCTCGGCGCCGCCCAGGCCGCCGGGAACGGCCCGGACCAGCGCGCCGCCGTCGGCCGACCAGTCGAACCGGCCCAGGTAGTTGAAGCTGATGCCGGGCAGTGGTGCGGCGGCGAGCCGCTCGTCGCCCGCCAGGTGGCGCAGGGCGCCGTAGCCGACGCCCCGGTCGGGTACGGCCCGCAGCTGCTCCTTCACGGACTTCAGTGCGGCGCCCCAGTCCCCCTCGGGCAGTT
Organism: Streptomyces sp. M2CJ-2; assembly: GCF_016757295.1. NCBI lineage: Bacteria > Bacillati > Actinomycetota > Actinomycetes > Kitasatosporales > Streptomycetaceae > Streptomyces > Streptomyces sp. M2CJ-2. The sequence goes on along the minus strand of NZ_JAESIF010000015.1, from coordinate 69,892 downwards.
CGAGGGCGACCGGGAAGAGGCTGGTGAACCAGCCGACCGTGCGGGACAGGTCGAGGTCGTCGAAGAGCCGGTCCTCGCGGCCGTGTCCCTCCAGTCCCACGGCGACGGTGCCGCGGCCGGTCCAGTCGGCCAGCACACGGCCGAGGGCGGTCAGCAGGACGTCGTCGATGCGGGTGCGGTAGACGCCGGGAACCCTGCGCAGGAGGTCGTCGGTCCGTCGGCGGTCGAGGCGTACGGTCACCGCGCGCAGGTCGGCGACGGTGTTGCCGCCGTCGAGGTCCACCGGCAGCGGGTCGGCGCAGTGCCGCGACACGGTCTCCCAGTGGGCGCGCTGAGCGGCGAGATCTTTCTCGCCGGTGCGCCCGGTGAGCCGCCGCACCCATTCCCGCACGGACGTCGTGCGCTGCGGCAGCCGTGTCCGCTCGCCGGCCAGGGCCTGCCGGTAGGCGGTCTCCAGGTCCTCCAGAAGGACGCGCCAGGAGACACCATCGACGATCAGGTGATGGGCGGTCAGCAGCAGGCGTGCGGCCCGGTTCCCGCCGGTGAACAGCCGGGCGGCGATCAGCGGGCCGGTGTCCAGCCGGAAGCCGGTGTGCGCCTCCTGGGAGAAGCGGACCTCGGCCTCCTCTGCGGCCTCGGCGTCGAGGCCGTTCAGGTCGTGCACCCGCAGCAGCCGGGGGCCCTCGGTGTCCGGGGCGGCGTACTCCTGGTGCCAGGTCCCGTCCGCGGCGCGGGTGAAGCGGGCGCGCAGGGCGTCGTGGTGGGCCCACAGCGCGGCCAGGGCGGCGCTCAGCGCGTCGGCGTCCACGTCCTGGGCCGTCTCGACGACCACGGACTGGTTGAAGTACTCCGGGCGCGGCGGCTCGGTGTCGAGGAACCAGCGCTGGATCGGGGTGAGCCCGACCTCGCCGGTCACCGGACCGGTGCCCGCGACGGCCTGGGCGGCGCCGGTCGCGGCGGTGGCCAGGGCGGCGAGCGTGGGGTGCCGGAACAGGTCCCTCGGGGTCAGCGCGAGCCCCGCGGTGCGGGCGCGGGAGACGACCTGGATGCTGACGATCGAGTCGCCGCCCAGCATGAAGAAGTTGTCGTCGACGCCGACCCGTTCCACACCGAGGAGTTCGGCCCAGATGCCGGCGAGCACCCGCTCGGCTTCGGTGCGCGGCGCGCGGTAGGCGGTGTCGGCCGCCACCGCCGGGCCGGGTTCGGGCAGGCGTCGCCGGTCGACCTTGCCGTTCGCCGTCAGGGGCAGCTGAGCCACGGTGACGAACGCGGCCGGGACCATGTAGTCGGGCAGTTCGCGGGACAGGCTCTCGCGCAGCTCGGCCGGCGGCGGCACCGCCGCGCCGGGGGCGGGCACCAGGTGGGCGACCAGGCGTGTGCGACCCGCGTGCCGCGACACCGACACCACCGCCTCGGCGATCGCCGGGTGCGCGGTGAGCCGGGCCTCGATCTCGGCGGGTTCGACGCGGAAGCCGCGGATCTTGATCTGGTCGTCGGCGCGTCCCACGAAGTGCAGTTCGCCGTCGGCGCTCCAGCACACGATGTCGCCGGTGCGGTACATCCGTGTGCCGGGCGGGCCGAACGGGTCGGCCAGGTAGCGGGCCGCCGTCGCGCCGGGGCGTCCGGTGTAGCCACGGGCCACTCCGGCGCCCGCGAGGTACAACTCGCCCGGAACGCCGGGTGGTTGCGGCTGGAGCGCGCTGTCCAGGACGTACCCGCGGGTGTCGTCCAGGGGGCGGCCGATGGGCAGTGTCGCGGGCAGCGCGTCACCGGCGCGGAAGGCCCGCCGGGTGGCGAAGGCGGTGGTCTCGGTCGGGCCGTACACGTCGACGACGGTGAGGTCCGGGCAGGCGTCCAGCACGCGCCGTACGGCGGTGCCGGGCACGGCCTCGCCGCCGGTCCACACCTCGCGCGCGCCGGTCAGGCACGCGGGGTCCTCCTGGGCGAGGAGGCGGAACAGGCCCACCGTCAGGAACAGGCAGCTCACCCCCTGTTCGGTGATCGCGTGGCGCACGGCGGCGGCTTCCAGGTCTCCCGGCGGGGCGAGCACGGCCGTGCCGCCGCGCAGCAGCGGCACCCACATCTCGTAGGTGGAGGCGTCGAAGGCGTGCGGGGAGTGCACGAGGACCCGGTCGTGACGGGCGAAGGCACGGTCGAGGGCGAGCGCGGCGACGTCCCGCTGCCGTGCCGCCACGCCCTTGGGGTTGCCGGTGGAACCGGACGTGAACATGAGGTACTGGACGGTGTCCGGGTGCACGCGCGGCACGGCCGTGGGTTCCGGGGCCGCTGCGGCGTCGTCGTCCGGCCGCAGCACGCGGCCTTCCGGGAGAAGGGCCGCAGCCGTCTCCTCCCAGGCCCCGTCCGTGAGCAGCAGGTCGGTGCCGGCTTCGCCGAGCATCGTGCGCAGCCGCTCCCGCGGCGCCCTGCCGTCGAGCGGGACGTACACGCCGCCGAGGCGGGCGAGGGCGACCTGGGTGACGACGAGGTCGACCGAGCGGTCCATCAGGACGCCGACGGGGACCTCCGGACGAACCCCGAGAGCGGCCAGCCGGCCGGCCAGTGCCCCGGCCCGGTCGTCGAGTTCGCGGTAGGTGAGCCGCTCGTCGCCGGCCAGCAGCGCGACGGCGTCGGGGGTGCGCCGCACCTGCGCGGCGAACAGGCCCGCGGTGGTCGCCGCAGGGGTACCGGTGGCGGTGTCGTTCCACGCGTGGAGCACCTGCTCACGCCGGGCGGCCGTCAGCAGGGGCAGGCGGGAGGGCACGCTCCGAGGTGCGGTGGCGAAGCCCTCCAGCAGGACGGTGAGGTACTCGGCCATCCGCTCGACGGTGGCGGCGTCGAAGAGGTCCGGGTCGTAGCCGAGGCGCAGGGCGAGCACCGTGCCGGGGTAGGCGACCAGGCTGAGCGGGTAGTTGGTGGTCTCGATGCCGTCCAGGCCGCTGAGCCGCAGCCCGTGCGCGGCGGCGAGACCGTCGTCGACCGGGTAGTTCTCGAACACCACGATACTGTCGAACAGGGCGACGCGTTCGGGCAGTTCGGTGAACGCCTTCATGTGGTGCAGCGGCACGTGGTCGTGGCGGCGGTCCTCGCTCTGCTCCTGCTGGAGCCGGCCCAGCCAGGTGAGCAGCGTCTCGTCCCGCGGCACGGTCACCCGGGTGGGCAGGGTCGCGATGAACAGGCCGGTCATGGTGTCGGCCCCGGGCAGCTCGGGCGGCCTTCCGGAGACGGTGGTGCCGAAGACCACCTCGTCGCGGGCCGCCAGGCGGCTCAGCAGCAGCGCCCAGGCGCCCTGCACGAGGGTGTTCACGGTCAGGCCCGCCGTCCTGGCGAGGCCCTCGAGTGCCCGGGTGGTGGTCTCGGGCACCGTGACGCGTACCGCCTGCGTCGACTCCGCGCGGTGGCTCTCGCGGGGTTCGCGGTCGAAGGGCAGCGCGGTGGCCTCGCTCAGGCCGTTCAGACGGGTCCGCCAGTGCCGTTCGGCCTCGGCCCGGTCGGCGCGGTCCCGCAGCCAGGCGACGTGGTCGCGGAAGGGGCGGCGGTCGGGCAGCGGGACCTCTGCGGCGCCCGCCAGGCCGGCGTGGCACGCGAAGACGTCGGAGAGGACCTGGAACAGGCTCCAGCCGTCCAGGATCAGATGGTCGAAGGACCACACGACGCGGACCGCGCGGTCGGAGACCCTGGCCAGCACGAGGCGCTGGAGCGGCGCGCGCGTCAGGTCGACACCGCGGGCACGGTCGCCCTCGAGCAGGGCGCGCAGCCGCTCGTCCCGCTCGGCCTCGGACAGGCCGCGCCAGTCCAGGTGCTCCACCGGCACGGCGGCGTGGCGCTGCACCACGAGGAGCGGCTCGGGCACGTCCTGCCACACCACGCGGGCGCGCAGCACCGGCGTGCGGTCCGTGACCCGCTGCCAGGCGTCCGCCAGTACGGCCGGGTCCTCCACGCCGTCCAGGCCGAACGTCAGCTGCTGGAAGTACACGCCGCGGTCGTCCTGCGAGAGCCGGTGGAAGAGCATGCCGGCCTGGGTGGGCGTGAGGGGGTGGACGTCCTCCACGCCGGCGGGGTCCTCGCCCGCGATCCGGTCGACGTGGCCCTGGTCGAGCCGGGCCAGCGGGAAGTCGGAGGGGGTGCGTCCGGCGGCGCCGGGCCGGGCCGCGTGGCGGGCGAGGCCGGACAGCGCTTCGGCGAACCGTCCGGCGAGGTCCGCGACGGTGTCCCGCCGGTGCAGCTCGTCCGAGTAGAACCAGGTGAACTCCAGGCTGTCGCCGTCCAGCCGCCCCACGACCTCCAGGGCGTGCGGGCGTGACGCCGAGGGGTCGGCGTCCAGCTCCAGCGGACGGAACGGCCCGCCGTACAGCCCCTCGGGGGTCTCCGAGAGCCCGAAGCGGCCCAGGTAGTTGAAGCTGATCTGCGCGGTGGTCGCCGGGAGCGGTGTGGCGTCGCGGCCCGGCAGGGTCAGGAGGCCGTGGCCGATGCCGTGCCGGGGCACCGCGCGCAGCTGCTCCTTGACCTGCTTGAGCACGGCGTCCCAGTGCGCCTCGGGCGGGACGGCGAGGGCGACGGGGTGGCGGGTGGTGAACCAGCCGACGGTGCGGCTGGTGTCGACGTCGGCGAACAGTTCCTCGCGGCCGTGGCCTTCGACGTCCACCAGCACCCGGTCGTGACCGGTCCAGCCGCACAGCACCCGGCCCAGGGCGGCGAGCAGGACGTCGTTGGCCCGGGTGCGGTAGGTCTCGGGCAGGGTGCGCAGCAGCACGTCGGTGTCCTCGGGGCCGAGGCGTACCGTCACCGAGCGCTGTGAGGCGTAGGTGTTGGTGCCCGTCCGGTCCGACGGCAGGACGGCCCGGGCGCCTTCGGTCGCCCGCGTCCAGTAGGCCCTCTCCTCGTCGAAGCCGCCGGCGGCGGCGTGCGCGGCGAGGCGATCGGCCCAGTGCCGCAGCGGGGACGACTTCGGGGGCAGCGCCGCCGCTCCGTCCCGGCCGGCGCGGCGGGCGCGGTAGGCCCCGTCGAGGTCCTCGAGCAGCAGGCGCCAGGAGACTCCGTCGACGACGAGGTGGTGGACGGCCAGGTGCAGCACGTGCGGCCGTCCGGGGCCCCGGTCGTGCAGTACGGCACGCAGCAGCGGGCCGTGGCGCAGGTCGTGGGGGCCGAGGTGCGGGGTGTCGGTGTCCGGACCGGTGTGGCGTGCGAGGCGGCAGCGGGCGGCCGGGCCGTCGATCAGCCACCGTACGCCCGCCTCGTCGGTGAGGAAGCGGGAGCGCAGGGCGTCGTGGTGGGCGATCACGTCGTTGAGGGCGTCTTCGAGCGCCCTCGCGTCGACGCCGGCGTGCAGTTTCACCGAGAGGGTCTGGCCGAAGTGCCCGACCCGCTCGGCGGCACTGTCGAAGAGCCAGTGCTGGATGGGTGTCAGCGGCGCGGAACCGGTTGCCTCGACGGGTGCGGGCGCGGCGGCGGGCCGTCGGCTTCCCTCCTCGTCGGCGCGGCGGGCGAGGGCGGCGACCGTCTGGTGCCGGTAGACGTCCCGCGAGGTGATCGTGAGGCCCGCCTGCCGGGCCCGGGCCACGACCTGGATGCTGAGGATGGAGTCGCCGCCCAGCGCGAAGAAGTTGTCGTCCGCTCCGACCCGCTCCACGTGCAGGACGTCGGCCCAGATGGCGGCGAGGGTCCGTTCGGTGGGGGTGCGGGGCGCGACGTGGCGTGTGACGGGTTCGGCCGGCGCCGGATCGGGGAGCCGGCCGCGGTCCAGTTTGCCGTTGGGGTTGAGCGGCAGGGTGGGCAGCACCATGACGGCCGAGGGGACCATGTAGTCGGGCAGGGTGCGCCCGAGTTCGCGGCGTACCGCCTCCGGTTCCACGCGGGCGCCGGGGACGGGGACGAGGTATCCGGCCAGGCGGCGGTGGCCGTCGCCGTCGCGGACGGTCGCGGCGGCCTCGGCGACGCCCGTGCAGCGGCGCAGGGCCTCCTCGACCTCGCCCAGTTCGATGCGGAAGCCGCGCACCTTGACCTGCTGGTCGATGCGGCCGAGGTACTCGAGCCGGCCGTCGGCACTCCAGCGCACCAGGTCGCCCGTGCGGTACATGCGGTCGCCGGGGGCGCCGAAGGGGTCGGCGGTGAAGCGCGCGGCGGTCAGACCGGGGCGTCGCAGGTAGCCGCGGGCCAGCCCACCGCCACCGAGATACAACTCACCTGTGACACCCGGAGGTTGGGGGCGCAGCAGGCGGTCCAGCACGTAGGCGCGGGTGCGGGCGACGGGACGGCCGATGGGCGGGGCCTGGTCGGGGACGGTGCCGTCGGCGAACCAGGCGGTGGCGTAGACGGTGGCTTCGGTCGGGCCGTAGAGGTTCGCCACCTCGGCCGAGGGCATGGCGTCCCTGATGTCCCGTACCGTCCGGGCGGGCAGGGCCTCGCCTGCCAGGACCACGGTGTCCGCCTCGACTGTGCTGTCGCCGCCGAGCACGCGGGAGAGTACGGACGGAACGCCACTGAGGAGTCCGGCCCGGCGAGGGCCGGGGCTCTCGGCGAGGGCCGGGAGGTCGGCGACCACCTCGACGCTGCCGCCGGCCGTCAGGGGGCACAGCAGCTCGAAGACGGACACGTCGAAGTTGAGGGAGGTGGACGCGACGACGTGCGCCAGCCCGCGCGGGCCGAACGTCTCCTCGGCCCAGGCGGCCAGCGCGGCCACGCTGCGGTGGGTGACGATCACGCCCTTGGGGCGGCCGGTGGATCCGGAGGTGTAGATGACGTAGGCGGGGTGGGACGGGTCGAGCGGCCGGGTCCGGTCGGCGTCGGTCAGGTCTGCGGTCAGGGTGGCCAGGTCCGGGGCGCCGGCATCGGACGGCTCGGCGTCCTCCAGGAGCAGCGCGTCCTCCAGGAGCAGTGGCTCGCAGTCGTCGGGGAGCGCGTGGGCGGTCTCACGGGTGGCGACGACGAGGGCGGGGGCCGCGTCGGCGAGCATGGAGCGGATCCGCTCGGCCGGGTAGCCGGGGTCGACGGGCAGGTATCCGGCGCCCGACTTCAGGACGGCCCACAGCACCGGCAGCAGGTCGGCGGAGCGCGGCAGGCACAGCGCCACCAGGGACTCCGGACCCGCGCCGTGCGTCGTCAGCAGCCGGGCGAGCCGGTTGGCACGCCGGTTCAGTCCGGCGTAGTCCAGCCGGGTCTCACCGCACATCACGGCGGTCCGGTCGGGGGTTTTGGCCACCTGCGCCTCGAACAGCGCCGGGAGCGTGGCGCCGTCGGCGTGGTCACCGGCCGGCGCGGGCGGGTTCCAGGAGTCGAGGAGCGTGCGCCGCTCCTCGTCCGACAGCAACGGCAGTTCGGCCAGCGTCCGGTGCGGGCCGTCCGCCATGCCTTCCAGCAGGTGGTGCAGCTGCCGGCTCATCCGGGCCACGGTCGCCGCCTCGTACAGGTCGGTGTTGTACTCGACCGTCAGCTCGCAGCCGCCCTCGGCGCGCGGCGCGAACTCCAGCACGAGGTCGAAGCGGGCGGCCGGGCGGGGCAGCGGGTACTCCTCGATCCGCGCCCCGGCCGCCAGCGGAGGCCGGACGGGCACCGCCTGCTGCACCACCAGCACCTGCACCAGCGGAGTGCGGCTGGGGTCTCTGGGCGGGGCCAGTTCCTCGACCACCCGGTCGAACGGCACGCCGTCGTGCGCGAAGGCGTCCAGCACGGTCGCGCGCACGGACTCCACGAACCGGTCGACCGTGACGGTGTCGTCGACCTCGCCGCGCAGCACGACGGTGTTGGCGAAGAAGCCCGTCACGTCCTCCAGTTCGCGGCGGTCCCGCCCGTTGGTGACGGTCCCGAACGCCACGTCCCGCTGCCCGGAGTAGCGGGAGAACAGCACGGCCGCCGCCCCGGCGAACAGCGTGAAGACGGTCGTGCCGCGGCCCTGGGCCAGCTGCCGCAGCCGGTCCACCAGGTGCTTCGGGAGGTGGTGGCGGTGTGCCGCGCCCGCGGTGGTGCGCACCGCCGGCCGGGGCCGGTCGGTGGGCAGTTCGAGTTGCTGCAGGCCGGCCAGGTGGCGCTTCCAGTAGGCAAGGTCGTCGGCGTCCTCGGCGCCCGCGTCGCCGGTGCGCCGCTCGCGCTCCCACAGCGCGAAGTCCGGGTACTGCACGCCCGGCCGGGGAAGGCCGTCCGGTTCGCCGCAGGCCTCCGCGCGGTAGAGCGCCGTCAGGTCCCGGGTCAGGACGCCGACCGACCAGCCGTCGGTGACGATGTGGTGCTGGGCCAGCAGCAGGACGTGGTCCTCGAGTGCGCGGCGGACGAGCAGCGCCCGGGTCAGGGGCCCGGTCGTCAGGTCGTGGGGGCGGCGCAGTTCCTCGGTCAGCAGGCGCTCGACGGCGTCGTCCTGCCGGTCGGCGGGCAGGTGCTCGACGTCGGAGGTGCGCAGGGGGAGGACCGCTTCGGGGGCGATCAGCTGGACGCCCTGGCCGTCGACGGTGGCGAAGGTGGTGCGCAGGGAGTCGTGGCGGGCGGCGAGCCGGTCCAGGGCGCGCCGCAGGGCCGGCGTGTCGAGCGGGCCGCGCAGCCGCAGCGCCACGCCGGTGTTGTACTCGGTCCCACCGTCGGTGAGGTCGTCGAGGAACCACAGGCGCCGCTGGGCGCTGGAGAGCGGGACGGGCTTTCCGCGCGGGGCGGAGGGGATCGGGTCCGGCGGTGCGGCGGCGGACGGCTCGGCGGCCAGCGGGGCGAGCGCGGCGACGGTCCGTGCGGTGAACACGTCGCGCAGGGAGAGCCGGGCGCCGAGGGCTTCCCGGATCCGCGTCAGGGTGCGGGCGGCGAGGATCGAGTCGCCGCCCAGGTCGAAGAAGTCGTCGGTGACGCCGACGGTGTCGACGCCGAGGACGTCGGCCCAGATCGCGGCCAGGGCCCGCTCGTCGCCGGTGCGCGGCTCGACGTGCTCCTCGGTCCGCGCGCCGCCGGGGGCGGGCAGGGCCCGCAGGTCGATCTTGTGCTGCGGAGTGAGCGGCAGCGCGTCCAGGACGACGACGGCGGAGGGCACCATGTGGGCCGGCAGGGCGGCGGCGAGGGCGGCGCGCAGCCGGGCGGGCTCTGGTGCGCGGGCCGGGTCGGCGGGCGTGACGTAGCCGACGAGCCGGCCGCGGGCGGGTTCCTCGTCGCGGACCACGACGACGGCCTCACGGACGCCGGGGCAACGGGTCAGGGCGGCCTCGACCTCGCCGGGTTCGATGCGGAAGCCGCGCACCTTGACCTGCCGGTCGACCCGGCCGAGGAACTCCAGCTCGCCGTCCGGCCTGCGGCGCACCCGGTCGCCGGTGCGGTAGAGGCGGGTGCCGGGCGGGCCGGAGGGGTGGGCGACGAACCGGGACGCGGTCAGGCCCGGCCGGTTCAGGTAGCCGCGGGCCAGCCCGTCGCCGCCCACGTACAGCTCGCCCTCGGTGCCGGGCGGCACCGGGCGCAGCGCCGCGTCCAGGACGTGGGCCTCGGTCCCGGGCAGCGGGCTGCCGATGGCCGGTGTGCCGGTGCCGGCGGTGAGCGGTCCGGTCCAGGTGGCGACGACGGTGGCCTCGGTCGGCCCGTAGGAGTTGATCATGTGGCGGCCGGGTGCCCACCGGTCGACGAGCGTGGCCGGGCACGCCTCGGCCCCGACGATCAGGGTGCGCAGGTGCGGTGCGCCGCCGGTGTCCGCCGGGCCGGGCAGGGTGGCGAGGGCGGCCGGCGGTATGAGGGCGTGGGTGATGCGGTGTTCGTCCAGGACGGCGGCCAGTTCGTCGCCCAGCCAGGGCCCGTCCGGTGGTACGACCAGCAGGGCGCCGGACAGGACGGAGATGCACAGCTCCAGTACGGAGGCGTCGAAGCTGGGCGAGGAGAACTGCAGCACGCGGTCGCCCGGGCCGACGGCGTACCGCTCGGCGGCGGCCGCGGCGAAGGCGCCGATGCCGCGATGGGTGACGGTGACGCCCTTGGGGGTGCCGGTGGAGCCGGAGGTGAAGATGACGTACGCCGCGTGGTCGGGGAGCACCCGCCTCTCGGGCGGGTGCTCCTCCTGGTCCCCGGCGCCCGTCAGCGCGCGGACCCGGTCCGGGTCGTCCAGGACGACGGCCGGTGCGGCGTCGGCGAGCATCAGGGCACGCCGTTCGGCCGGATAGGCGGGGTCCACGGGGAGGAAGGCGGCACCGGTCAGGGCCACGGCCAGCTCGGCGGCGATCAGTTCCATCGAGCGCGGCAGGACCAGCGCCACCGTCTGCTCCGGTCCGGCGCCGCTGCCGGCGAGGTGGGCGGCGAGACGGCCGGCCCGCCGTGCGAGTTCCCCGTACGACCAGGTGCGCCGGCCGTCGGTCACCGCGGGGGCGTGCGGGTCGTGCGTCACCCACCCGGCGAACAGCTCACCGAGCGGGACGGGACGGGTGGCATGGTCCGCGCGGGCCGCCGGGCTCGTGCCGGCCGGTGCGGAAGCGGGCGCGGCGGGGCGCCGGGCATGCGGGTACGTCATCAGGGTGAAGTCCTTCAGGCGTGGGGCGACGCGCGGACCCGGCGCGCCGGTCTCGGGCGGCTCGCGGGCACACCGGAGCGGTGCGGGGGTCCGTGCGTACGGGGCGGGTGCGTGACGCGTGCGGTCAGACGGTGCCGGTGCGGCGCGCGGCACGCCCGGATATCTGCAGGCGGTCGATGGTCCCGGTGGCGGGGTCGCGGTGGAAGCGGCCGCCGGGCTCGTGCCGGCCGGTCGCCGGGTCGACCAGATCGCAGGACAGGTCCGGGTAACACACCAGCGGTATCGGGTAGTCGCCGTCGACGGACAGGGTCGGCGTGCCGGCCCCGTCGAGCTTGACCGCGTACTCGGTGCCCCCGTTGCGGTAGGTGCCGGCGCACTCCGGCAGCGGTACGGCGGGGCCGCGGCGGCCGACGGCCGGGGAGGCCGGCACGCGTATGCCGGTGAGCCGGGTGAGGTCGGCGGCGAGGTCCCGCCACAGGGCGGTGGCGCCGCCGGCGTTGCCGGTGAAGGCGACGACGACGCCGCTGTCCGGCTCGGCCCGCAGATGGCAGGAGGTGCCCTGGGCGTTGCCGTCGTGGCCGCACCACACGCGGCCGTCCTGCTGGAAGAGGGCGAGGCCCAGGCCCCAGGAATCCGCCAGGGCACCGGGGTCGGCGGCCGGTTCACGGCGGCGCATCCGGGCGGCGGCGGACGCGGGCAGGACGGTGGACCGGCCGATGACGGCCCTCCCCAGGGCCACCAGGTCCTCGGCGCTCGCCAGCAGGGCTCCGGCCGGAGCCTCCACCGGGGCGAGGTTCTGGTGGGCCGGGCGCACCAGGCCCGTGGCCGTGTTGAGGGCGTGGCCGGTGGCGACCGGCCGCGCGGGGAGGGCGTCGCCGAGGAAGGCGGGGACGACGCCGAGGGGTTCGAGGAGGAGCGCTCGCAGTGCTTCCTGCCAGGTCATGCCCGTCACTTCGGACATGATCCGGCCGACGGCGACGTAGCCGGCGTTGGAGTAGGAGAAGCCGGTTCCCGGCGGGAACAGGGCGCTCTGCGCGGTGCAGACCGCCGAGAGGTAGCGCGTGGTGGTGGTGCCCGCGGCGCTGTCGGAGTCGGGTCCGGTGGGCAGGCCGGCGGTGTGACTGAGCAGGTGACGCACGGTCACCTCGGGCAATAACCTGAACTCGGGCAGCAGTTCGGCGGCGGGCTCGTCGAGGTCGAGGTCTCCGTCGTCGGCGAGGAGCAGCACGGCGGCGGCCGTGCCGAGCTTGGTGACGGAGCCCAGGGGCACGGCCGTGTCGGCGGTGAACAGGGTTCCCGTCAGGGCGTCGGCCGTTCCGGTGTGCACGCTGAGGGTGTGCGTGCCGGTGTGGACGGCCAGTTGGGCGCCGGGCACGCGGTGGACGCGTGCGAGGGAGTCGATGCGACTCTGCACCTCATGGCGCAGCGGGGACGGCGTCCGGTCGGTGGCCGGAGCGGCGGTGGTGTACAGCATGAGCAGGGGACTCCTGGGAAGAGCGGGTGCGGGGAGAGAACACGGCCGGGCCCGCGGTGAGCGGTGCGGGACCTGAGCGTGTCGACGCGCGTCACGGTCTGGTGACGGCGACCGGCAGGTGGCGTACGCCGACGATGACGGCAGGGTTCTGGTACGTGACGTCGCCGTAGGAGGGGACCGCGAGAACAGGAAAACGTTCCATCAGCATGTGCAGCGCGATCCGTGCTTCCAGCCGGGCCAGTGGTGCGCCGAAGCAGAAGTGGATGCCGTGGCCGAAGGTCAGATGGGGATTCGGACTGCGGGCCACGTCGAAGACGTCCGGAGCGGTGAAGCGGGAGGGGTCACGGTTGGCGGCACCCAGGTGCGCCATCAGCAGGGTGTCGGCCGGGATCTCGTGGCCGCCGAGCACCACCGGCCGGGTGGTGCGCCGTCCCAGCTCGGGGAAGGGCGGCAGCCAGCGCAGTACCTCCTCCACGGCGTCCGGCAGCCGGCCGGGGTTCTCGCGCAGCGCGGCGAGGGTTCCGGGATGCCGGTCGAAGGTGACCACGGCGTTGCCGAGCAGCGCGGTGGTGGTGACGTGCCCGGCGACCAGCAGCAGGGCGACGAATCCGACGATCTCCTCGTCCGCCAGGCGCGTTCCGTCCACCTCGGCGGTGAGGAGTCTGCTGGTGAGGTCGTCCCCGGGGTGTGCGCGGCGGTGCCGGATGTGGTCCAGCACGTAGCCGTTCATCTCGCGCACGGTCGGGGCGATGGCCTCCAGCGCCCGTTCCAGGTCGGCCATGTCGAGGCTGTCGCCGAGCTGGTCGCCGCCGAAGAGGGTGCCGGCCCACTCCTGGAACAGTCCGTGGTCGTCGGCGGGGATGCCGAGGAGTTCGGCGATCACGATGATCGGCAGGGGGTGGGCGAGGGTGTCGACCAGGTCGAACCGGTCCCGGTCGGCGACACCGTCGAGCAGGCTCGCGCACACGGCCTCGATACGTGGTGCGAGGCCGTGGACCACTCTGGGGGTGAAGGCCTGGCTCACCAAGGTGCGGAGTTTGCGGTGTTCCGGCGGGTCCATGCCGACGAAGTTGCCCTGCCGGAAGGTCTCGAAGTCCTGCTGGGTGGGGGTGATCGGTGTGAGGTCGGACGAGTACGTCGCCGGGTCGGCGAGGACGGCGGAGACCCCCTGGTGGTCCACGACACGCCACTGCTTCTGCCCTTCGTCGTAGGTCACGGGGCCCGCCTCGCGCAAGGACCGCCACCGGTCGGCCAACGCGTCCAGGGGCGATTCGGTCCCGGGCAGTTGTGTGCTGGTCACCGTTCCTCCTCGGGTGAGGGCACGTGGGCCCGGCGGTGGGTCACCGCCGGTGCTGTGGGTCCGCCGGGCAAGGCGGGAAGCCGTGGCCGTCATGGCGTGGTCAACGGGTATGGCACCGGTCGGCGGTCCTCGCTCCGCGCCAGGTGGCCGACTCGTGGTCAGGCTGGGCCGGCCGCCGCTCGGGGGCGCCCGCCCGTCCGCCCCGCACGGAACGCCGGTGGCTTCCCGGGGCGTCAGCAAGCCTGGGGACAGGTTCCGTACGACGGGGCGGCGGCTTTGAGCGGTCTGGACGTCCGTCGTGCGGCCGGCAGATCCGCACGCCCGCAGCCTGGTGACACGTGCGACGGGCACCCGACAGTCATCACCGCATCCCCCCGATTTTCCTGCGCAGCGGCTCCGCGCAGAACTCTCCTGTCCCACGATTCAGTGCTTTTTTCGTGCCGAGAACGCGCTTCGACCCGATACCTCCGGGCCGAATGCGCTCACAGTTTTCACGTTGGGTCACACAATGGCAACCCCCCGAAACCGGAGGGGAGATGCCCAGTCAGCGGCCCATCGCGAGGAGCGTGTACCCGTCGCTCCACACTCAAACCCCTTGTACCAAAGGAGAATTCACTTCTCTCGCGACAACCGGGCCATGACCGCCGCCACCTGCACCATCCGCCTCGGACGCCTGGTCACCCACCCCGTGGGTTTCGGCCAGATTCGGCAACGGCATGTCCGAACGCCGCCCGTGCCGGGCCCCTTGGCGGGCGCCCGGCACACGGGGAACGACCCGGCGTGTGAAGGAAGCCACCGGCGCTCACGACCACCGTGCGTGCGCGGGCGTACACCAACCTGCTCACTGCAGTGCCGCAAGCCCCCACGAGCCGCGAACGGGCCGCCCGTCATCCCCCGTCGGCTTCGGCGCACTCGGCGACGAGCCGCACGACGGTGTCCGGATGGACCGTCAGGAAGAAGTGCTCCCCGGGGAGCGTTTTCAGCCGGAAACCGGCTGTGGTGTGACTCTTCCAGGCTGCGGCCTCCTCCGGCGCGACCTGTGGGTCCCGATCCCCGGTCAGGCAGAGGACGGGCGTGTCCACCACGGCGTCGGGGACCGGCCGGTACCGGGTCACCGCCCGGTAGTCATTGCGCACGACGGGCAGGAACAGGTCCATGAGATCCGGGCTGCGGACGATCGCCGGGTCGGTGCCGCCGAGACCGGCAAGGTGGTCGAGGATCTCCTGGTCGGAGTCGAAAGCCGGGATCTCGCGCGGTACCGACGGGGCGGTCCGGCCGGAAACGACGAGACGGCAGTGTGCCGTCAACCGGTCGCGCCCGAGCCGGAGTACCGACTCGAAGGCGACGGACGCCCCCATGCTGTGGCCGACGAGCACCAGCGGCACGGGCTCCACCGCCCATCGCCGCAGGGACGGCATCAGCCGGTCGGCGAGTCCTTCGAGGGTCGCCACGAACGGTTCACCGAAGCGCTCCTGCCGCCCCGGGTACTGAACGGCCGCGACGTCGTACCCCTCGGGGAACCGCCGCGCGAACGGCGCGTAGAACGAGGCGGCGCCACCGGCGTGCGGAAAGAAGAGCACGCGCGCGCGAGGTGGCACGGCACCACGCAGTGGTCTGATCCAGGGGTCCTTGTCCTCCATCGGAACTTCCCGCCCTTCTTCTCTTCGCTGCTTTTCTTCGCTGCTTCTCTTCGCTGCGGCCGGAGTTGCGTGCCCGGCCGGCCCGGTGTGACCGTCGCCGACCGTACGGTGCCCGCGCGCCGACCGTCGAGGGGCACCTCGCGGGGCGCGACCGTCAGGTGTCCGGTGCCGGCGGCGGCGGAGACCGGCCGGCCCACGGCAGGCCGACCGCCGAGATCCACCTGGCGACCGACGCCCGTTGCCGGCCCCTGACGTTCGCCTTGACCACCGGGCAGGCCGCGGACGACCCCCGGTTCATCCCCGTGCTGAAGAAGGTTCGTGTCCGCCGGTCGGCCGACCGGCTTCGAACTCCGCGCCTCGACGATCTGGCCCGATGGCCTCCTGCGAACAACCGGTCGATCACGCCGTCACACAGGTTCTGGGGGCGAAAGAGCTCACCCTGTCGGGCAGAGCAGCACGCGATTGCAGGAGGTACGCCCTCTCCGCACGGTGCGGGCAACGGTCCGGCCCCGGTCCCGCGTACGTGTCACAGGACCGGACTGCGGCCAACGACGCGTCAGCATTCCATCGGCTCTCCGTCCAAGGAGGACTCGACGCTCAGCAGGAAGGTCCGCGTCGACTCGAAGTGCAGCCGAAGGAGAGCCGGCGCGCCCGCCAGATCCTTCTCGAAGCAGACATCGGAAGGTGCCTCCGACGCACTCGCGTCAGCGGATTCCGGACCGCTCGAAGTCCAGCCACCCTTCTCCGCCACCCGCCGGTAATGGATGACGACGGCTTCCCGGTCACCGGTGAACCGGTAGTGGCGGTCGACGGCGAGCCACGGCGCACCGCTGTCCTCCATGCACTCGCTGCCGGCCTCCTCATGCCCCTCGAGAAGGGTGGCACCGACGGGCGGCGGCGGGACGACGGACGCCGAGGAGACCTGCGCCGTGCGCTTGCCGCTCTCCTCGCAGCCGGTTCCCGTTCCGTCCAGGAACAGACCGCCCCCGAGGAAGCAAGCCGCCCCGAGCTCCCCAGCGCACAGGACCGCCCCGACGGACACGATGAGGGGCACGAACGGTACCCGTGGCTTCGTGGGGGCGCGCCCGCCTTTCGACACGTCTTCCCGGACCTCACTCGTCGTCACTTGAGACTCCCCCTCCGGTGGAGCCAGTCGCCCCACGGCGTATCGGCGCGGCCTGACCCCGCTGTTCTGGTCCCCCGTACGCCCGTACGGGGAGGTGAACCTTGACATGGCGGCCCGTCTGAACCTCACCGCGACTACGGTGCCGGGCGCCCGGGCACCGACGAGGGCCTGGGCGTCAGCAGGAACACGACCTGCGAGTACGCGCCCGAACTGAAGGGCGGCCGGGTTGCACTCGCCGAGGTGACGACGCATCCGAACTGCCCCGGTCCGGGCAGCCGTTATCCACCAGGCGGCTCCGGCACACACTCGCGCCCGCATGCGTCGGCCGGTCCTGGACATTCCCTCCTTTGCCGCACCGGGACACAACCGAGTACGTATCCCCACGCCGAAGGCACCGCGCGGTACGCAGCAAGACGGCGTTGACGGATACGCAAGAACCGATCAGCGGGGCGGTACGCAACGATGTCGGGGCGCGCGGGCCGCGGGCCGAACTCTCACGTCCTCACCGGCGGTGGACGCTGACGGCATAGCCGCCGCCGTCGTAAGGGGCGGCGTCCCAGGTGGCGAAGCGGTCGACGAGGGTCAGGCCGGCCGCGGCGCAGCAGTCGTCGTACTCGGGCAGCGTGATGCCGGGCGGCACGGGCAGGTGGGCTTCGTCCAGGCCGAAGCCGGCGACCAGCAGACCGCCCGGACGCAGGGCCGCGGCCAGGCGCTGGACCACCGTGGCCTCGGTGCCGGCGGCGAGCAACGGGAGAACATTGCCTGCGGCGACCACGAGGTCGAAGTCCGCCGCGATGCCGAGCAGTTCCGGCTCGAACCCGGCCAGATCGACCTGCAACCAGGGCAGTCCCGGCGCCTGCGTCCGCGCCACTGCCAGCATCGACGCGTCGACGTCCACCCCGACGCAGTCGTACCCGAGCTCCGCGAGCCGGATCATGACCCGTCCGGTACCGCACCCGGCGTCCAGCACCCGCGCTCCGGCAGGCACGAGCGCCGCGCAGAACCGCGCCTCACCGTGCACGTCCTTCCCGCTACGGGCCAGGGCCGCGAACCGTGCGGCGTAGTCCTCTCCGGACGTCTCCCCGGTCAACTCCCTCCAACGGCTCATGAGGGCCACTATAGGTCGCCCGTGCGCCCCTCGAAGAAGTGACCGGGCTCGCGGCGCAGAAGGCCGTCGCAGAGGAGGGCACGGCCTGCTGCGCGCGCCACGACAGCCTCGGCCCGCAGCCCGCAGCCCGCAGCCCGCAGCCCGCAGCCCGCAGCGGCATGGTCCTCCTCGCGCTGACCATCGGCTGCGCACTCCTGCTGATCCTCCGTGTCGTGGTTCCCGGCGTCCTCGCCGAGGTGCTCGCCGGCGGGGTCATGCTGTGGTTCGGTCTCTGCTGGTACGTGCTGCCGTTGCGCCTCCGGCGCCGCGCCGCTCGCCGTTCCGGAGCCGACGCCGCGTAGCCCACCCGAGGAGGACGAGCGCATGAGGACGAGCAGATGAGGACGAGCGGATGATCCGGATGCCCGGCGGGGCCGCGCGGCGCCCGCGGCTGCGCTTCGACGGCTGGATCGCCGGCATGGGCACCTCCTCGGGCACCCGGATCGTGCTCGGACACTGGCAGCGTTCACCGTTCGGAGCGTTCAGCGACGTGATGCTGGAACGGGCCGACGGGGAGAGGTTGCTGCTGGCCCCCACGCAGGAGACGGCCGACTTCATCAGCGGTACCTACGTCTTCGACACGGTGCGGGTCGTTCCGGTCGACGTGCGGGTCACGGACGGCACCTGGACCGTTGCCGCGGGGCCGCTCGACCTGCGCTTCGTCACCGGCCGGCGACGGCTTCGGGGCCTCGTCCTGCGGGCCGTTCCCGGTGCGCTCGCCCGCCGTCCGGCGTGGAGCGCGCTGACGGACCGGCCCGCCCGCCTGTTGCTCCCCGGTGTGCGCACCCGTGGCAGCGCCGGTGGAGGGCGCCGCGAGTGGTACGGCGCCCGGGACCTGCTGCCGATCCGTGCGGTGTCGGCTGCCTTCGGGAGCACCGACCTCGGCGCGATGGCACCGGTCGAACCACCCGTGCGCTTCGGGTTCGGTTCGACGCCGTCGGCCCCCGCCCTCACCCGGGTCACGACGACGGTGGCCCTCGCTTCGGGGTGACGGTACCCGGCGCGGACGGTCGGAGCGGCTGTCAGCCGGCGTACCCGCCGACCCTGCCCGCTCCGCTCCCGCTCCACTCGCCGTCCGCTTCCCGGTCGGCTCGACGCAGGCGCACCTCGACGTGCCCGTCGACGATCCGGGTGTCGAAGGCGGGCTGCGGTGCGGTGGCCGGACCGCGGACGTTCCAGCCGTCCGAGAGCCGGAAGACGCTGCCGTGCCACGGGCACCGGACACATCCGTCGGTGATCGTGCCCTCGGACAGCGGACCGGCGAGATGGCTGCACCGCTCGGCCAGTGTGTGGATCACCCCGCCGGATTCACGGACCACCAGGACCGGCACGTCGTCCACGACGCGCCGCACGGGCTGCCCGGCCGGAAAATCGGCCACGGCACCGATCCGGTGCCAGCCCTCCCGGACGACGTGCGGAACCTCTTCCGCGTGGTTGGCTCCGGACGCCTGGCGGTAGGCCAGGTGGCCGCCCAGCATGCCGCCGATCCCCACCGCCGTCAGCCCCAGGAAGCCGTACGTCCGGCCGGCGCCCGTACGCCCCTTGAGGCGGCAGGCGAGCGAGGTCGCGTACAGGCCCACGGCCGCCCAGTTCGCCATGGCGTGCACCAGCCCCACACGTGCCTGCTCACGGCGCAGCTCCGCCCAGTCGACGGCGCCCGCCAGCGCGGCGGGCGCGGCCCCGGCCAGGCCGACACCGACGAGCAGCCCCGCCTCGCGGGAGCGGCCGGGCCGGGTGTCCAGCACGGCCGCGGACAGCCAGCTCCCGACCGGCACCTGCACCATCAGCGGATGGAGCGGATGCCCCAGCCACCTGCCGTGCAGCACGTCCCGTCCGCGCCCCAGCGGCAGGGAGCGGACTGCTGACCGGAGAGCGTCGATCGCCGGGTCCGCCCAGGGCGCCCGTTCCAGACGCTCCAGGAGCCACAGCATTCGGTTCTGCTGCATCCGGCGGTGGCGTGGCGTTGCAGTCATGGGCCCCGGGTCCCCACCTGCGCACATGACAAACGTGGGTGGGTCCCGGCGTCCGAGGCGTGAACGAGGGCCCGCCGGAGCGGGTCCCCCGGTGGGCCGTCCGTGCCTCAGGGGCGCTGTCGTCCTGTCGGCCGGAATCACCTCCGTCCGCTTTTCGGCCGGTTCGGTGACGGTGCGTCAAGAGCAAGCGGGTTCGGGGCAGATGACTCTTCCCGGTACGGCGAAGCAAACGTGACCGGGTGGTCCGGGCGGGGCGCGCCGTCCCTACACTCACGATCATGACCTCTGAAACCACCCTCGCCGGGGCACCGGCCGGCGACACCGCCGAACCGGCCCTCTTCGCGACCATGTCCACCCTGCGGGCCATGCGGCGCCTGCGGCCCGACCCGGTGCCCGACGAGCTCCTGGACCAGCTGATACAGGCGGCCGTCTGGGGCCCCAGCGGGGGCAACATGCAGCGCTACGAGTACGTC
This sequence comes from Streptomyces sp. M2CJ-2, assembly GCF_016757295.1. Classification (NCBI taxonomy): domain Bacteria; kingdom Bacillati; phylum Actinomycetota; class Actinomycetes; order Kitasatosporales; family Streptomycetaceae; genus Streptomyces; species Streptomyces sp. M2CJ-2. The sequence goes on along the minus strand of NZ_JAESIF010000015.1, from coordinate 50,309 downwards.
GTCGTCACCGACCCCGCGGTCATGGCCGGCCTCGCCCCGCTGTGGAAGCGGTGCGTGGACGCCTACCTGGCCACGACCGGCAAGTACGCCCCCGCCGGCATGGACGAGGCCGCGTACGGACGCATGGTCGCCGCCATCGAGTACCAGCGCGACCACTTCGCCGAGACCCCGGCGCTGATCATCCCCTGCTACCGGTTCCCGGAGCCGAGGATCGAGGAGGAGGGCATGCGGCGCTACGCCGAGGAGCTCGGCGCCGAGGGGACGGCCCGCATGGGGCGGATCCAGGAGCGTTTCGCCGCCCTCGCGGAGGGTTCCTGCGTCTACCCGGGCGTGCAGAACCTGCTGCTCGCCGCGCGGGGCCTGGGCCTGGCCGCCAACATCACCATCTGGCACCTGATGCTGGAGGACGAGTGGAAGGCGGCCCTGGGCATTCCCGACGACATGAACACCTTCGCGGCCGTCCCGGTGGGGTGGCCGCGCGGCAGGTTCGGTCCGGTGAGCCGCCGCCCGGTGGAAGAGGTCGTGCACCGCAACCGCTGGTAGGCCACGGGCACCGGGCGCCATCGGGCCGGTGACACAAGACGCCCGCGCACCGCCCGCTCCGGCACCCGGGGCGGACGGTGCGGGCAGGCGGCCGCCTCCCGCGTCGGTGACCTCGACACACAGGGCGGCGGGTGTCAGGCCCGGTCGGGCGGCACATACCGGCCCGGGAGCGCAACCGGTCGGCACCTGACGTCACTCGCGGGACGGACAGGTGTCCCGCACGCGGCGCAGGCCGCGTTTCGAAGACCGGCCGAAGGGTGAATCCGAGACTGACGTGGACACCACGGCTCCCTGGTGGGGCGGCTGTCCATGCCCGAAGATCGTCTCCCAGCAGGCCCGCCCCCTCCAGGTCGCGTCCCTGGGACTGATCAAGGCCGTCGACGGCTACGGCCCCACCCCGACGGCTGCATCCGGGTTTGCCCCGCCTGCCGCCAGGTGACACGAGCGCGTGTACGCGAGCCGACGAAGGAGCGCACCGTGAGGCGTCACCTGGGCACGCTCCGGCACGGATGGGAGTGGCTGGGTGCCCCCGTCCTGATGCGGCGCGGCCGTGATCTGGAACTGATGCACCGGGCCCTGGGGTTCGCCACGCTGTCGCTGGTCACACTGGCGCCCCTGCTCATCGTGGTCGCCGCCGCCGATCCGCTCGGGCGGGGCGGCTTCGCGGCCTGGCTCGCGGACGGCATGGGTCTGTCCGGCCGGTCCGCGCACCTGCTCGCGGAGATCATCAGCCCGCCGCGCGAGGTGGTCGGCACCACCAGCGTGTGGGGCGGGCTGGCACTCGCCGTGTTCGGTGTCCCGCTGGGCGGGAGCATCCAGAACGGCTACGAGCGGATATGGAACCTGCCTCCCGGGCCGTGGCACCGGATCTGGCGTCAGGCGACCTGGCTGTGCGTCCTGACCGCGTTCCTCTACCAGGAAGTGCTGACCCGCCATTCCCTGCACGGGCCTGAGCGGATCACCCTCTCGCTGGTGACCGGCGTCCTGTTCTTCTGGTGGGGGCAGCGCTTCCTGCTGGGCGGGCAGGTCCGCTGGTGGCACCTGCTGCCGGGCGCGATCGCCACCATGGCGGGCCTGATCGGTCTGCGGGGCTTCTCCTACTTCGTCTTCGCACCGCTGATCGTCGAGAACGCGATCAGCTACGGAACGGTCGGGGTCGTCCTCATCGTCGAGTCGTGGCTCATCGGCGTGGGATTCGTCATCTTCGGCGGCGCCCTGTTCGGCCGCTGGCTCCTCGACCACCACGGGCACCGGTTCACCGACGACCTGCCTGCGAGGGCCGGGACGGAACCGGCCGGCGACGACTGACGCGTACGACGCGTCGGACAAGGCGCACAAGGCGTCGGGGGGCGAGGCGTCGGCTTCCCTTCCCGGCTGTTCCGGCCGATCACACGGAGGACATGTCGGCGAGTGCGGTCACCCGTGCCAGCGCGTCCCCCCGGAAGAGCTCCCGTCCGCGGGCGATCCGGCGGTCCCGGTACGCACCGTCCGCCGACAACCGCCGCAGGGCGCGCAGCAAGGCGCCGTCGTCCGGAGCGATCTCCGAGACACCGAGCGCCGCCATCCGCCGCACCCCCTCCCTCCCGTGCCCGGGCAGCGGGCGGTGGCCCACCACGGGCAGCCCGGAGGCGAGAGCCTGTACGGCGGTCTGACCGGCGGCGTTGTCGACCAGGACGCGAGCCGCACGCAGCAGGCCGGGCATGTCGGTGACCCAGTCCGGTACGAGCACGCCCGGAACCCCGGCCAGGCGGGCCCGCAGACCTTCGTTCCGGCCACACAGCACGACCGGGAGGAAACCGGCGGCGGTGAGCAGCCGAGCCGTCCCGTCCAGCGCCGAAGCCGCGCCCCAGGCTCCGGCGGACAGCACGACGGGCGGGCGTCCGGGGGCGTACCGCTCGAAGCGCAGCCGCCATGCCGCGACCCCGGCGGCCGGCGCGAAGAAGCCGGGTGCCACGACCGGTCCGGCCGTCTCGACGGGCACCGTGGTGCTCCGGCCCACGTCCCGCGCGGCCTCGTCGGTGAGGCAGAGGTACAGGTCGTTGCCGGGGTGAAGCCACTGCCGGTGGACGGCGAAATCGGTCACGAAGACGGCGCTCGGGGGCCGCAGGCGCCCACGGGCCCTCAGGTGACCGGTCAGCTGGGCGGCCAGGTGGAAGACCGGGACCACCACGTCGGCGCCCGTCCGCTCCACGAGGTCCGTCAGACGGCCGCCCGCCAGCCGGGCGAGGGGGACGCCACTGGGGCGGCGGCGCGGACCGGGGCGGAACAGCGCGTGGTAGAGGCCCGCGTACGCCCAGGGGAAGTGCCGTACCGACGACTGGTAGAAGAGGCGCACCGCGGTGCCCAGGCCGTGCGGAAGCAACCGCAGGAGGTCCACGACCTGCGCGTCGTGGCCTTGTTCCCGGGCACGGCGGGCGAGTTCGCCGGCCACCGTGTCGTGGCCGGCTCCCATGCTCGCGCTGACGATCAGCAGTCGCTGCCCGCCGTCCGCCGACACGTACCGGCGGGGCACCGACGACGGTGGGTGCACGGGGTGGCGGGTCCCCTTCCGCTGTGTCGGTGAAACCTGCTCCCCCGCGTTTCGGCGGCCGGGCCCGGGATACTTCTCGGGGTACCCCGCCGAACGCCGGGAGCGGCCGCGGGGGCGGCCTCTCGGGTGTTCTCCCTCGCAGCCAAGGTGCAGCCCATGTCCCACGCTTCTCGTGACGGCACAGCCGACGTGTTGTTCTCCCGGACGTCCGTCGCCCCGGCCGACGCGGTGCCGGGGTCCCCGGCCGGCGGAGCCGGGCGTCCGGGCGCGGCGCTGGTGACCGGCGCCTCCTCGGGCATCGGTGCCGCCGTGGCCCGAACGCTCTCCGCGAAAGGGTGGCGTCTCGTCCTCAACGGGCGGGACGCGGCAGGCCTCCACCGAGTCGCGGAACGGGCCCCGGCCTCGGTCTTCCCGGCGGATCTGACCCGGCCCGGTGCCGAGCGGCAGCTGACCCGGTTCGCCCTCGAGCACACCGGTCGAGTGGATCTTCTGGTGGCCGGCGCCGGTGTCGGCTGGGCCGGGGACTTCGGCGCCATGCCCCCGTCCGCCCTCGAGGAGGTCGTCGAGGTCGACCTCCTGACCACGTTGCGCCTGGTCCGTGAGCTGGTGCCGCACATGGTGGAGGCGGGCTCCGGGCGTGTGGTGCTCATCGGGTCCGTCGCGGGGATGGTGGGCGTGCGGGGCGAAGCCGTGTACTCGGCGGCCAAGGCGGCGCTGGCCGTCTTCGCCGACGCCCTGCGGTACGAGCTGCGCGGCAGCGGCGTCGCGGTCAGCCTGGTGGTGCCGGGAGTGGTGGACACGCCGTTCTTCGAACGGCGCGGCGTCCCTTACCGGAGGTCGTGGCCCAGGCCGGTGCCACCCGCGCGGGTCGCCGACGCCGTGTGGAGCGCGGTCTCCCGGGGGCGGGACGAGGTCTACGTCCCCGGCTGGCTGCGTCTGCCCGTCCGGGTGCGCGGCGCGGCACCAGCCCTGTACCGGCGGCTCGCCACCGCGTTCGACTGAGCGGTGGTACGGCGTGCTGGTCGTCGTCCTGGCCCTGCTGGCGGCGCTGTCCAACGCCTCGTCCTCGGTGCTGCAGCGGCGGGCCGCGGCGGAGGAACCGGAGGGCGGTGCGGGGCTGCGCCAGGCCGCCCGCTGGCTCGGGCGCGTGCTGCTGCGGCCCCATTGGGTGGCGGGTGCCGGGCTGCTCGCGCTGTCCACCGTTCTGCAGGCGGCGGCTCTGGGGATGGGCAGTCTCGCGCTGGTCCAGCCGCTCATGGTCGCCGAGTTGCTGTTCACCCTGGTCGTCGGCAGCGTGGTCTTCCACCGTCGTCCGGACCGCGGTATCTGGCTGGCGTTCGCCGCCCTGGCCGCCGGGCTGGCGATGTTCCTGACCTCGGTCGCTCCGGCCGCCGGCCGGTCCACGGCCTCCGCGGGGCTGTGGACGGTGGTCGCGGCCGTGGTGCTGGGGCTCGTGGCGGCGCTGGTGGCGGCGGCCCGCGCGGTGCGGGGCGCACCGCGCGCGGCGCTGCTGGGGCTGGCGTCCGCGATCTTGTTCGCCCTGACCGCGGCACTGCTCAAGGAAGTGACCGGCAGGTTCCCGGACGGGCTGGGCGCCCTGCTGGCGTCGTGGCCCCCGTACGCCACCGCCGCCGCCGGAGCCGTCGCCTTTCTGCTGCTCCAGAGCGCCTTCCGGGCCGGGACGCTGGCGGCGTCCCAGCCCGCCCTGACCCTCGGCGACGCGCTGACGAGCGTGGTGCTGGGGTGGGCGCTGTTCGGGGAGCAGATCACGCTCGGCGTGCGGGTGGTGCCCGCGGTGGTCGGCGTGGTGCTCATGGGAGTGGGCGCCGCCGGGCTGGCCCGCGCCCCGTCGGTCTCCGGCAGCTGGGACACCGCGGCGCGGCATCCGGGTACCGACTCGGTCCGGCCGGTGCCGTAGGAATCCCGAACACCCCGAACACACGGCGAGGAGGCACAGCCGATGCCCACGTCCCCCGGCCGCTCCCCCGCCCGGCGCGCGGCGGCCGTGCTGACTCCGCTCGCCGCCGTCGCCGCGGCGCACATCGCCCCGGCGGCCACCTGGCTGCCCGTGGTGCGCCGCTGTTTCCCACGTCTCGCCGGTGTCGGACGTCCCGCCCACGTCGCGCTGACCTTCGACGACGGACCCGATCCCGAGTCCACCCCGTGCTTCCTCGACGCGCTGGAGGCGATCGGGGTCCGGGCGACCTTCTTCGTCCTGGGCGACAGCGTCGTACGGCATCCCTCCGTGGTGCGTGAGACCGCCCGCCGCGGGCACGAACTGGCCGTGCACGGCTGGAGCCACGAGCATCCCTGGCGGCCGGCCCCGGCGGACGACGTGCGTGCCCTGCTGCGGGCGGTCGGCGCGGTCCGGGACCTGACCGGCCGGTGCCCCCGTTGGTACCGCCCGCCCTACGGCATCCTCACCTCCGGGCGCTGGGCGGCCGCCCGTACGGCGGGCCTGCGGCCGGTGCTGTGGACCGCCTGGGGCAGGGACTGGACGGCCGGGGCCACCCCGGCGTCGGTGCGCTCGGCCGTCGCGGCCGGTCTGCGCGGCGGCGGCACCGTCCTCCTGCACGACACGGACAGGATGTCGGCCCCGGCCTGCTGGCGGGCCGCGCTCGGTGCCCTGCCCGGCATCGTGGACGGCTGCCGCGATGCGGGCCTGTCGGTCGGTCCGCTCGCCGAACACGGGATGTCCCCCGCCGCGCACCGGCTCCGGTGAGCGGAGGCCTGCGCCCGGGCGGACCGTGCGGGCGGCCGGTCGCCTCCTGCGTCCCGGCCGTCGGCCGACTTCGCCGCGACGGGCGCGGTCGCGCTGTTGCGGCCATGATCGGCGATAGGGGGACCATCGGGACGAGCACAGGGAGGAACCATGGTGGACATGGACGGACGGCGAGGACGGCAGGAAACAGAACGGCTGCACTGTCTGGTCACCGGGGCGTCCGGGTACATCGGCGGGCGTCTGGTACCCGAACTGCTGAAGGCCGGCCATCGCGTCCGTTGCCTGGCCCGTTCCCCGGACAAACTCCGTGACCATCCCTGGGCGGGGGACGTCGAGACGGTGCGGGGCGACGTCACGGACGCGGACTCGGTCGCCGCGGCCATGCACGGGATCGACGTCGCGTACTACCTGGTGCACGCCCTCGCGGGCGGTTCCGGCTTCGAGGAGACCGACCGCCGTGCGGCCCGTGTCTTCGCCGGGCAGGCGCACGCCGCCGGCGTGCGGCGGATCGTCTACCTGGGCGGGCTCACCCCGCCGGACGTGCCCGAGGGGTCGCTCTCCCCGCACCTGCGGTCCCGGGCCGAGGTCGGGCGCATCTTCCTCGACGCCCCGGTGCCCGCCACCGTGCTGCGGGCGGCGGTCGTCATCGGCTCCGGGTCGGCCTCCTTCGAGATGCTGCGCTATCTGACCGAGCGGCTGCCGGTCATGGTGACCCCCCGTTGGGTGAACACCCGGACCCAGCCCATCGGGGTACGGGACGTACTGCGCTACCTCGTCGGCTCGGCCACCATGCCGGACGACGTCGACCGGGCGTTCGACATCGGCGGACCGGACGTCCTCACGTACCAGGACATGATGCGCCGGTACGCCACCGTCGGCGGGCTGCGGCGGCGGCTCATCGTGCCGGTGCCGGTCCTCACCCCGAGGCTGTCCAGTCTGTGGATCGGCCTGGTCACCCCGGTGCCCGCCGCCATCGCCCGGCCGCTGACGGAGTCGCTGCGGCACGAGGTGGTCTGCCAGGAGCACGACATCGCCCGGTACGTGCCCGACGCCCCGGGCCGGCCGCTGCCGTTCGGCGAGGCGCTGGCGCTGGCCCTGCGGCGGGTGCGGGAGGCGCAGGTGGCCACCCGTTGGTCGTCGGCGTCCGTACCGGGGGCCCCGAGCGATCCGCTGCCCACCGACCCGGACTGGGCCGGCGGCAGCCTCTACCAGGACGAACGGCAGCTGCCGGTCGACGCGTCACGCGAGGCGCTGTGGAAGGTGATCGAGGGCATCGGCGGCGACAACGGCTGGTACTCCTTCCCGCTTGCCTGGGCGGTCAGGGGCTGGCTGGACCGGTTCGTCGGCGGGGTCGGGCTGCGGCGCGGACGGCGTGACGCCGAGCGCCTGCGGGTCGGGGACTCGCTGGACTTCTGGCGGGTGGAGGAGATCGAGCCCGGCCGGCTGCTGCGGCTGCGGGCGGAGATGCGACTGCCGGGCCTGGCATGGCTGGAGATGTACGCCGAGACGGACGCCGGGGGCCGCACCCGCTACCGGCAGCGCGCGCTGTTCCACCCACGCGGTCTGCCGGGCCACGCCTACTGGTGGTCCGTCGCCCCCTTCCACGCCGTCGTCTTCGGCGGCATGGCCCGCAACATCACCCAGGCCGCGGCCAAGGGCATGAGCGCGCGCAGGGTCGGATCCTCGCCGACCGCGTCCGGCACTCCCCCGCGGGGCGAAGCATCCGGAAACAGCACGCACAGCACCGCCTCACGACACCAGGAGTGACGCCATGACCGTCGCGGTCGTCCTGTTCACCTCGGACCTGCGTCTGCACGACCATCCCCCGCTGCGCGCCGCCCTCGCGGCGGCGGACGAGGTGGTGCCGCTGTTCGTACGCGACCCGGGCGTCCACGCGACCGGCTTCGACGCACCCAACCGCAGCGCCTTCCTCGCCGACTGCCTGGCCGACCTCGACGCCTCGCTGCGCCGCCGCGGCGGCCGGCTGGTGGTGCGTACCGGGCCGGTCGTGCGGGAGGTCCGCGCGCTCGCCGCGGAGTGCCGGGCCTTCGAGGTGCACATGGCCGCCGGGGTCACCGGATACGCCCAGCGCCGGGAGGAGCGGCTGCGCAAGGAACTCGGCGACCACGGCGTGGCACTGCGCGTGCACGACGGCGTGATCACCGCTGTGGGCGCGGGGACGGTGACTCCGGCCGGCTCCGACCACTACGCCGTGTTCACGCCCTACTTCCGCCGCTGGTCACAGGAGCGGCTGCGGGACACCTGTCCGACGCCGCGCACCGTGCGCGTCCCGGAAGCGGTGCGCGGCGAGCCGCTGCCGTCCCGCGACGGGCTGTCCGGCGTCTCCCCCGACCTGCCGTCCGGCGGGGAGACGCGGGGGCGTGAGCGGTTCTCCCGTTGGGCCCGCGAGGACCTGTCCGGGTACGAGGACCGCCACGACGACCTGGCGGGCGACGCGACCTCCCGGTTGTCGCCGTACCTGCACTTCGGAGCCCTCTCGCCGGTGGAACTCGTCCGGCGGGCCCGCGCGCACGGCGGGCCCGGGGCGGACGCGTTCGTGCGCCAGTTGTGCTGGCGCGACTTCCACCACCAGGTACTGGCGGCACGACCGGCGGCCTCCGCCCGGGACTACCGCACCCGGCACGACCGGTGGCGCACCGAGGAGGAGGCGGCCGAGGACATCGCCGCGTGGCGGGAGGGCCGTACCGGATACCCGGTCGTCGACGCGGCGATGCGCCAACTGCGCCACGAGGGCTGGATGCACAACCGGGCACGCCTGCTGGCAGCCAGTTTCCTGGCCAAGACCCTCTACGTGGACTGGCGGATCGGCGCCCGGCACTTCCTCGACCTGCTCGTGGACGGCGACATCGTCAACAACCAGCTCAACTGGCAGTGGGTCGCCGGAACCGGTACCGACACCCGCCCCCACCGCGTGCTCAACCCGGTCGCGCAGGGCAGACGCTTCGACCCGCGGGGAGCGTACGTACGCCGATGGGTGCCGGAACTACGGGACGTGGCGGGCAAGCACATCCATGAACCGTGGCTGCTGCCCGAGCGTGAGCGCGCACGCCTGGACTACCCCGGGCCGCTGATCGACCTCGCGGACGGCCTGGCACGGTTCAAGCACGCACGCGGCCGGGACTGAGGAGGGAAACGTCGTGCCCGGCTCGCACGGCACGGGATGCGAGCCGGGCACGGCAGCCCCGACCGCCCTGCGGACCCGTAGTCCCGGGACCGTGGCCGGCGGTCCTCAGCAGATCCGCGGCAACTGCTCGCCGAGGGGCATGTCCACCACCCTGGTGCCGCCCAGTGCGGTGCGGGCGACGACCATACCGGGGTGCGCGTCGGTCACCTCGCCGATCATCGCGGCCTCGGCGCCCAGGGGATGGGCGCGCATGGCGGCCAGGACCGCGTCCGCGTGGGCGGGCGGCACGAACGCCACGAGCTTCCCCTCGTTGGCCACGTACATCGGGTCCAGCCCCAGGACCGCGCACGCGTTGGTCACCGCGTCGGGGACGGGCACGGCGCGTTCTCGCACCACGATCCCGGTGCCGGAGGCGGCGGCGATCTCGTTGAGCGAGGCGGCCAGTCCGCCGCGGGTGGGATCCCGCAGGGCGTGCAGGTCGGGTGTGACGGCGAGCATCGCCTCGACGAGGCCTCCGAGCGGTGCGCAGTCGCTCAGGATCTCCACCCCGAACTCCAGACCCTCCCGCACACTCATGATCGCCACCCCGTGGACGCCGATCGCCCCGCTGACGAGGACGACGTCGCCCGGGACCACCCGCCCCGGCCGCAGGTCCACGCCTGAGGGGATCAGGCCGATGCCGGAGGTGTTGATGTAGACGCCGTCGCCGTGGCCGGCCTCGACGACCTTGGTGTCGCCGGTGACGACCTCCACCCCCGCGGCCCGGGCGGCGGCGCCCATCGCCGCGGCGACCCGTCCGACGACGTCCGTACCGGTGCCCTCCTCGAGGATGAAGCCGCAGGACAGATAGGCGGGGCGGGCCCCGCTCATGGCGAGGTCGTTGACGGTCCCGTTGACCGCTAGGTCCCCGATGCTGCCGCCGGGGAAGAACAGCGGGCGCACCACGAAGGAGTCGGTGGAGAAGGCCAGCTTGGCCCCGCCGAGTTCCAGGGCGGCGGAATCGGTCAGCGCCGCCGGTGCCGGACCGCCGAAGGCGGGTGTGAAGAGCTGCTCGACGAGCTCGGCGGACAGGGCTCCGCCGCCGCCGTGGCCCATGACGATCCGCGGTTGGTCGCGCAGCGGTGCGGGGCAGGTCCAGTTGAGCATGTCCGGGCGGGTGTCCTCGGCCTGCCGGACGGCGCCGGGGACGGTGCCGGTGGTGTCAGACAACGGGGCTGCCCTCCAGGGACGCGGCCGGCGTCGCCGGGGTGTTCAGCTCGAGCCGTCGGTAGAGGTAGTACGCGGCGCAGGCGCCCTCGCTGGAGACCATGGTGGCGCCGAGCGGTGAGCGCGGGGTGCAGGTGGTTCCGAACGCCTCGCACTCGTGCGGCTTGATCAGCCCTTGCAGCACCTCGCCGCTGCGGCAGGCTGCCGGTTCGCGGGTGGCGATGCCGTCGACGGCGAAGCGGTGCTCGGCGTCGTAGTCGCGGTAGCGCGGGGACAGCCGCCAGCCGCTGTCCGGGATGACGCCGATGCCCCGCCAGGCGCGGTCGGTGACCTCGAAGACGTCGTCGAGCATGGCCCGGGCCGCCGGGTTGCCCTCCGGACGCACGGCGCGCGGGTAGGCGTTGTCGACGGTGTGCTCGCCGCGTTCCAGCTGGCGGACGGTACGGCGGACGCCTTCCAGGATGTCGAGCGGTTCGAACCCGGTGACGACGATGGGCACGCCGAAGCGCTCGGCGAGTTCCGGGTACTCGTCCATCCCCATGACGCTGCACACGTGTCCGGCGGCGAGGAACGCCTGCACCCGGCAGTCCGGCGACTGCATGATCGCCTCGATCGCCGGCGGCACCCGTACGTGCGAGACCAGCAGGCTGAAGTTGCGGATGCCGAGCTTGCGCGCCTGGTACACCGTCATCGCGTTGGGCGGAGCGGTCGTCTCGAAGCCGATGCCGAAGAAGACGACCTGCCGGTCCGGGTTCTGCTGGGCGATGCGCAGCGCGTCGAGCGGGGAGTAGACGACCCTGACGTCTCCGCCGGTGCCGCGCACCTGGAACAGGTCGCGTCCGGTGCCGGGCACGCGGAGCATGTCGCCGAAGGAGCAGAAGACGACGTCGGGGCGGGAGGCGATCTCCAGTGCCTTGTCGATCACCTCGAGCGGGGTGACGCAGACGGGGCAGCCGGGGCCGTGGATCAGCTCGACCTCCTCGGGGAGGAGCTGGTCGATGCCGTGCCGGATGATGGTGTGGGTCTGGCCGCCGCAGACCTCCATCAGCGCCCACGGGCGGGTGACGGTGGCCCGGATGTCGTCCAGCAGCCGTTCGGCGAGGTCGGGGTCCTGGAACTCCTCGATGTACTTCACTGCTGTACCTCCGGGGCGGTGGTGTGGTGCGGGGGCTGCTGCGCGGGGCCCTGGGCCGCTGCCTGTTCCCAGGGGTCGCCGAACTCCTCCTGGAGCATGCCGAGGTTCTCGAACAGCTCCAGGGTTCTGCGGGCCGATTCCTCGTCGAGCCGCTGGAGCGCGAACCCGACGTGGACGATGGCGTACTCCCCGACCTTCAGGTCCGGCAGGTACTCCAGGCACACGTCCTTGACGACTCCTCCGAAGTCGACCGTGGCCATACGGGTTCCGTCCCGGTCCTCGACGTCCAGCACTCTGCCGGGTACCGCAAGACACATGCGTTTTCTCCTCACTGTTACGTGTTCGGGCCCGGCTCCGTCACTCGGTGTCGGCGGCTCCGGTACGGGCGGCCACCATGAGCTGGCCCACGGCGAGCCCTCCGTCGTTGGGTGGGACGCGCCGGTGGCGCAGCACGGTGAAGCCGTCGCCGCGCAGCCGCGTCGCGCACGCCGACGAGAGCAGCACGTTGGCGAACACCCCGCCGGTCAGGGCCACCGTCTCCAGGCCGAGTTCGCCGCGTGCCCGGCTGCACACCTCGTGCACGAGCCCGGCCACGGCGTGGTGGAAGCGTGCCGCGACGAGGCGGGGCCGGACGCCGCCCCGCACGTCGTCGACGACCGCGGTGAGCAGGGGCGCGGGATCGGCGGCGAGGGGGGTGCCGTCCCCGCCGGTGAGCCGGAAGGTGTAGCGGGCGTCGTCCGCGCGGGCGTCTTCCGTCACCGCGGCGGCCTCGAGTTCGACGGCGGCCTGCGCCTCGTACCCCGCGTGGTGGCACACTCCGGCGAGGGAGGACACGGCGTCGAAGAGGCGGCCCATGCTCGATGTGGGCAGGCAGTTCAGCCCGCGCGTCAACTGCTGCTCGAGAAGGCGGAGTTCGTCGGGCGGGCAGGCGGCCTCGCACGGCAGGTCCCCGTCCCACGGGATGCCCGCGGCGCGCAGATGGGCCAGGGCCATCCGGTACGGGCGCCGGACGGCGGCGTCCCCGCCGGGCAGCGGCACGTAGGCGAGATGCGCGAAGCGGGAGAAGCCGGTGTAGTCCGCTGCCAGGAACTCACCGCCCCACACGGCCCGGTCGTCCCCGTGGCCGGTGCCGTCGAAGGCGACCCCGAGGACGGGGTGACTGCCGTCGAGGCCGTGCTCGGCCATGACGGACGCGACGTGGGCGTGGTGGTGCTGGACGCGCAGGACGGGCCGCCCGGCGGCGTGCCGTTCGGCCCAGCGGCCCGAGCGGTAGGCGGGGTGGCGGTCGGCGACGAGACGTGCGGGCCGTACCCCGGTGATCGCCTCCAGTTGCCGCTCGGCGCGTGCGAAGGCCTGTTGGGTGGCGAGGTCGTCCATGTCCCCGATGTGCGCCGACAGCCAGGCCCTGCGGTCCTCACCGAGACAGAAGGCGTTCTTGAGGTCACCGCCGACGGCGAGCGCCGGAGCGACGGGGACGGGCAGGGTGAGCGGCAGCGGGGCGTGACCGCGGGAGCGGCGCAGGGTCAGCGGCTCGCCGTCGCAGATCCGCATCACCGAGTCGTCGCACGGTACGTGGATCGGCCGGTCATGCAGCAGCCAGGCGTCCGCCAGGCCGGACAGCCGTTCCAGCGCCTCCGCGTCGTCGGTGACGATGGGTTCGCCGGCGAGGTTGCCGCTGGTCATCACCAGCAGTCGCGCTTGCGTGGAACCGTGGTCGTCGGCTTCGAGCAGCAGGTGGTGCACGGGTGTGTACGGGAGCATGACGCCGAGGTCGGGGCTGCCGGGGGCGACCTCCCGGGCGGGCCACGGACGGCCGGGGTCCGGGGCGCCGGTGCGGCGACGCCGCATCAGGACGATGGGCCGCTCCTTGGCGGTGAGCAGGTCGCGCTCCGCCGGTCCGGCGTGGACCAGGTGGGCGACGTCGGCGACGTCCCCGGCCATCAGGGCGAACGGCTTGTCCCCGCGGGCCTTGCGGCGGCGCAGTTCGGCCACGGCCCGGGAGTCGGTCGCGTCGCAGGCCAGGTGGTAGCCGCCCAGGCCCTTCACCGCGAGGATCGCTCCGTCGGCGAGCAGGTCGCGCGCGGCGCGGATCGGGTCGGCGGGTTCGGGGCCGCCGCCCTTCCCGGGGGCCGTGGTCAGCCGTAGCCGCGGCCCGCAGGCGGGGCAGGCCACGGGCTGCGCGTGGAAGCGGCGGTCGGCCGGGTCGGCGTATTCCCGGGCGCAGTCGGCGCACATGGGGAAGCCGGCCATGGTCGTGTGGTCGCGGTCGTAGGGGAGGCCGGTGACGATGGTGAACCGCGGCCCGCAGTGCGTGCAGGTGATGAACGGGTGGCGGTGGCGCCGGTCCGCCGGGTCGGCGAGTTCGGCGAGGCAGTCGTCGCAGGTCGCGGTGTCCGGCGAGACGAGCGTGCGGGCGGGGCCGCCGGCGCGTGAGGGGACGATGGCGAACCCGTCGGCGCCGGTGGTGGGCACCTCGGTGGCGTCGACCGACTCGACGAGCGCCAAGGGCGGGGCGTCGGGGGCGATGCGCGCGCAGAACCGGTCCACGGACGAGGGGTCGCCCTCGACCTCGACGACGACGCCGTCCGCGGTGTTGGTCACATGGCCGGAGAGCCTGAGTTCGGTGGCCAGGGTGTACAGGTACGGCCGGAAGCCGACGCCCTGCACCACGCCCCGCACGACGACCCGGCTGCGCCGCGGGGCCGGCGTGCGGTCGGCCACGGGCTGGGGAGCGGTCACGCCTGTACCCGGGCCATCACCGGGGCGTGGGGCGCGGTGCCCTGCGCCGCCGCGAGCGCCCGGTCGAGCAGCGTGCCCCCGCCCGCTCCGGTGCGCACCGAGGTGAGGACCACCTCCACGCCGGGGTTGACCTGCTGGACGTTGGCGCGGAAGGCCGCCTCGTCGAATTCGGCGGGGACGGCCAGGTCGGTCTTGGTGACGATCACGAGCTGGGCGAGGCCGAAGGCCGTCGGGTACTTGAGCGGCTTGTCCTCCCCCTCGGTCACGGAGGCGAGCACGACCCGCAGCGATTCACCGAGGTCGTACGAGGCCGGGCAGACCAGGTTGCCCACGTTCTCCACGAACAGCAGCCGGGTGTGCTCGGGGAGCCAGCCGTCGAGGTGCCCGGCGAGCATGTCCGCCTCCAGGTGGCACAGCCCGTCGGTGAGGACCTGTTTGACGGGGACGCCGGAGCGGGCGAGCCGTTCGGCGTCGTTCTCGGTCGCCAGGTCCGCGGTGAGCGCGGCGGCGGTGACTCCGCGTTCCCGGGCCAGCAGCAGTTCGCGTTCCAGCAGGGCGGTCTTGCCGCTGCCGGGGCTGGAGAGCAGGTTGACGACCGTGGTGCCGCGGGCGGCCAGTTCGGAGCGCAGCAGCCGGGCGACGGTCGCGTTCTTGGCGAGGACTGCCTGTTGGAGATCGACGACTTTGCACATGGTTCGGCTCACCTCGAAGACGGGTTACCTCGAAGACGGGTTCACGTGGCGTCGGCCGACCGCGGCACGGCCGGCGCGGACTGTTGTTCCGGTGCGGCCTGTCGTTCCTGGGCGGCCCACCGCACCTCGCTGATGCGCAGTTCGCGGCCGGAGAGCAGCTCGGCCGCGGCCTGTCCGCAGACGGGGCACAGCAGTCGGGGAGGCATGCCGACCTCCCACACGTCGCCGCACCCGGTGCAGCGTGCCGTACCGGGGACGGTCCGGGTGGTCAGTTCGGCGCCTTCCAGGACGGTGCCGGCGCAGGCCAGTTCGAAGCAGAAGGCGAGCGCGCCCGGTACGACACCGGCCAGTTCGCCCACCTCGAGGGCCACGCGTGCGACGCCCGTGGCCCCGGCGGGCCGGGCCGCCTGCTCCACCTGGTCGACGACGGCCAGCGCGATGGACATCTCGTGCATCGGTCTCCGTCCTGGGCCCGTGGCTGCCTGTCCGGCGCCCATTACAGACGCGCTCCCCCGGGCCGGCCGACCGGCGCGCCGGGATCACACGCCTGCGTACGCCGTTCGGTTCACATCCTGCGCATCCGCAGGTAGCGCCTGATGTCGGGGAGGACTCCCCTGACGAGGGCGGTGGCGGCGGTGACGGCGGTGACGGCGGCGGTGACGCCGATGAGGGTCTTCTTCACGGGATGCTCCTTGTTCCTTCCGCGGTTCCTTCTGCGACGGCGTGTCATACGGCGGCCTCCTGCCGGACGAGGTCGGTCACCATCCGCACCGCCTCCGGTACGGCGGCGGCGACCTGGGGGCTGAGCTCGAGGCTCTCGTCGAGGCAGGCGGGTTCGCAGCCGACGACGAGGGTGCGGCGCGGGGGCGTGGCGCCGGTTCCGGCGCACAGGGTGGCGAGCAGGGCGAGGACCGCGTCGGGTGACATGCGGTGCCCGTCGAGCGGGACGTCCGCCGCCGGACCGGTGCCGTCCGGCGTCCCGGCGTCGATCAGGTACAGCGTTCCGGGCTCGCCGCCGCGTGCGGTCGCGTCGACGATGACGAGCGTGTCGTATCCGTCGAGGAGCTGGTAGGCGAGGTGCACACCGCGGATGCCGATGTCGGCCACCTCGACACCGGTCGGCAGTTCCTCCCGGGCGAGCCGGCGCGCGGTCTCGACGCCGAAGCCGTCGTCCCCGAGGAAGATGTTGCCGACCCCGGCCACGAGGGTGCGGGCGCCGGGTGGTGCGGTGGGGGTCACGCGTCCTCCAGGGCTTCCACCTCGTCGGGCTGGAAGTAGAGGAACCGGCCCTGTTCGCGGCGGATGTCGGCGCCGGGGTCGTCCTC
Organism: Streptomyces sp. M2CJ-2; assembly: GCF_016757295.1. Lineage (NCBI taxonomy): Bacteria > Bacillati > Actinomycetota > Actinomycetes > Kitasatosporales > Streptomycetaceae > Streptomyces > Streptomyces sp. M2CJ-2. The sequence goes on along the minus strand of NZ_JAESIF010000015.1, from coordinate 34,272 downwards.
CACGGTCACGGCGATGTGCACGCCTCCGTCGACGTCGTGCAGTACGGCCTCGACCAGTGCGCTGCGGCCGCTCAGGAACAGGTCCTGCGCGTCGGTGTGCCGCAGCCGGGGGCGCAGGACGACGCGGCAGCCCGCGCGTACCTCCCGGCCGTCGACGGTGACGTGGTCACGGTCGGGATCGACCGCGGTGTCGCCGCCCGGGTCCCACCAGGGGCTCTCGGGGCGGAACACGCCCTGCGGGTCGTCCCCCGCGTCCGGCGGGCCGGTGGCCTCCCGCAGGCTCCGCACCGCTCCGTGCAGCCGTTCGAGGACCTCCGGCGGCATGGTGTCCGCCAGTTCGATCACGGCCGCGGCACGTGCGTCCGTGCCTCTGGCCTCGCGTTTCTCCTCGTCGGTGAGGGCGATGGTGCGCAGCGCGAGGATCTCGTCGATCTCGGTGGCGTCGTAGAGCGCGCCGGGGCTCTCGGGGGCGATGGCGGGATGGTCCTCGAGGATGATCGGCGAGGACAGTACGAGGTCGGCACGGCCCGGTTCGCCGGCGAGCACGGGCCAGGTGTGCAGGTTCCGGCAGGCCGCGACGGCGCCCTTCGCCCACTCGGGCGGGTCGGTCATGGAGAGGAACGCCCCGGCGTCCAGGTGCAGGAGCACGTGGCTGGCGACCAGCGAGTACGGCAGCGCCGCGTCGCGGTCGTCGGTGTCGTCGGGCAGCCAGGGGCTGGTGTTCTCGACGACCACGCGCAGGCGCTGCGTGCGGTACGGACCGTCCAGTTCGGTCGTGGAGAGCCGGACGACGCCGCTGATCTCCTCACGGCGGCAGACCAGGCGCCCGACGGGCCGCCCGTCGGCGTCCGTGACGGGCTCGGTCTCCTCGGCGGCGGCCCGGGTGAACGGGACGGTCACCCCGTCGCCGGTCAACTCGGCCACCGGCAGGGCGATGTCGACCTTCTCCTCCAGGCCTTCGTCCCAGGGGACCAGGACCCGGTCGTCGAGGTGCAGTTCGCGCACCGTCTCGTACGTCCCGTCGGCGTGTGCCTGCTGGACGACGCGCCGTCGGGTGTGCAGGAGGCGGACCTCGACGGCGAGGGTGGCTCCGCTCCTCGGTTCCATCAGGCATTCGGTGTGCTGGAAGTCGTGTTCCTCGGCCGCCGCGCACCAGGCGGGCGGTACGAGCACGCCGAACTGCCAGCGCAGCCTGTTCTTGGCGGCCGACGCCCGGTACGGGTAGAGCACGTAGCCCTCGAAGAGGACGGCGTCCGCGACCTGGCGGGCGACGGCGAGACGGGCCTCGGTGTCGGGGGTGAACGCGGTGGTGGTCATGGTGTCCTCTCCCCCGCCGCGTCGAGCAGCGTCTCGACGGTCGCCTGCCACGACGGCAGCGCGTGGCGCGACCGGTAGGCGAGCAGCGCGTCCATGGCGTCCTGCGGCAGCCGGATCCAGCCGCAGCCCGGGAAGTGCTGCTCGATCATCTCCCGCCAGGTCTTCACCGGCAGGCGGAAGGTGGTCTCCCTGTCCCAGGGGACGGGTTCCACGTGGAAGCCGCCGGCGCCGGTGAACGCGGTGCCGGAGAACAGCATCAGCAGCGGAACCTCCCCCTCGGACAGGGCCTGGAGGTACCGCGACGCCGCGATGTCCGTGTCGTACGTGCAGGGCACGACCAGGTCGGTCTCGATCTCGCCGGTGAACCCGGGGACCATCACCGGGACCTGCGCGAACTGCACGGGGTTGAGGCTGCTGCCCCATCGGGAGCGTTCGCCGAAGAGGTCGGTCAGTGCCGCGGCCTCGGTGTCGTCGTAGCCGCGGCGGGCGGGTTCGATGCGGATCTGGCAGCGCAGCGCGAGCGCGTGGACGCGGGTCGCCCCGGACGCGGTGATCCGCAGCCGGAACACCAGGGTGGGGCCTGCCGCGTAGGCGTCGGCGCGCACTCCGGTGCAGCTGAAGGAGAACCCTGAGGACTCTGCGGACCCCGGGGACTCTGCGGACCCTGAGAACTCGGTCACGGCTTGCTCCCCTGGAGGGCGCGGGCCCGGTCGCGGACGTGGGTGAAGAAGGCGTCGAGGTCGGCCCGGGCCTCCGCGCCTCCGTCGAAGCCCTGCCAGCGCAGGCGCATCCGGCCCACCAGTTCGTAGCAGAGGTCGATCGGCACCAGATAGCACTCGGTGCGACCGTGGTGCCGGCGCAACAGCAGGGCCTCCACGTCGGGTTCGAGCAGTGCGGCGAGGCGGGTCCCGGCGAGGACGGCCTGCCAGGAGGTCGACTCCAGTTCGCTCTCGGTCGCTCCGGCCGGGCTCGGATAGAGCGCGACCAGCCGGTCGAGGGCGGAGTTGTGGAAGAAGAAGGCGACGCCGACCGGGATGCGCAGTCGGTCCCAGGCGTTGTCGTCGAGCCGGTGGTCGGGGTCGCTCAGGCAGCGGCCGGGTACCGTGCGGAAGCGGCCTCCCGAACCGCCGGAGCGGTCCAGCAACTGCGCGCAGGGACCGCACGCGCAGGCCAGCGCGCGCTTCTCGGTGTCGACCAGGTGCGGGTGACGTTCACCGGCGAGGGGCGCCCCGCACAGTTCGCACTGTTCCTCGCGGGGCGGCCGGGGGGTGGTGAAGCGGCTCAGGCCGCGGCGGTCGGCGGTGCGCCGCGGTCCGTGCGCGCTCACGGCGCGGTGGCCGACGGCCGGCGGCGACCGCCCGTGCCGGGGTCCGGCGGCGCGGTGCCGATCTGGAGCAGCACCGGTTCGCGGGAGGCGTCGGCGGGTTCCAGCTCGACGGCGGTCACCTCAGGGGCGAAGCAGGCGAGCGAGTCGGCGGCCGCCTGCCGGACGGACTCCTGGGTGCTGGGGCAGCCGCAGCCCGTGGCGGCGGTGGTCCTGAGGCGCAGCACGCCGGCCGCCGGGTCGAAGCCCGCGTTCTCGACGGCGTGCGGGAGACCGCCGAGGGCACGGGCGATGCGGGTGTGCACGTCGTCGGGGTGCAGCCCGTGCAGCACGAGCAGGCTCGCGACGAGTTCGTCGCCGAGCAGCGGGTCCAGCGGGTCGCCGGACCTCCCTGCGCCCAGGAGTTCCACGGCGCGGGCGAGCCCGGCGCCGTAGAATTCCATGAGGACACGCACCAGTTCCTCGGCGGTCCGGCTCGCCTGGGGGTCCCCGGCGCCGGCGAGCCGGTCGAGGATCTCCTCGACCCGCCGGCCGGCCTGCTCCGCGGTGGTGGCGGTCGTCGTGCTCATCCGGCGAGTCCGCTCAGCCCGGTGGGCACGTGCATCGACTTCACGGTCTTCCCGCCACCGACGTACATGTGGACGCCGCAGGGCAGGCAGGGGTCGAAGCTGCGCACGGTGCGCATGATGTCGATGCCCTTGAAGTTCTCGGGCGGGTTCTCCTCGAAGATCGGCGTGTTCTGCACCGCGTCCTCGTAGGGGCCGGGGGTGCCGTAGGTGTCGCGGGTCGAGGCGTTCCACGGGGTCGGCGGATACGGGTGGTAGTTGGCGATCTTGCCGTCCCTGATGACCATGTGGTGCGAGAGGAGACCGCGGACCGCCTCGGTGAAACCGACGCCGATCGACTCGTCCGGCACCTCGAACTTCTCCCACGTCTGGGTGCGCCCGGCGCGGACCTCTTCGAGGCCCTTCTCGGCGCAGTGCAGGGCGACCGCGGCCGCGTACGCCTGGAAGTACGTGCGGGCGCGGTTGCGTTCCAGCGCGTTGCTCCACTGGGGGATCTTCCACTCGAAGGTGGTCTCCGGCTTGGTCAGCGTGCGCGGCAGGTTGATCACGACGCTGTGGCCGGTGGCCTTGACGTACCCGATGTCGACGAGACCGGACAGCGCGGTGGACCACAGCCGGGCGAGGGGGCCGCCTCCGGTGTCGAGGGGGAGGTGCTCCTTGCCGTCGAACCAGCGCGGGGACATGACCCAGCTGTACTTGTCGTCGAAGTCCCGTTTCTGCGGAGCCGGGATGGTGTGCTGGTTCCACGGGTGCCGCGGGTCGATGGGGTTGCCGAGCGGGTCGTTCGTCACGAACTGCTCCTGGCCCTGCCAGTCCTCGTAGTACGAGCTGCCCAGCAGGATGCGGATGCCGAGATTGATCTCGGTGAGGTCGTTGGTGACGAGCTTGCCGTCGACGATGACGCCGGGGGTGACGAACATCCGCCGGCCCCAGTCGGTCATGTTGGCGTAGGTGAAGTCGCAGTGCTCAGGGTCGTTGAGCGCTCCCCAGCAGCCCAGCAGCACCCGGCGGCGGCCCACTTCCTCGTATCCCGGCAGTGCCTCGTAGAAGAAGTCGAACAGGTCGTCGTGGAGCGGGACGACACGTTTCATGAACTCCACGTACCGCATGAGGCGGCTCAGGTAGTCGGTGAACAACTGCACGCTGGCGACGGTGCCGACGCCGCCGGGGTACAGGGTGGAGGGGTGCACATGGCGGCCCTCCATCAGGCAGAACATCTCCCGGGTGTAGCGGCTGACCTGCAGCGCCTCACGGTAGAACTCGCCTTCGAGGGGGTTGAGGGAGCGCATGATGTCGGCGATGGTGCGGTACCCGTGGTCGGCCGCGTGCGGGGCCTCGGTGCGCTCGGCGAGTTCGAGGACGCCGGGGTTGGTCTCGCGGACCATTTTCTCGCAGTAGTCGACCCCTACCAGGTTCTCCTGGAAGATGTTGTGGTCGAACATGTACTCGGCGGACTCGCCGAGGTTGATGATCCACTCTCCGAGGTGCGGAGGCTTCACGCCGTAGGCCATGTTCTGCGCGTACACCGAGCAGGTGGCGTGGTTGTCACCGCAGATGCCGCAGATCCTGCTGGTGATGAAGTGCGCGTCGCGCGGGTCCTTTCCGCGCATGAAGACGCTGTAGCCGCGGAAGACCGAGGAGGTGCTGTAGCACTCCGCGACCCGCTTCTGCTTGAAGTCGATCTTCGTGTGGATGCCGAGACTGCCCACGATCCGGGTGATCGGATCCCAGGCCATCTCCACCAGGCCGGTTCCGTCACCGGTCGTCGTCGTCGATGCCATGGTGCGTGCGGTGCCCTTCGTCAGCTGTTCGCGCGGGTGGTGGGTTCGGTGTGTGGGGTTGTCGCCAACGGCGCTGTCACCACGGCGGCCGGTAGCCGGTGGTGATCTTGTCTCCCGTGTGGCGCCACCTCGGCTCCTTGTCCACGGTCCGCGCCGTGATCGTGCGGAGCCTGCGGACGACGGCGCCGTACGCGCCGCTCCCGGTGCTGGAGACCTTGGCGCCGGGCGGTTCGTCCATGAACGGCATGAACTTGTCGGGGAAGCCCGGCATGGTGCACGCGATGCAGATGCCGCCCACGTTCGGGCAGCCGCCGATGCCGTTCATCCAGCCGCGCTTGGTCACGTTGCACTTGACGACGGGTCCCCAGCAGCCGAGCTTCACCGAGCACTTGGGCGAGTCGTAGCTGGTGGCGAACTGCCCCTGCTCGTAGTAGCCGGCCCGGTCGCAGCCCTCGTGCACGGTGGCGCCGAACAGCCAGGTCGGCCGGAGCTTGTCGTCGAGCGGGATCATCGGCGCCGAGCCGGCGGCCTGGTAGAGCAGGTAGGTCAGCGTCTCGGCGAAGTTGTCGGGCTGGATCGGGCAGCCGGGCACGCACACGATGGGGATGCCCGCCTTCGACTTCCAGTCCCATCCGAGGTAGTCGGGCACGCCCATCGCGCCGGTGGGATTGCCCGCCATGGCGTGGATGCCGCCGTAGGTGGCGCACGTGCCGATGGCGACGACGGCCAGGGCCTTGGGCGCCAGCCGGTCGATCCATTCGCTGGTGGTGATGGGCTGCCCGGTCTCGGGATTGTCACCGAAGCCGCACCAGTACCCCTCCTGCTTGATGGCCTCGTTGGGGATCGAGCCCTCGACGACCAGGACGAAGGGGTCGATCTCTCCGCGTTCGCCCTTGAAGAACCACTCGATGAACGTGTCGGCTCCGCCGACCGGACCGCATTCGAAGTCGATCAGCGGCCAGTGCACCGCGATCTTCGGCAGACCCGGCAGCCCTTGGAGCGCGATCTCCTCGATGCTCGGCTGCATGGCTGCGGTCAGGGAGACGGAATCGCCGTCGCAGCTCAGCCCGGCGTTGATCCAGAGGATGTGGATCGGCTTCTCTTCGGAGTCGGACGTGCCCGTCGCGCCGGGCTCCTCGACCGTGGTCGGCGATGCTGCGTTCATGGGAACGCCTCCTGAAGGGTGCGGCAAGACTCGTGCTCGGATCTTCGTTCTCTGCTAACAGTCGGCCCGTCCGGCGGGGCCCGCATCCGGACCGCCTCCGTCGGTGGCCGCGGATTCCTTGCGCACGAAGGCCCGGCGCAGGGCGTGGTGGGGGGCCGCCGGGTCGTCGAAGATGCTCCGCATGCGGGCGAGTTCCTGCTCCCGGTGGCGGGCGAGAGGTGAGGTGGCCTCCCGGCGCTCGGCTTCCGCCTTCTTGGCCGCGAGACGCGTCTGAACGGAGGGAAGGGCCGCCAGATGTGCGGCCGTTCGGGTGACGTTGTCGGTGAAGTCGTCCGGGCCGCAGTGAAGGACCCGGTCGACGAGCCCCATGCCGAGCGCCGCCGAGGCCGTCAGCGGCGCGGCCTCGCCGGTGAGCCGTTCCGCCGTGGCGGCGCCCACCCGGCGGGGCAGGGTGTACGTCCAGTACTCGGAGCCGTACAGGCCCATGAGCCGGTAGTGCGGGTTGAGGACCGAACCGGAGCGGCACCAGACCTCGTCCGCGGCCAGGGCGAGCATGACCCCGCCGGCGGCCGCGTTGCCGCCGATCGCGCTGACGACGAACCGGTCGGTCGTGGTGAGGACGGCCTCGACGAGGTCGTCCATGGCGTTGATGTTGGCCCAGGACTCGGCGGCCGGGTCGGCCGCCGCCTCGATGACGTTCAGGTGGATGCCGTTGGAGAAGAAGTCCCGGCCACCGCCCAGTACGAGGACGCTGGTGGGGCGGGAGCAGGCTGCCCGGTAGACGTCCAGCAGCCGGTGGCAGTGGTCGGTGCCCATGGCACCGCCCGGGAAGGAGAAGGACAGGAAGCCGACCGGCCCCTCCTCCCGGTAGCGGATGTCCTGCCAGGTCCGGGCTCCGGAAGGTGGCTGCGGTGCCGCGGGGGCTTCGGGCAGGGCGGGCAGGCGGTCGGCGAGGGCGAGGGTGGCGGGCAGTTTGCAGGCCCGGGGGCGTCCCGGGCCGGTGCGGGCCCGCAGCTCCGGGATCCAGACCGCGCCGTCCGCCGTGGCCCGGCAGATCGCGCCGGTGCGGGTCGCCAGCAGCTCACCCGGGCGGCCGCGGAGCCGGTCCTCCGCGTGGCCGCCGTGCAGGAACCATTCACGGCCGAGAAGTTCGTCGCGCACGCCCGGCTGGGAGTCCGCGGCGCGCAGCTTGCGCAGGACGGTGTCGGTGGAGTCCGTGTCCCAGGAGATTTCCCGGTCCCGCTGCCGCAGCGGCGGCCGGGTCCTGGCACCCGGCAGGCGGGGGAAGTCGTCCTGCGGCCGGGGTACGTACGTGCCGGAGGCGAACCGGTCGACCGCGAGCAGGACGGCTTCCAGTGCCGCGTCGGACACCTCGCCCCGGTACAGGTCGCTCTTCGCCACGTCCGGCACGGTGAAGTTCGTCGTCGCCCACACAGGGCCGGCGTCCATCTCGGCCACGGCCTCCAGCACGGTGACGCCCCACTCTCCGGCGCCCTCCTGGACAGCCCAATCGAGTGAGGACGGCCCACGGTCCCCCACGGGACCGGGGTGGACGATCAGGCAGGTCCGCGCCGCCCAGACGTCCGGCGGCACGACGGCTTTCAGCATGGGAGCCACGACCAGGTCGGGATCGTGCCGGTGCACGGCACGGCGCACGTCCTCGCCGTGCGGTGTGACCTCCACGACGACGGTGTGGCGACGTTTCGACAGCTCGGCCAGCTCGGCGTGGACACGCTGCGTGAGGCTGTTGTACGCGCTGGCGACGAGCAAAATACGCATGGCGGCTCTCCCTCGAAGGCGCGGCCGCCGTCGTACCGGGGCCGTTCGGGGATCGTCGGACCCTTGCGCCCTCCGGTGGTGGCATGACCCCCGGGCATCGCTCGCACGAGTGACACTTCGGCTCCACCTGGCCGGGAGGCGAACTCGCTACTAAAGGGGACAATTGGTGAATATCGGGCACTCGGCAGGGTGGCCGACACGACAACCGACAGGCAGGACGGCACATGTCCAGGAAAGAGAAGTCGTCGCAGCCTTCACGCGGTGAGGGCCCGAGCCCGCACAAGGGCACCGAGCAGCACGGCTGGGCCCCCGACGTCGACGAGACACGCCAGCAGGACAACCCGAGCGCCCGGCGCTCCTTCCACCCGGACGAGCACGCCCCGCCCGCAGGCAAGGGACGCAGGAAGTCCAAGCAGGAACGTGGATCCGTCCCCGGGGACACGGCCGAGCGCGCCACGAAGGGCGGCGAGGAGTACGGCGACGACGCGGAGAAGGGGATGCGCGACACCGGGCGCCGGGGCCGTTCAGGGCGCCCGAGCGGCACCAGGGACGACTCCGCCTTCACCGGCGTCGACCCGGGCAAGGACAAGGACCGGCGCCGCCCCGGCTGACGCCGGGCGTGCGGTGTGCACCCCGCGCCCACATCACCGGGGGTGACCGGGAAACGGTCACCGGCCGTCCGGGCCACGTCGCACCGGGACCGAGGTCACCTCCGGGCGGCACGGCGGGCTGCCCGAGCCGTGGGCAGGTAGCGCAGGCGCTCGGGCAGGAGCGGGACCACCGTGCGGACGACGGCGCCCAGGCGGCGCAGTCGTCGTTCGTCACGTGCCGTCCATGCCAGGCCGAGGTGGTCACGGACGGTGGGCGGCAGCAGACCGGTCGTCACGAAGACGTGCAGCCGCGCCAGGGGCGGGCGGAGCACCGGCCAGAGCCGGCGCAGGAGCGTGCCCGCGCCGTCCGGCGGCGGGATCGGCCGCCGTGGGTCGAGCAGTTCCGTCACGACGGCCGTCTTCTCCAGTTCCTCGCGCACCATCGCGTCGAAGTACGGCCAGAACTCCTCCGGGGTGCGCGGCATGTCGCGCTGCTTGATGCCGAGGATGGCCCCGAGGTTGAGGAGTTCGTCGTAGAGGCGGCGTGCGTCCGGCTCGTCGAGCGGATCGGACAGGTACCGGGCGGCCCTCAGGAAGACGGGGTAGGCGGTGGCGTGCACCCAGGCGTAGTAGGCGGGGGTGAGTGCGTGGTAGGCGCGGCCCCGGGTGTCGGTGCCGCTGATGGTCCTGTGCAGCTCGCGGAGCCTGCGGCCCTCCTCGAGGGCCTGTTCGCCGCCGTAGACCCACAGTTGCAGGGAGTTCAGTGAGCGCTCGGCCCGGCCCCAGGGGTCGGTGCGGAACACGGAGTGGTCGTCGACGCCCGCGCCGACCGCCGGGTGGGCGACCTGGAGCACCAGGGCGGCCGGCAGGGAGAGCAGGAGCCGGACGTCACCGGCGATGTCCCAGAGGAGGGAGCCCGGCGCGAACGGGACGGGCTCGGAGTGGGCGTCCGGGCCGGGTGCGGGGCCCGTGTCCGGGCCGGTGCGCGCGTGCTCGCCGACCATGTCACCACGCTCCGATGGGCCGTCGTGCTCGTCCCCTGCTCCTTGGCCGTGGGGCCGTGGGCACCGCCCTCCGCCCGAAGGGAGACCGCCGCCTCCTTCGCGGTGTCCGGCACCGCGTTCAAGGTGCACGCCGAGGAGATCACCGCGGACGGCGTGTCCTCCTTCCCATCCTCCATCGGCTCCAGCCGCGACGCCAAGCCGACCCTGCCGACCGCCGTCAAGGACGACACGGAGGAGATCTTTCCTGAGCCGGGCGAGTCCGCCGAGGGCGCGTAGCGACTGCGGAGGCCCTCCGGCGTTTCGCCGGAGGGCCTCCGCACCCCACCGCCCCACGGGGCGTGCGCCTCAGCCGACGCCGACCGTCGATGCCGCCGTACCGGCGGAGTCCGCGGACTCCGCGGTGAGCCGCTCCATGCCGCTGGTGTCCTTCAGCGGCTTCTCCCTGATGAACAGCACGGCGACCACGGCGAGGGCCGCGACGGGCGTGGCCACGAGGAAGAGTTCCGCGGTGGCGACCCCGTAGGCGCGCTCCACGATCTCCCGCATCGGCCCGGGCAGCGTCGCCATGTCGGGCACTCCGCCCCCGCCGGACTCGTTCGCACCGGCCGGGATGCCCGCTTCCGTCAGGCTCCTGGTCATCTCGGTGGCGACCCGGTTGGCGAGGATCGCCCCGAGCACACTGGTGCCGATGGTGCCGCCCATGCTCCGGAAGAAGGACAACACCGAGGTGGCGGCGCCCAGTTCGGTCGCGGGAACGTCGTTCTGGGCGGCCAGCACCAGGTTCTGCATCAGCATGCCGACGCCGATGCCCATGATCGCCATGTAGGCGCTGAGCAGGCCGAAGTGGGTGTCGACGTCGATGGTGGACAGCAGCCCGAGGCCCGCCGTCATGATGACGGAGCCCGCGACCAGGTACACCTTCCACCGGCCGGTCTTGGTGATGATCTGCCCGGCGACGGTCGAGGAGACGAGCAGGCCCAGGATCATGGGCAGGCTCATCAGACCCGCGATCGTCGGGGACTTGCCCAGGGAGATCTGGAAGTACTGCGAGAGGAAGACGGTGCCGCCGAACATGGCCACACCGACGAGGAGACTGGCGACGGTGGTGAGCGTCACGGTGCGGTTGCGGAAGATGCGCAGAGGGATGATCGGTTCCGGCACGCGCGCCTCGACGACGACCGCGGCGATCAGCAGCAGCACTCCCCCGCCGGCCAGCGCGGCGGTCTGCCACGAGATCCAGTCGAACTCGGTCCCCGCGAGCGTGACCCAGATGAGCAGGGCGCAGACACCCGCGACGATCAGGAAGGCGCCCAGGAAGTCGATCCTCGCCTCACGGCGGACGGTGGGCAGCTTCAGGGTGTGCTGCAGCAGCACGATGGCGAGCAGCGCGAACGGCACCCCGATGAAGAAGCACCAGCGCCAGCCGAGCCAGGACGTGTCCACCAGGACACCCCCGATGAGCGGTCCGGCCACGGTGCCGACCGCGAAGACGGCACCGAAGATGCCCGCGTACTTGCCGAGCCGGCGCGGCGGGATGATGGCCGCCATCACGACCTGCGCCAGAGCCGTGAGACCGCCCGCGCCGATGCCCTGCACCACGCGGCTGAAGATCAGCAGTCCCACTTCCTGCGAGAAGCCCGCGAGCAGCGAGCCCACGATGAACAGGGACAGGGACAGCTGGAGCAGCAGCTTCTGGTTGAACAGGTCCGAGAGCTTGCCCCACAGGGGCACCGTCGCCGTCATCGCCAGCAGTTCGGCGGTGATGACCCAGGTGTAGGAGGACTGGCTGGCCTCCAGGTCGGCGATGATGCGCGGGAGCGCGTTGGCGACCACGGTGCCGGCCAGGATGGCGACGAACATGCCCGCCATCAGCCCCGACATGGCCTGGAGTATCTGCCGGTGGGTCATGGCGGTGGGTGACGCCTCCACGGGCGCCGGTGTTGAGTTCACGTCGGTTCTTTCGCAGCAGTCAAGAGTGTGAGAGGGAAGAGCGAGAGGAACGGAGCACGCGTGCCGGGGACGACGCGCAGCCGTTCCGTGAGAGACGGAGGGGGTCAGGCCCCTTCGACTGGTTCAGCGGGTTCCGCGGGTTCCGCGGGTTCCGCGGGCCCGGCGGGTTCGACCGGTCCCGGGAGTCCGGTGGCCACGTGGTCGAACACCGACCGGAAGACCTCCTCGAAGGGAACCTCGTCCTGTCGCACGCACCAGTGCTCCACGGCCACGCGGACGGCCGTGGTGCCGACGGCGGCCAGCAGCCTCGGATACAGCCCCAGGGCCTGCCTGCGCAGTTGTCCCTCGGGCGACCCGAGAGGGGGACGGTCCCCCGTGAACAGCGGAGATCCGGCGCCGATGCGCTCCGCGAGCGTCTCGGCCAGGAGGAACTCGTCCTCGACGTGGGCACCGAGACTCCGCGCCAGCAGGTGCGGTGATCTGCGCAGCACCTCGGAATGCAGGCGCCACAGCTCGTGCTGCTGTTCCACTTCCCCCAGCTCCGCGGCCAGCGCGTCACGCAGCGCCGCCAGCGGGGGCGTGCCGGCGGGCGCGGCGAGCACCGCCTGCCGGACACGCACGCCCGACTCCGCGCCCACCATCACGAACGCCTCGTCACGGGAGTCGAAGTAGTTGAAGAACGTGCGGGGTGAGACGCCGACCACCTCGCTGATCGCGTCGACGGTGACGTTCTCCGCGCCGTGCTCGGCCGCCAGCCGCACCGCGGCCGCCACCAGGGCGGCACGGGTCGCCCGCTTCTTGCGTCCCCGAAGTCCGCCGTCCGCCGGGTCTCTGTCGCTCACGTCGTGCAGGATACGCAAATATGCAGAGCCTGCAAAAACACTTCATGCCTCGATCGACGTCATGACGTGAGCCATGTGCTGTCACAGCCGTCGGCCGCGCGGTGTCTCCATGCCACGGCCGGCCACGACGAGACAGGACGTGATGCGACGAACTGATGCGAACCACTGCGAGCCATGCCGGATCACGACGGATCACGATGGAAAAGGGGCCACGAGATGAGCGACGGCGACCACGCCGCCGACCCGGCGACCGAGACGTTCGTCGCCCACCGCAACCTGCTCTTCACCGTCGCCTACGAGATGCTCGGCTCGGCCGCCGACGCCGAGGACGTCCTCCAGGAGACCTGGCTGCGGTGGGTCCAGGTCGACCTGGCGCAGGTGCGTGACCGGCGCGCCTACCTGGTCCGGATCACCACCCGGCAGTCGCTGAACCGGCTGCGCACCGTGAAGCGCCGCAAGGAGGCGTACGTCGGCCCCTGGCTGCCCGAGCCACTGCTCACCGCGCCGGACGTGGCCGAGGACGTCGAGCTCGCCGAGAGCGTGTCGATGGCGCTCCTGCTCGTCCTCGAGACGCTCTCACCGACCGAGCGCGCCGTCTTCGTGCTGCGCGAGGTCTTCGACGTCGGTTACGACGAGATCGCGGCCGCCGTCGACAAGAGCCCCGCGGCCGTCCGCCAGATCGCCCACCGCGCCCGTCGGCACGTCGATGCCCGCCGCCCCCGCCGGATGGTCTCCCCGAGCGAGACCCGGGCGGCTCTGGAGTCGTTCCGGCGTGCGCTCGAGAGCGGGGACCTGCAGGGACTCCTCGACGTGCTCGCCCCGGAGGTCGTCCTGCTGAGCGACGGCGGCGGCATCAAGCAGGCCGCGGTGCGGCCGGTCAACGGGGCGGACAAGGTGGCCCGCTTCATGCTCGGCGGCCTCGGCAGGAACCGGCTCCCGATCACCGTCGGTCCCACCGTGGTCAACGGCGGCCCGGCCCTCGTCGTGCATCTGGACGGCGGGCTCGACGGCGTCCTGGCGGTCCGTGTCGAGGACGCCCGCATCACCGGCGTCTACTACGTCCGCAACCCGGAGAAACTCTCCCGCGCCGAAGCCGAGACCCCCCTCACCCTGCGCTGAACTCAGGTGCCGGCCGGGTGCGGTCACCCGCCGGGCTCGCGCCTTCCCGCGTACTGACGGCACTCTCCGGTGAAGACCGCGGCCAGCTCCGCGGCGATGACCGCCGCCGACAGCTCGGCGGCGGTCACGCCGTTCACGCCGGCCGGGTCGCGGTAGACCTGCAGGGCCAGCCCTTCCGTCACTGCGGCGAGGCGGACGGCCGCGGGCCACGGATCGAGGTCCGCCTCGACCTCGCCGCACTCCTTGCCGTTGTGGACGGCCTGGGCGATGTCCTGGCGCAGCCGCCGCGCCGTCTCGACGTCCACCTCGGCGAGGGCGGGAGCGTCCAGGGCGCGGCCGCCGAACGCCCTGGTGACCCGGAACTCGGTGCGGCGCTTCTCGTCCAGCGGGACGAACTCGGTCATCGCCTCGGCCAGGACCCGGGCGATGGGCCGCCGGTGCTCGACGCCTGCCCGGATCCGTTCGTCCGCCCGGCCCCGGATGGCCGCGCTGACCTCACTGAACGCGTGCAGCAGCATCTCGTCCTTGGTGCGGAAGTAGTGCTGCACCAGCCCGACGGACATCCCGGCCGCGGCGGCGGTGCGGGCGACGGTCACGGCATCGAGCCCGTGTTCTGAGATGAGTTCACAGACGGCAGCGGCGATCTGACGTCGGCGTTCTCCATGGTCGGCGATCCTCGGCACTTGATAACCGTACCACCGTACGGTAAAAACCGTATGGTCATACGGTTATCCGTCCCGCCCCTGAAGAAACGGGTGAAGGACCCTCATGCGTCGCCTCTCACGGCACGCCTCCGCCGGCACGGCGGTCGTGCTGCTCCTCCTGCTTCTCTGTTCGCTCATCGCCCCGGCCGCCGCGGCCCCTGGCGAGGCCGGTCGCCGCGCCGCGCTCGACGCCTACGTGCACGATCGGATGAAAGCCACGCGCGCACCCGGAATCTCCTACGCCGTGGTCGGCCCCGACGGGCCGATCCACCAGCGCTCCTGGGGGACCGACGGCCGCGGCGACCGCGTCACGGCCGACACCCCGTTCCTATGGGGTTCGATCGCCAAACCGATCGCCGCCACCGGCGTGATGGCCCTCGTTCAGGACGGACGGCTCAGCCTGGACGACCGGGTCGTCGACCACCTGCCGGACTTCCGCTTCGGCGACGCCGCGCACGCGTCGTCCGTCACGGTCCGTCACCTGCTCAACCAGACCTCGGGGCTGCCCGAGTCGGCCACGGACAAGGTCACCGACTGCTTCGACGCCGACTGTCCCCGCCCGGTGGAGCGCGTCGGCAAGCTGGACGATGTGCGGCCGCTCGGCCCGCCCGGCACCAAGTACGCCTACACCAGCGCGAATTACCTCACCCTCACCGCTCTGGTCGAATCCGTCACCGGACGCCCCTTCGCCGACACCCTGCGGGAAACCGTGTTCGCCCCGGCGGGCATGGACGGCGCCATCGCCGACCGGGCCTCGGCCCGGGAACGGAACCTGGCCGCGGGACACCAACTCCTTTGGGGAGTACCGACCGCGATCGCCGACGGTGTGGACGACCACGGCGCGGGCTACGGCTATGTGGGCGGAGACCTGAACGACCTCGCCGCCTTCGCCTCGTTCCAGCTCCGTGGAGGAGAGACCGCCGACGGCGAACCGGTCCTCACCCCGGAAAACGTCCGGCTGATGCGTGAGGAGGGCGAGCTCCGCGCGCCCGAGGGCCAGGACAGCGGCGCCGACAACGGCACCGGCTACGGGCTGGGTTGGCGGGTCGGCGGCCTCGACGCGCCGCTCGATGACGCCATCTGGCACACGGGCGGCACTCCCGGCTACTCGGCGATGATGTTCCTGCTGCCGCAGCAGGACATCGGCATCGTCATCGAACAGAACCTGTACGGGCTGCTCCAGGACGAAGCGGTGATGGAGGTCGGCTTCGGCGCCGCCCGGATCCTCGCGGGCGGTCAGGCACCCCCGAGCAGCCCGTCCACGTCCCTCCACCACGGGATCGTGTGGGGCGCCACCGCCCTGGCCGTCGCCATGATCCTTGTGGCCGGACGCGCGGCCCTGCTCCTGCGCCGCCCGGCCGGGCCCGCCTCCCCGCTGCGCCGCAACACCCTGACCGCCCTCTGGTGTCTGGCGGGCGCGCTGCCCCTGGTCGCCCTGGCCGTGTTCATGGGCGGCTCGGGCCTGGACACCTTGATGACCTGGGTGCCGGACGCCGCCGTGGCCGCGTACGCGACGGCGGGCGCCGGCGTCGCGACGGTCGTGCTCCGCGTCCTCCTCGCGGTCCGCGCCGCCCGCGTGCGGTGAGACGGCGGGGCATCGTCGTACGAGGGAATGAGGAGGGGATACGGCGGAGCCCGGCCACCGGTGGGGTGGCCGGGCTCCGCCGTCGGGGCCGGGGGCGTCAGTCGGTGATGTCGACCTTGCCGCCCGCGGGGTCCACGGGGGTGTGCTCCGCGGGAGCCGGTACCTTCGGCGTGCCGCGCCGGGCGATCCCCTGGAGGAGTTCACCGAGGTCGACGCCGGTGGTGGAACTGAGGAGCTCCATGCCCTGCGCGACGTTGTCGGCGACGGTGCGCGGGAGCTGTCCCGCGCCGTCCGTGGAGATGACCGTCAGCTTGTCCACGGCGGCCAGCGGCTCGGCGGCCTTGCCGACGACCTGCGGCAGCACCTCGACCAGCATCTGGAGCACGGCCGCGTCGCCGTAGCGTTCGAAGGCGTCGGCCTTCTTGTGCATGGCCTCGGCCTCCGCCGCACCCTTCGCGGAGATCGCGGCGGCTTCGGCGTCACCCTCGATGCGTACGGCGTCGGCGAGCGCCGCGCGGTGGGCCTTCTCACCCTCACCGGTGAGCCTGGCCCGCTCGGCGGCCGCCTCGGCCTCCTTGACCGCGGCGATACGGCGGGCCTCGGCCTCCTGCTCGGCCTGGTAGCGGGCGGCGTCGGCGGGCTTGCGCACCCTGGTGTCGAGTTCACGGTCGGTCAGCGCGGCCTGCCGGGTGGCGACCTTCTCCTGCTCCTGCAGGACCTCCTGCTGCCGGGCGGCCTCGGCGAGCGGACCGGCGGCGTTGGCGCGGGCGGCGGCCTCGTCCGTCTCGGCCTTGATCTCGGCCTGCTTCAGCGCGAAGGTGCGCTGGGCGATCGCGATCTCCTCCTCCGCCTTGAGGCGGGCCTGCTCGGAGGCGCGCCGGGCGACGGCCTCGGCGATGTCGGCCTCCTGCTTGGCGCGGGCCGCCTCGGGCCGGCCCAGGTCCTCGAGGTAGGAGCCCTCGGTGGTGATGTCCTGGATCTGGAAGGCGTCCAGCACGAGGCCCTGCCCGGAGAGGCTGGCCTCGGCCTCCTCCGCGACCTGTCCGGCGAAGGCGGCGCGGTCGCGGATGATGTCCTCGACGGACATGCGCCCGACGATGGAGCGCAGCGCGCCGGACAGCACTTCCTGGGTGAAACCGACGATGCCGTCCTGCTGGTCGAGGAAGCGCTGGGCCGCGGCGCGGATCGAGTCCTCCGTGCCGCCGACCTTGACGATGGCGACACCCTCCAGGTTCGCCTTCACCCCGCGCAGGGTGACCGCGCCCCGGACGGCGACCGGGATGTGCCGGCTGGAGAGTTCGAGGGTGAACTTCTGCTGGACGAACGGGACGACGAAGACACCGCCGCCGACCACGACCTTCTGGCCGCTGTTGTCGGTGAAGATCCGGCCGGTCTCGGGGTCGGTGGACTTCTTGCCGCGCCGACCGGTGACGATGAACGCCTCGCTGGGGCCGGCGACCTTGTAGCGGGTGACCACCACCAGGCCCAGCAGGACCAGGAGTACGACGACTCCCACCACGGCGATCAGTACAGGACTCATAGGTGTGGAATCCCCTCAGCCTTCCCCGGGGGACGGCGATGTGGTTCGGATGGGACGGGAACGCGGGTACTGCGGGAGGCGCCGGCGTCACGGCGGGCCTCGACGGGTGACGTGTCGTTCCGCGGGGACGTGCCGGTCGGCACCGGTCAGCGCTCGACCGGGCGGACCGCCACCGAGGTCGCGGACAGTGCCGACTCCACCCAGACCTCGGCGCCCCGCGCGACGGGCACGGCGCTCTTCGCGGACAGCTTCAGCGGCTGCCCGGCGAGATACACCAGCACCTCGCCGTAGCCCTCGGCCGGGATGGCGGTCACCACCGAGCCGGAGGTGCCGACGAGGTCGCCGCCCCGCGGGGTGGCAGCGGTCTGATCCCGCATCAGGGCCCGGCTGAACTTCCAGGTCAGCCAGCCCGCGGCGACTCCCGCCAGCACGCCGACCACCGTCGCACCGGTGACCCCGAGGTCCGTCGTGCCGAGGACGATCGCGCCGCCGAAACCGAGCATGGAGACGAACCCGGCGATCACCGGCAGTGACAGCAGCCCGTCGAACATGCCGTCCAGCACACCGCCGAAGAGGCCTTCCAGGAGTCCGTCGAAGATCAGTGAGAACAGCAGCAGAAGCAGTCCCGCGATGCCGAGACCCACAAACCACTCCATTCGGGCCTCACTTTCACCGACCGGCCCCCGCATGCGGATGCTCTCACACACCCGAACTCGAAAACATTGCCAGAACTCGGCAATCTTTACGCTTCCTCCATGCCGTCTTCCACCGGATCCCGCCGTTCCGCTCCTGCTCGGGCCGCGGTACGGGTCACGTGGCACACGGCGGACCCGCCCCCGCCGCCACCGGTGCCCTTCCGGGAACCTCCCCGCGGAACCGCGAGGACCAAAACCCTTGCCCGCCTCCGGCAGTTCATCCGGGTGCCGTCCAGCGGGGGGACGTCTCGGCCCAGGCCCTGTCCCAGTCGGCGAGGTTCCGGCGACGTACGACGAGACGGGTCACGCCGTGGGCGGCGGCGCCGGTGAGGGCGACGCCGGTGCCGGAGAGGAGGGCCCAGCCCATGCTGCGGCTGCGGATCTCCGCACGCGTCAGCGGTGGCTCGGTGGCCTCGCCGTCGGTGGTCACCCAGATGCGGACCGGGCTGCCCGCGGGCAGGCTCGGCCGCACCTCAGCCCGGGTGGTGCCGGTCCGTCCCTCGTGGGTGGTGAAGCGGACCTCGACCGGGTAGCGGGCCAGCTCCGCCTCGTCCGATCCCGGCTCCGGATGGCGCGGGGCGTCCGCGGTGAGGGTCGCGGTCGTCTCGTACCGGGTCAGGTTCTGGTGGCGGGCCACGTCCTCGTAGTGGCGGTGGGCGAGTTGTGAGACGACGACGGTGACCACGGGCGCCACCGTCAGGACGGCGAGCAGGGTGCCGAGACCGATCCGGACCCGGAGCACGTCGGTGCGGCGGCGCAGGGGGTTGCGCCGGCGGTGCCCCGGCGAAGGACGGTCGGGCGGCCCGAGAGGGGGGCCCGGGGACGGTTGCGCGGGAGGAACGGTGCCCGCCACGTCGTGACTCCTTCGGGTGTCGGGGCGCGGACGAAGGGGGAGAGCGGTCGGCGGGTCAGCCGGGTCCGGTGGCCAGGGGGTGGTGGTGCGCCGCGGCGAGCAGGCCGGCGGCTCCCCGGACCGCGGCGGTGTGCGGCGACGACACGGGCTGGACCGGGCAGCCGAGCCGGCCGGGCAGACCGTGGGTGATCTCCGGGCGCAGGGCGCCCCCGCCGGACAGGAGGATGCCCCGGCGCAGGGCGGTGCGGGTGGTGGCGCCGCGGTCCTGCCGCAGCATCGCCGTCACCATGTCGACCACCGCGTCGGTGAGGTCTCCGGGCGGGGTGCCGTAGTCGCCCAGGTCACCGACGCCCAGCGCGGTGCGCCGGGCGTCGGTGACGGCTCCCTCGGCGAGCAGCACCACCTCGGTGAGGTGCGCACCGAGGTCCACCACCAGGAGCGGGCTGGAGTGGTCGGCGCCCGCGGCGAGGGCGACCGCCCGCGCGCCCGGGACAGTGTGTACAGCGCGCGGGCGGAGGATCTCGACGGCCGTGCGGGCCGCCTCCCGGAAGGCGGGCCCGTCCAGGACCGGCGTCGTGACGACGACCAGGGGGCGGCCGAAGCGGGGCAGCCGGTGGCCGAGCAGCCGGTCGAGCATCCGGGCCGTGCCGGAGGCGTCGACGATGGCGCCGCGCTGGATGGGGTGGATGGCGCCGCTGCCCGGGAAGGTCACCGTGGGCACGTCGAGGACCATGCCCCGTCCGGCGATCCACGCGCGCGTGCGGGAGCTGCCCAGGTCGAGCGCGATGCCGGAGCACCGGCGGCACCGCGGCCAGGGGCTGTGCCGCACGGCCGCCGTGCTGCGTGGACGCCGGATCACGGTCATCGTCCGGTCCTTCGGCCCGTGCTCATCGCGCGGCCTCCCTCACCTGCTGGCAGCGGGCGCAGTAGCGGGCCTGGGGGACTATCAGCAGCCGGTCCCGTTCGACCGGGCCGCGGCACAGGTGGCAGCGGCCGTAGCCTCCGGTGTCCATCCGGGCGAGCGCCGCCTCGACGTCGGCGAGCACCATCCGGGCGGACGCGGCGAGCCTGACGTGCACCTCGAGCCGGCCGGCGCCCTCCTCCCGGAGCGGCTCGTCGGGACCCGACCCGGCGTCGGCGGCGAACTGCCGCAGCTGCTCCTGGCGGAACAGCAGCTGCTCGCGCAGGCTTGCTCGCAACGCCGCGAGGTCCTCGGACGTGAGGACCTCGTCGTGCTCGTCGATGGTCTGGTGGGCCACCACTTCACCCCCTTGGGCAGGGCAGGAGAGCAGAGCGGGATGAAAAGTACGGACGGGGCGCGGGTCAGGCGGCGCGGCTCTGGCAGGTGACGCAGTACGGGGTGTGCGGGAGGATCTCGAGACGCTCCGCCGGGACGGGCTTGGAGCAGCCCAGGCAGGTGCCGTAGCTTCCGTCCTCGACGCGGGCGAACGCCGCCTCGATCTCCGCGAGGGCGCGCTTGATGCCGTCCTTCTGGTTGGACATCAGGTGGTCGTCGGGACTCCCTCCTGTTTCGTCCAGGGCCTTGAGCTGGGCCAACCGCGTGGTGCGCGCGTGTTCGAGGCGCTGACGGATCTCGTCGGCGGCGGTGTGGGCGGAACGCGGTTCGGTGCGCGGCAGGTCGATCGACACGGAGAGTCTCCTTCTACTGGCAGACGGGTGATCTCCCACCATCTCCCTTTCCGCGCCCGGCGCCCATTGGGTGCGGGACCCATTTCCGTCCGTCCGAGGACCCACCCCGCTCGGCGTGGGTCGGCGGACGGACGGAAATGGGGTGCGGGGCCCATCGACGGGAGGGGGTCTGCTCGTGCACTCTGTGCGCTGTTTCGCCGTTCGCCGTGGGACAACGTGGGACAAGGGGCATGCCTTCGGGGGGCCGCTGCCGCATCGGTCGCTGTGGTGCCCGACAGTAGAGGCAGACGAGAAAGAGGAAGGCGTGACCCCCGTGTCCCTGTACTGGCGGATCTTCGGGCTCAACGCGGTGGTGCTGGGCGCGGCGACCGCGCTGTTGCTGTGGGCTCCGGTGACCGTGTCCGTTCCGGTGCTGCTGACCGAGGCCGTGATCCTGGTGGGCGGCCTGGCTGTGATGCTCGTCGCGAACGCGGCCCTGCTGCGGATCGGGCTCGCCCCGCTGGACCGGGTGACCCGGCTGATGACCACCGTCGACCTGCTGCGGCCCGGCCAGCGGCTTCCGGTGCGCGGCGGTGACGAGGTCTCCGAGCTGGTCAGCGCCTTCAACGACATGCTGGAGCGGCTGGAGAAGGAGCGCGCCGCGAGCAGCGCCCGTGCCCTGCTCGCCCAGGAGGCCGAGCGGCGCCGCATCGCCGTCGAGCTGCACGACGAGGTCGGACAGAGCATGACCGCGATCCTGCTGGCCCTGAAGCAGGCCGCCGACGAGGCGCCCGAGCCGCTGCGCGGCGAGCTGCGTCAGGTGCAGGAGATCACCCGGGAGAGCCTGGACGAGGTCCGCCGACTGGTGCGCCGGCTGCGTCCGGGGGTGCTGGACGATCTCGGTCTGGTCAGCGCGGTCACCTCGCTCGCCACCGAGTTCGCCACCCACACCGGGCTGCGGGTGAAGCGCAGCTTCGACCCCGATCTGCCCACCCTCGACAACGGCACCGAGCTCGTGATCTACCGTGTGGCGCAGGAGAGTCTGACCAACGCCGCCCGGCATGCCGAGGCACGGAACGTCAAAGTGAGCCTGTACCGGGAGGACGACCACGTGGTCCTCGAGGTGAGCGACGACGGCCGTGGGGTCGGCGCCGCCCTCGAGGGCGCCGGAATTCGCGGTATGCGTGAACGGGCCCTGCTCATCGGGGCCACACTGGACATCACTCCCGTCACCCGGACCGGTACCCGGATCCGGCTGGCCGTGCCCGCCGTCAGGAAGCAGTCATGACCCACCAGGCCCCACCGACCACGATCCGGATCCTGCTCGCCGACGACCATGCCCTGGTGCGCCGCGGCGTCCGGCTGATCCTCGACCGGGAGCCGGACCTGGAGGTCGTCGCCGAGGCCGGTGACGGCGCGGAGGCGATCTCGATGGCCCGCGCCCAGGAGGTCGACCTGGCCGTCCTGGACATCGCCATGCCCAGGATGACCGGTCTGCAGGCCGCCCGCGAGTTGTCCGCGCTCAAGCCGGGATTGCGTATCCTCATGCTGACGATGCATGACAACGAGCAGTATCTGTTCCAGGCCCTCAAGGCCGGGGCCAGCGGATACGTCCTGAAATCGGTCGCCGACCGCGACCTGGTCGCCGCCTGCCGGGCCGCGATGCGGGACGAGCCGTTCCTCTACCCCGGGGCGGTCACCGCGCTGATCCGCAACTACCTCGATCGGGTCCAGCACGGTGAGGAGGCCTCCGAGCAGGTGCTGACGCCGCGCGAGGAGGAAGTGCTGAAGCTCGTGGCCGAGGGGCACTCCTCGAAGGAGATCGCCGAGCTGCTCTTCATCAGCGTCAAGACGGTGCAGCGGCACCGCGAGAACCTGCTGAGCAAGCTGGGTCTGCGGGACCGTCTGGATCTGACCCGGTACGCGATCCGTGCAGGGCTCGTCGAGCCTTGAGCCATGTCCTGCCGGGACCTGCCGCCCGCCTTCCACTCCGTGTCGCCGCGCTTCTCACCGCGCTGGCCTCCGTGCTGCTGACCTTCGGGTTCGGCATCCCGGACGGCCCGCGGCCCGCTCTCGCGGCGCAGTCGCCCTCCGTCGGCGCCCCCGCGGCTTTCGGTCCCTCCGTCCCGGGTCCGGCGGCGCCCGGCGGGCCGGACCGGTCCGCGCCGGATCCCGCCGCGGATCCCGGGACCCACTCGTCCGACGTGGGTCCGCACACCGACGACTGCACCGCCCGCACCGTGCCCTTCCGTCCGCAGCGCGACGCCGGGGAGCGTACGGTGCCGGCCGGTCACCTGCTGTTCACCCCCGAGCACACCCCTCGTGTGCCGCCCCGGCCGGCCCGGCCCGCCCCGGCGGCCGGACACGCGCCGCCCGCCGCCGCGCACGTGCCTGCGGACCTCGGCCGGGCTCCTCCCGTATCGTCCAGCGCTTGAGAGTCCTGTCACCCACCTCTCCGCCGTGCCGTAGTCGGCCACGGCGTGCCTGCTGGAGTCATCCGTGAAAAGTTCCGCCCGCTTCCGGGCGTTGTTCGCGCTCATCGTGATCGCGCTGTCCGTGTACATCGCCGCCACGGTCCCCGTCCGTCTGGGTCTCGACCTGCGCGGCGGCACCCAGATCGTGCTGGAGACCCGCTCCACCGAGACCATCAAGGCCGACGGCGAGGCGACCGAGCGGACCCTCGAGGTCCTGCGCGGCCGTATCGACGCGCTCGGTGTCGCCGAACCCACCATCGTCCGCTCCGGTGACAACCGGATCATCGTCGAGCTGCCTGGTGTGCAGGACCCCCGGAAGGCCGCCGACGTGCTGGGCCGTACCGCGCAGCTCTCCGTCCACTCGGTGCTCGGCCCCGGCGCCGAGTCCGACAAGTCCCTGCCGAAGGGCGAACGCGTCCTGGCCGACGAGGCCGGTGAGCGGCTCCACCTGGCCCCCGCCGCGCTCTCCGGTCAGGACGTGAAGGACGCCGAGGCCACCTTCGACCAGCAGAACGCTGCCGGCTGGCTCGTCACCGTGGACTTCGAGGACGACAAGGGCTGGGCCAAGCTGACCGGCCAGGCGGCCTGCAACCCCGCCGGTGACCCCAAGCGCCGGGTCGCGATCGTGCTGGACAACAAGATCATCTCGTCGCCGCAGGTCGACCCGTCCGTGGCCTGTGGGGCCGGCATCACCGGCGGGTCCACCCAGATCACCGGTTCCTTCACCAGCGACGAGTCCAAGGAGCTCGCCCTGCTCATCAGCGGCGGTGCCCTCCCGGTGCCGGTCGAGACGGTCGAGCAGCGGACCGTGGGCCCGACGCTGGGCGCCGAGGCCATCGAGTCGAGCGCCTGGGCAGCCGTCGTCGGCACCGCCCTCACCGCGCTGTTCATCCTCGTCGTCTACCGGCTGATGGGTTTCCTGGCCATCGTGGCCCTGGCCTGCTACGGCGTGATCTCCTACGCCGCCCTCGCAGGCCTCGGCGCGACCCTGACCCTGCCGGGTCTGGCCGGTTTCGTCCTGGCGATCGGTATGGCCGTCGACGCCAACGTGCTGGTCTTCGAACGAGCGCGCGAGGAGTACGGCAAACGCAACCGGCCCAGCAGCCGCTCGGCCCTGACCGCCGGCTTCAAGGGCGCCTTCAGTGCGATCGCAGACTCCAACATCACCACGCTCATCGCGGCGGGTCTGCTGTTCCTGCTCGCCTCCGGTCCGGTGAAGGGCTTCGGCGTCACCCTGGCCATCGGTGTCCTCGCCTCCATGATCAGCGCCCTGGTGATCACGCGGGTGCTGGCCGAGTTCGCGGTGGGCCGCGGCTGGGTGCACCGTCGTCCCAAGCTCACCGGTCTGGCCTCCATCGGGCGGGTCCGCGAGTACCTCACCCGTCGCGACCCGCAGCTGATGCGCCGCCCGCGCCGCTGGCTGGCGGTCTCCCTCATCGTGCTGCTCGTCACCGGCGCCGGCATCGTGGTGCGCGGGCTGAACTTCGGTGTCGAGTTCACCGGCGGTCGGCTGATCGAGTACTCGACCACCAAGACCGTCGATCCGGACCAGGCCCGCACGGCCCTGGCCGACGCCGGCTTCCCGCAGGCCGTCGTGCAGTCCTCCGGGGACGACGGGCTGACGGTGCGTACCGATGAGCTGAGCAACGCCGAGGCGGTCAAGGTCGCCGAGGTCATCGACGAGATCGGCGGCGGGGCGGAGAAGGTCCGCGACGAGCTGATCGGCCCGAGCCTCGGCGACGAACTGCGCCGCAACGCGCTGATCGCGCTCGGCCTGGCCCTCGGCGCCCAGCTCCTGTACCTCGCCTTCCGGTTCCGCTGGATGTTCGGCACGGCGGCGGTCAGCACCCTGGCCCACGACGTGGTGATCCTCACCGGCATCTTCGCGTGGCTGGGCAAGCCGATCGACGGGATCTTCCTGGCCGCACTGCTCACCGTGGTCGGTTACTCGGTGAACGACTCCGTCGTGGTCTTCGACCGCGTCCGGGAACTGTGGCAGAAGAACCCCAAGACGCCCCTGGCCCAGACCACCAACCTGGCGGTCCTGCAGACGGTGCCCCGTACGGTGAACACCGGTATCGGTGTGATCTTCATCCTGGCCTCGCTGGCTCTGCTGGGCGGTGACTCGCTCACCGACTTCGCGCTCGCCCTGCTGATCGGCATGCTGGTGGGCACGTACTCGTCGGTCCTGACCGCGTCGCCGCTCGCCATCGAGCTCGACGCGTACGCGAGCGACGGCGGCGGCCGTGGTCGCGGGCGTGGTCGCGGCCGTGGCCGTGGCCGTGGCCAGAGCGGTTCCGGGCACGGGAAGTCCGGCGCCCGGGAGAGCTCGAGCCTGGCGAAGGCCACCAGCCAGGGAACCTGACGCCGGGCGGCTCCCTTGCGGGGGAGCCGCCGCGCACACGCGAGCGCCGCCGCCGACCTCGATCCCGGGGTCGGCGGCGGCGCTGTGCGGCGGGCCGGGCGGGGCCTACACCGTCGCCGGTGCGCCGCGGTCGTGGTCCCGGTCGTGGCCGGGGTCCGCCGGCCGGGGGGCGAACCGGGTGTGGTGCAGTGCCGCGTAGCGGCCGTCGGCCTCCAGCAGTTCCTCGTGCGTGCCCCGTTCCACGATCCGGCCGGCTTCGACGACCAGGATCTGGTCCGCGGCCCGGACGGTGGACAGCCGGTGGGCGATGACGATGGCCGTCCTGCCCTCCAGCGCCTCGGCGAGCGCCTCCTGGACGGCCGCCTCGGAGGTGTTGTCCAGGTGGGCGGTGGCCTCGTCGAGGAGGACGACCCGCTGCCGGGCCAGCAGCAGCCGGGCGATCGTCATGCGCTGGCGTTCCCCGCCGGAGAACCGGTAGCCGCGTTCTCCGACCACCGTGTCCAGACCGTCGGGCAGGGACCGTACGAGGTCGTCCAGGCGGGCGCGGCGCAGCGCGTCCCAGAGTTCGGGCTCGCTCGCCCCGGGCCCGGCCAGGAGCAGGTTGGCGCGGACCGTGTCGTGGAAGAGGTGGCCGTCCTGGGTGACCATGCCGAGGGTGTCGCGCAGCGACCGCGCGGTGAGGTCCCGGACGTCGACGCCACCCACGCGCACCGCGCCCGAGTCGACGTCGTAGAGGCGCGGAAGCAGTTGCGCGACGGTCGACTTGCCGGCGCCGGAGGAGCCGACGAGGGCCACGGTCTGCCCGGGTTCGACGCGGAAGGAGATGCCGTGCAGGACCTCGGTGCCCCCGTTCGGGTCCAGGGTGGCGACCTCCTCCAGGGAGGCGAGTGAGACCTTGTCTGCGGACGGGTAGCCGAAGCGGACGTCGTCGAACTCGACGGACACCGGCCCGGCGGGGACGTCGCGGGCGTCCGGCTTCTCCTCGATGAGCGGCCGCAGATCCAGCACCTCGAAGACCCGTTCGAAGCTGACCAGGGCGCTCATCACCTCCACCCGCGCCCCCGCGAGCGAGGTCAGCGGCGCGTACAGGCGGGTGAGCAGCAGCGCCAGCGAAACGACCGCGCCGGGCTCCAGGGCGCCGCGCAGCGCGAGGTGGCCGCCCACTCCGTAGACGAGGGCCAGGGCGAGGGCGGAGACGAGGGTCAGCGCGGTGATGAACACGGTCTGGGCGGTGGCCGTCCGTACGCCGATGTCCCGCACCCGGCGGGCGCGCTCGGCGAACTCCTCCGACTCCTCCTCGGGGCGGCCGAAGAGCTTGACCAGGGTGGCTCCGGGCGCGGAGAAGCGCTCGGTCATCCGGGTGCCCATGGCCGCGTTCAGGGCGGCGGCCTCGCGCTGCATGCGGGCCATGCGGCGGCCCATGCGCCGGGCGGGGATCACGAACACCGGCAGCAGGACCAGCGCGAGCAGGGTGATCCGCCAGGACAGGGCGAGCATCACGGCCAGGGCGAGCACCAGCGTCACCACGTTGCCGACCACGGTGGACAGGGTGTTGCTGAAGGCCCGCTGGGCGCCGATCACGTCGTTGTTGAGACGGGAGACGAGCGCGCCCGTACGGGTGCGGGTGAAGAACGCGACCGGCATCCGCTGCACGTGGTCGAACACGGCGGTCCGCAGATCGAGGATGAGTTCCTCCCCGAGGGAGGCCGACAGTCTGCGGCCGAGAATGCCGAGCGCCGCCTCCGTCACCGCGATCAGCGCGATGAGCAGGGCCAGCCGGACGACCGTGGCCGAGTCGCCGCCGGTCACGATGGTGTCGACGACGCGCCCGGCCAGCACGGGGGTGGCGACGGCGAGCAGCGCGGTCGCCGATCCGAGCAGGACGAAGAGGGTCAGGCGGCGGCGGTGCGGGCGGGCGAACCCTCCGATCCGGCGCAGCGTGTCCCGCGCGAAGGGACGGCGCTCCTCCTCTGCGGTCATGACGCTGCGCAACTGGGTCCAGGCTGTGGTCTCCATGCTCATGCGGGAGAACATAGAACCTCGACCTTCATCGAGGTCAAGGCGCACCGTCCGCACGGCTCCCCGGCCGACGGTTGCCGGACGCGCTGCTCTGCGCGGTGCGAACTCCCCCTGTCGATACGGCAAGATGAGCGACTGTGCCGACCGCGGGCCAGGCCGATCCGGCCCGGCACACCTCCCGGCCCGCGCCCTCCCGGGCATCCCCGAATTCGAGCAGGTGACGAGACGTGACACGACATCACATACGGTCGACGGCGAGGACGTTCGCCGGGGGTGAGCGGTGACGCGCGCGCTCACGCTGGACGATCTGCTGTACGCCGGTATCGCGATCGTCGCGGGTCTGCTGGCGGCGTTCCTGCTGCGGATGCTGCTGCGCTGGCTCGGCCGGCACGCCGAACGCACCAGCTGGCGCGGGGACGACGTCCTCGTGGACGCCCTGCGCATGATCGCGCCGTGGGCGGCGGTCGCGGGCGGCGCGGCCTCGGCGGCGGCGGCGCTGCCGCTGACCCGGACCGTGCAGCACAACGTCAACCAGACGCTGACGGTCCTGGTCATCGTCGCGGCGACCGTGTCGGCGGCCCGGGTGGTGGCCGGTCTGGTGCGCTCGGTGACCCAGTCCCGTTCCGGTGTCGCCGGGTCGGCCACCATCTTCACGAACATCACCAGGATCCTGGTCCTGGCGATCGGGTTCATGGTGGTGCTCCAGACGCTCGGCATCCCCATCGCCCCGATGATCACCGCCCTCGGCGTCGGCGGCCTGGCGGTCGCGCTGGCCCTCCAGGACACGCTCGCCAACCTGTTCGCGGGCATCCACATCCTCGCCTCCAAGACCGTCCAGCCCGGTGACTACATCCGGCTGAGCAGCGGCGAGGAGGGCTATGTCGAGGACATCAACTGGCGCCAGACTACGGTCCGCGAACTCTCCAACAACCTGGTGGTCATCCCCAACGGGCAGCTCGCGAAGACGAACATGACCAACTTCATGCGTCCCGAGCAGAAGCTGACCATCCTGGTGCAGGCCGGGGTGTCCTACGACAGCGACCTGGAGCAGGTGGAACAGGTGACCAAGGAGGTCGTCGCCGCGGTGATGACGGAGATCACCGGCGCGATCCCGGAGCACGAGCCGGCAGTGCGGTTCCACACCTTCGGCGACTCCCGGATCGGGTTCACCGTGATCCTGGGCGTCGGCGAGTTCAGCGACCAGTACCGGATCAAGCACGAGTTCATCAAGCGTCTGCACCGGCGCTACCGCGAGGAGGGCATCCGCATCCCGTCACCCGCGCGGACGGTGGCGCTGCAGCAGGGCACGGTGGTGTTCCCGCAGCAGCGCGACGCGGAGCCCGAGCCGAGCGACATGACGGTGACCCGGCCGATCTGACCGGCTGCGGCAGACCCCGACGGCCCTCCAGGGACCCCGACGGACCCCGGCCGACGACCTGCGGCCGGGGATGGGGAGGACGGGCCGGCCCATATGGGTCCGGACCCCTGTCGAGCCCGGGCCGCGAACGGGATATCTTGATGTCGAGCAATGTTGCAGACGTGGAGCGGAGCACCCGGTGACTGACTCGACCATCATCTATACGCACACTGACGAGGCCCCGGCCCTGGCGACGTATTCCTTCCTGCCGGTGGTCCGGGCGTACGCCTCGCAGGCCGGTGTGGCCGTGGAGACGCGTGACATCTCGCTGGCCGGACGCATCATCGCGGTGTTCCCGGAGTACCTCACCGAGGACCAGCGCATCCCGGACGCCCTCGCCGAGCTCGGTGAGCTGGCCAAGACGCCCGCGGCCAACATCATCAAGCTGCCGAACATCTCGGCGTCGATCCCGCAGCTCAAGGCCGCGATCGCCGAGCTGCAGGGCCAGGGCTACGCGCTGCCGGACTACCCGGACGACCCGCAGTCCGACGAGGAGCGCGAGGTCCGCGCCCGTTACGACAAGATCAAGGGTTCCGCCGTGAACCCGGTCCTGCGCGAGGGCAACTCCGACCGGCGCGCCCCCGCCTCGGTCAAGAACTACGCCAAGACCCACCCGCACCGCATGGGCGCCTGGACCGCCGAGTCCAAGACGAACGTGGCGACCATGGGCGAGAACGACTTCCGCTCCACCGAGAAGTCCGCGGTGATCGCCGCGGACGGTGCGCTGCGCATCGAGCTGGTCGGCGACGACGGCACCACCACGGTGCTGCGCGAGTCCGTGCCCGTCCTGAAGGACGAGGTCGTCGACGCCTCCGTGATGCGGGTCGCCGCGCTGCGCGAGTTCCTGACCGCGCAGGTCGCCCGCGCCAAGCAGGAGGGCGTGCTGTTCTCCGTGCACCTGAAGGCCACGATGATGAAGGTCTCCGACCCGATCGTCTTCGGCCACGTGGTGCGCGCCTTCTTCCCGAAGACGTTCGCGCAGTACGGTGAGCAGCTCGCCGCGGCCGGCCTCACCCCGAACGACGGCCTGGGCGGTATCTACAAGGGCCTCGAGGGCCTGCCCGAGGGCGCCGAGATCAAGGCGTCCTTCGACGCCGAGCTCGCCGAGGGCCCGGAGCTGGCGATGGTCGACTCCGACAAGGGCATCACCAACCTGCACGTCCCCTCGGACGTCATCGTGGACGCCTCCATGCCGGCCATGATCCGCACCTCCGGCCACATGTGGGGTCCCGACGGCCAGGAGGCCGACACCCTGGCCGTCCTGCCGGACTCCAGCTACTCCGGCGTCTACCAGGCCGTGATCGAGGACTGCCGCGCCAACGGCGCCTTCGACCCGTCCACGATGGGCTCGGTCCCGAACGTGGGTCTGATGGCGCAGAAGGCCGAGGAGTACGGCAGCCACGACAAGACCTTCGAGATCCCGGTCACCGGCACCGTCCGCCTGGTCGACCAGGCCGGCGAGGTCGTCCTGGAGCAGACCGTCTCCGCCGGTGACATCTTCCGTGCCTGCCAGACCAAGGACGCGCCGATCCGCGACTGGGTGAAGCTCGCCGTCACCCGCGCCCGCGCCACCGGCGCCCCGGCCGTCTTCTGGCTGGACGAGACCCGCGCCCACGACGCCAACCTGATCGCCAAGGTCGAGCAGTACCTCACGGAGCACGACACCGAGGGTCTGGACATCCGCGTCCTGAACCCGGTGGAGGCCACCAAGCTGTCGGTGGAGCGCATCCGCCGCGGCGAGGACACCATCTCGGTCACCGGCAACGTGCTGCGCGACTACCTGACCGACCTGTTCCCGATCCTGGAGCTGGGCACCAGCGCCAAGATGCTGTCGGTCGTCCCGCTGATGGCGGGCGGCGGCCTGTTCGAGACGGGTGCGGGCGGTTCCGCGCCCAAGCACGTGCAGCAGCTGGTCAAGGAGAACTACCTGCGCTGGGACTCCCTCGGTGAGTTCTTCGCCCTGGTTCCGTCCCTGGAGCAGTTCGCGACGACCACGGGCAACACCAGGGCCAAGGTCCTGGCCGACACCCTCGACCGGGCCACGGCGACCTTCCTCAACGAGGACAAGTCCCCGAGCCGTCGTCTCGGCGGCATCGACAACCGCGGCAGCCACTTCTACCTGTCCCTGTACTGGGCGCAGGAGCTGGCCGGGCAGACCGACGACGCGGACCTGGCGAAGGCCTTCGCCCCGCTCGCCGAGACGCTCGCCGCGAACGAGCAGAAGATCGTCGACGAGCTGATCGCCGTCCAGGGCGAGCCGGCCGAGATCGGCGGCTACTACCAGCCCGACCCGGCCAAGGCCGCCGCCGTCATGCGTCCGTCCGCCATCTGGAACGAGGCCCTGGCCTCCCTCGGCTGACGCGACCCGGGCAACCCGGACGAAGACCCCACTGGCTCCGCCCCGGCCGGCACGACGCCCGGCCGGGGCGGAGCCGTGTTCGTCGCCGGCCGGCCCGGTCGGCGGGGCCGCGGCCCGGGCACAGCACCTTCATGAATACCGTGTGAAGAGATCGACCACCTACTGAGACGCCGTCTCATTTCGCGCTCATCTGGTCGTAGGCTGGCGTCGGTGACACGCCGCAACCGACCACACACGTGTCACCACCACGGCGTGTCGCGCGACGAACCGACACCCACGTCGGCACGTGGTCCTCTCCGACGCCCTGATCCCCAGGGCCGTCCGGCACGCCCCCGCACCCCACAGGCAGGTCCGCGGATCCGCACGCCACCCGTGGTCCGCGCCCGCACTGCGCACGAGGAGCACATCATGAGCCAGCCCACCGAACCCGACACCGCCGCCGACACGCCCGAGGGGACGTCCACCGGTCCCGACACGTCGGCCTGGTCGTTCGAGACCAAGCAGGTCCATGCCGGTGCCGAACCCGATCCCACGACCGGGGCCCGGGCCACGCCGATCTACCAGACGACCTCGTTCGTGTTCCGGGACACCCAGCACGCCGCCGACGTCTTCTCGCTGGCGGAGCCTGGGAACATCTACACCCGCATCCACAATCCCACCCAGGACGTCCTCGAGCAGCGCGTCGCCGCCCTGGAGGGCGGAGTGGCGGCGGTGGCCCTGTCCTCGGGGCAGGCCGCACAGACGCTGGCCCTCCTGACGCTGGCCGGGGCCGGCGACCACATCGTCTCGTCCACCTCGCTGTACGGCGGAACGTACAACCTGTTCCGGCACACCCTGCCGAAGTTCGGCATCGAGGTGTCCTTCGTCGACGATCCCGACGACGCCGAGGCCTGGCGCGCGGCCATCCGGCCCGACACCAAGGCCCTCTACGCCGAAACCCTGGGCAACCCGCGGAACAACGTGCTCGACGTGCGGGCGGTCGCGGACGTGGCCCACGACGCGGGCGTGCCGCTGGTCGTGGACAACACGATCGCCACGCCCTACCTGCTGCGTCCGCTCGAGCACGGCGCGGACATCGTGGTGCACTCGGCGACGAAGTTCCTCGGCGGGCACGGCACCACGATCGGCGGCGTGGTCGTGGACGGCGGAACCTTCGACTTCGGCGCACACGCCGAGCGGTTCCCGGACTTCACCGAGCCCGACCCCAGCTACCACGGACTGCGGTACTGGCCGGCGCTCGGCCCCGGCGCGTTCGCGATCAAGCTGCGTGTCCAGTTGCTGCGCGACCTCGGACCGGCGATCGCCCCGCACTCCGCGTTCCTGCTGCTGCAGGGCGTGGAGACGCTGAGCCTGCGCATGGAGCGGCAGACGGCCAACGCGCTGGCGCTGGCGGAGTGGCTGGAGCAGCGCGACGAGGTCGCGGTGGTCCACTACCCGAGCCTGCCGTCCAACCGCTGGTACGAGGCGGCGCAGAAGTACCTGCCCCGCGGTGCCGGCGCGGTGTTCGCCTTCGAGCTGAAGGGCGGCGTCGAGGCGGGCAAGCGGTTCGTGGACGGTGTGGAACTGTTCAGCCACCTCGCCAACATCGGTGATGTGCGCAGCCTGATCATCCACCCCGCGTCCACCACCCACAGCCAGCTGAACGAGGAGCAGCTCGCGGCGACCGGAACCGCGCCGGGTCTGGTGCGGCTGTCGGTCGGCATCGAGAACCTCGCCGACCTCAGGGCCGACCTGGAGTCCGGTTTCCGCGCGGCCAAGGGCGCCTCCTGAACGCCTTCACGGCCTCCGGAACATCGGTCCCCCTCCCGCCGGCCACCGGGGCCTGGCAGGAGGGGGACCCGCCCGGGCGGCGTCAATGGCATGCCCTCGGCACGCCGCTGCCGCTGGAAGCGGGTGGCGAACTCCCCGGCGTGGAACTGGCATTCGAGACCTGGGGGCGGCTCGCGCCGGACGGTTCCAACGCCGTGCTGGTGCTGCACGCGCTCACCGGCGACAGCCACGCGGCCGGACCGGCCGGCCCCGGTCATCCCACGGCCGGCTGGTGGGACGGGCTGATCGGGCCCGGGCTGGCCCTCGACACCGACCGCTGGTTCGTCGTCGCCCCGAACGTGCTGGGCGGCTGCCAGGGCAGCACGGGACCGGCCTCGCCGCGCCCCGGCGGGCGGCACCGGTGGGGCGGCGCCTTCCCGTACCTGACCCAGCGGGACCAGGTCGCCGCCGAGGCCCGGCTGGCGGACGCGCTCGGCGTGCGGACCTGGGCGCTGGTGGTCGGTGGTTCGATGGGCGGGATGCGTGCCGTGGAATGGGCGGTGACGCATCCCGAGCGCACGGGGGCGTTGCTGCTGCTCGCCACCACGGCGGCCGCGAGCGGCGAGCAGATCGCCTGGTCCACCCTCCAACTCCACGCCGTTCGCAGTGATCCGCACTGGCACGGCGGCGACTACCACGACACCGACCGGGGGCCGCACGCCGGGCTGGGGATCGCCCGGCGCATCGCCCACGTCACCTACCGCAGCGAGCCGGAGCTGTCGGCCCGGTTCGGCCGGGAGCCCCAGGGGGCGGAGGACCCGTGGCGCGGCGGCCGGTACCAGGTCGAGTCGTACCTCGACCACCACGCGGTCAAGCTCGTCCGGAGGTTCGACGCGGGGAGCTACGTGGTGCTGACGGAGGCGATGAACGGCCACGACGTGGGACGCGGCAGGGGTGGCGTCCGTGCGGCCCTGCGCCGGGTGACCGCGCCCGCGCTGGTGGCCGGGGTCGACTCGGACCGTCTCTACCCGCTGTCCCAGCAGGCCGAGCTGGCCGCGCACCTTCCCGGTGCCGACCGGCTCAGAGTGGTGGAGTCGCCCTACGGACACGACGGTTTCCTCCTCGAGACGGAACAGGTCGGCGCGCTGATCCGCGAGTTGCTGGGCTGACCTCCGCTCCCCGTCGCGACGCGTCGTCGGTGGTGTGTGGCGCCCTGCCCGTGCCGTGCACCACCGACGACCCTCCTGGAGCAGCCCGATGACCGGCCCCCGCAGTCCCGCGGTTGTCCGTGCACGACCTCGAGCGGCTCGACCGCGACCCCTGCCGGATCATCCTGTCCTGCAAGGAGAAAGGCCCCCACGGGCTTTTGCCCAAGGCCGTGAAGTTTACGGTCCGGGAGCCGACGTCAAGATGTCGATGCTGATGGTGGCCTTGTAGGTGTGGCGG